>NZ_CP011486.1:628124-942186 GCF_001653455.1 Helicobacter pylori | reverse complement strand
ATTTGGTAATGTTTGCGCGTTAAGGTAGTTTATAGCATTCTAGCGAGCATGTTTAGGGCATGCTCTACGCTTTTATTTTGGACACTCTCTCTATCGCCTTCAAAAAAACAGCGATCAATGAGGGCATGAGATCCTGACTTTTGCACGCCAATATAAATCGTGCCTACAGGATTAGCCTTACTCCCCCCATTAGGGCCAGCCACCCCGCTAATCGCTAGCGCTAAATCCGCTTTAAAATTTAAAAACACGCCTGATAGCATTTCTTTCACGCATTCTTCGCTATAAACCCCAAAGATTTTTAAAGTCGTGGCATTGACCTTTAATATTTCGCGCTTGACCTCTTCATTGTAGCACACAATACCCCCCATAAAAACCGCTGAAGCCCCACTAACGGAAGTGAATGCATGCGATAGCAACCCCCCAGAGCAGCTTTCAGCCACTGCGATTTTTAAATTTAAAGATTTCAAGCGCTCTATTAAAGCGTTCGCGCTTTTTTTGTTATCGTCTAATTCCACAATGTTAGAGTTAAAAAGCGTTTTAAGATAAATTCTCGCTCGCTCTACATTCTCGCCTTTCAATTCAATGCAATTCTCTTTGACTTGAGAAAAAAGTTTCAAGCGCTTCAATTCCTTTTCAATCAAAATAAAACCGCTCTCATTATCCATATTCAAAAATTTAAATTTCATTTCCAACCTTTTAAAACCCTAAATTCAGCGTGCGCCACAATTCTTCCACTTCTTCTGTTTCTAAAAAAATCGTGCTTTGAGTGCGAAAAAAATTTTGGATTTTTTCTAAATCCAAGCTTTTAGCTTTCAAACAAGAGGGGTGCGCTAAAACAAACCCTTGCGCTAAAGCGACGGAATTTTCTAATTTCTTATCGCATAAAAAACAAGAGTTTTGGCTTTGCAAGCGCCCTTCAAAATTCAAAAGCGTTGCATACATTTCTAAAATCACTCTTAAGGGGTGCTGTTTGGAGAGTTTGTTAGCCCCATCGTCTAAAGTGTCAAAATAGATGCTATCCAAAGAATGCACGCCCTCTAAATGCTTGAACAACAAAAAACAAAAGCGCTGCCAAAAAAACAAGCGTTCCATTTCTCTTTCCCAAATATAGCCTAAATGCAAAATATTCCTTATTTTGGGTAAAAACTTATCATCGTTTTCTTCTTCAAAATCAATCTTACGCCCCACATTCAGCACGCTGTGGCGTTTGCCGTAGAAACGATAGAGGGTTTTGAGGTGGTTTTTAGTCAAAACGTGCACGATTAAATCCTCATCTCTTATGCTTTGTGTTTGTAAAAGAAACCCTTGCATCGCTACTCTTAAGCTAATTTTGTTTTATTATAAGCAAAACTTGGATACAATCACAATAAAACTGCAAAATTAAGGAAAAACATGGGATTTGCAGATTTCTTTAAAAATTTCAAGATCAATAAATTGCGAGAAGCGCCAAGTAAGAACGAACAACCAAGCCATTGGGTGAAATGCCCTAAATGTTATGCATTAATGTATCATAAAGAAGTGTTTAGTAAATACAGCGTGTGTTTGAAATGCCATTACCATTTCCGCATGAATGCGACTGAAAGGATTGAATTTTTATGCGATGTGGGGAGTTTTGAAGAATTTGATAAGCATTTACGGCCTAATGACCCTTTGAATTTCGTGGATAAAGAAAGCTACAAACAGCGCATTAAAAAATACGAGAAAAGGACCAACCGCCCAAGCTCAGTGATTAGCGGTGAGGCTAAAATCAACCGCATGCCTTTGCAGATCGTGGTGTTTGATTTTAGCTTTATGGGGGGGAGTTTAGGCTCTGTGGAGGGTGAAAAGATCGTAAGAGCGATTAATCGCGCGGTCGCCAAAAAAGAAGCGTTATTGATCGTTTCAGCGAGTGGGGGGGCCAGGATGCAAGAATCCACTTATTCACTCATGCAAATGGCTAAAACGAGCGCAGCTTTGAACCGATTGAGCGAGGCTAAACTCCCTTTCATTTCGCTTTTGAGCGATCCCACTTATGGGGGCGTTAGCGCGTCTTTTGCGTTTTTAGGGGATCTCATCATTGCAGAGCCAGGAGCGATGATAGGTTTTGCAGGGCCTAGGGTCATTAAACAAACCATAGGGGCGGATTTGCCTGAGGGCTTTCAAACAGCGGAATTTTTATTAGAGCATGGCTTGATTGATATGATTGTGCACAGGAAGGATTTGAAGAAAACTTTGAGCGATTTGATCGCTATCACCACGCATAAGACTTCAAAGATTTTTTAAAGTTTTTAAGATTGATGCGTTGTGTGGTGTATTCTATCGCTAAAAGTTCGCCTTTAGAGTTGGTGAAAAGCTATCAAAAACAATGCAAACAATTTGATTGCGAATTAGAATTAGTGGATTTATTCCCTAAAAATATAGTCAACGCTCAAAAAATTTCTAAAGAACTCGCTCAAAAAAGTTACTCTCTAGCCTTTGAGCCGTATTTCAACCCTAAAGCGATCAATATTGCATTGCACCCTAAAGCTAAAGGGGGCGATAGCTTTGCGTTTAGTAAAATGTTAGAAAATCATCTTAATATTAATTTCTTTATCGCTGGAGCGTATGGCTTTGAAGAAAAATTTTTAAAAGATTGTCAGGCTTGGAGTTTGAGCGAGATGACTTTTAGCCATGAAGTGGCTAAAATTGTTTTATGCGAGCAAATTTATAGGGCTTTAAGCATTATTTTTAAGCATCCATACCATAAATAGGAGGTACGCATGCGTTTTTACATTATCTTTACATTTTTATTTATTGTGGGTTTTGGCGTGTTTGTTTATAGCATTGATCCGCAAGCTTATGCTTTCAATTTGGGGAGTTATAGCTTTAATTTGCCCATAGCGGTATGGCTTATGGGCGTTTTGGGCATGTTCGCTTTTTTTTCATGGGTTTTTTTATTCAAACACAACATCAGCCATAAAATCCGCCTATACCATGAGAAAAGGGATTTTGACAAATTGCTCAAACAAATCCTGTCCCAAGACACTCAAAAGACTTTTTTAAAAACGAAATTTAAAAGCGATCTCGCTAAAAACCTTTCTCAAATCTTAGCCCGCTATGATTTAAAGGCTGATTTAAACACGCCAAATAGCGGGTGTGAAAAAGTGGATAACCTTTTTAAACATTACCACAACATAGAAAACAACACCCTTGAACCTAAAGATCACACCAAGCACTCTCTGGCTTATGATCATGCTTATTTTTCTAAACGCTTGAAAGCTTTCATGCATAACGATTTAAAAAACGCCTTTGAAGTTTTAACAAACATGCAAATCCCTTTAGACTTACGCCATTACGCTTTTATAGAAATCGCCCAAAAAGGAAGTAAAAAAGAGGTTTTAAAGGCTTTGAATGCAATGCAAGATGATTTGAACAAAGAATGCGTGAAGTCTTTTTTAAAAGCTTTTTTTGAAAAATCCTTAAACACAGACACTTTAAAGATTTCAGAGCTTTGCAAAAAGGTGGGTTATGACAAGAACGATTATTTAAAGCTCGCGCAAAAAGCGCAAAAATTCCTTGTGCCGGACAAATGGTTCCAGTTTTTTGAGATTTTAAGCCAAGAAGACGATAAGGCCCAAAAAGCCTTTTTGTTTGTGTTGCTAGAATTAGAAATGAATGATCTCGCTAAGGAGCATCTAGCGGTTTTATCTTTTGAAGAATACATGCTTTTAAACGCTTACATGGATTTGAAAAAAGAGCATCAAAAAGCCTATAAATTAGAAGCGTTTTTGTAGGGGTTTGTTTGCCTCCGCATTTTTAAGGCGGATAAAAATAGGCGGATTATGATAGGCTGTGAAACCGCCCCTTTCTAAAACAAGGGGCTTCTTAATTAAAGTATCCCAACGGACACTAACCAACGGACACTAACATGAAAAGCTTTGTTCTTTAAAGCCTGCATGGACATTTCCTACCCCAAAAAGACTAGAGGCATTTGGCTACCTTTTAGTTTAAATATAGTCTAACGGCTATGTACTTACTGCACCCTAAAGGACAGAGTTTTTCATGTTGTTGGAATAAAATGGCTCATCAAGGAATGGGCTAATTGAGTCGCCTTTAGCGCCAAATGATAAGAGGAAAGATGCTAATCCCCTAAACCTTGATAGAACTAATCCTACCATAAAAACACCTGAAGCCAAAAACACGCCTTAATTAACTATAAAAGTTTTAGCGATCAAAATTTGATGAAAACAAAGCCTTTTTATATGGATTGCAAACTTTTTTTATCCAACACTTCTTGTTGCAACGCTTTAGGGAGATCTTTGATGCATTCTTTTTTTTTGCGCTTCCGTTTTAGCATGCCTCAAACAATCCAACGCTTCGGTTTCTAAAAGTTTCCTAGCTTCAGGCGTGAGCAATTTCTCACATTCTTTTTTTCTTTTTCATTGGTGGCTTTGCTGATGTAATCCATATGAAAGGTGTCTTACAACTTTAGAAAGAGCTAAGATTAAATCCCAACTTAACTTGAAGTGAGTTTTTATTTTTCTCCTATGGATTTTTATCAATGTTTTTGAAATATTTTATTCAATATAATGAAAAAAGCCCTAAGAAGATTAAAAAAAGAAACAAACTTGTGTTTTTAAAGATTTGTATTCTTAAAAGAATGATAAGGGTATTAAGAATACCCAAAATAAAACTTTAAAAACGCATCACCATAGTGGCCATGTATGAGCCTGATTTGAAGTTGCTAGGAGCGCCTTCAGGCAATTTGATATGGAAATACTTTTGACAACCATTAACCGCTTTTTCATAATTCTTAGTGAAAGAATGATGATGGCGGTTTTCCAAAGGTCCTTTCATGTGTTTGCTCATCAACGCAGAATGCTTTAATTTGACAAACAAAAGCAAGTTTTCACCAAACAACGATTTCATTGTGAAAGTGAACGCTCGTTTGTAAAATGTCCGCTTATCAATATCAATCCCAATGATCCCACTGCCAACCGAATAGACTAAAGGTTTTGAATACAATCTCAGATCGTCGCCATTCAAAACGCTTAACAAAATCCCTAAACTTATTAGTGTCCTAACCCCATTTTCTTTCCTTAGATATAACATTATCCGTATGTTTAACAGATAAGGAAATTTAACTTAAAACACCTTAATAGTTGATTAAAAAATTAAAAAAAATGTATTTTTTTAAAAAGCGTTACGATTTAGAGTTTTGTGAAGATTTTTACAATTAATGGTTATTTTTGAATAATTTATTTTAATTGATTGATAATAAAACAAGATTTTTCCCCAATCAAATAGGGATCGCTAAAACCTTATTTTAATTTTTAAGTTTTTAGATTTTCGCCATAAAATTTTTTCAAAAGATAAAACACCCCCACAAGCAAAATGATACCGATTAAAAGCGCGAGCGAGCGAGAATGCATAAAACTTGCAACCCCCAAACTCACCGCGCTGCAAAGCATCGCAATAGTCGCATAAGGGAGTTGCGTGATAAAATGGCTTTGCACCGAACACCCCGCCCCAGTAGCCGATAGTATAGTCGTATCAGAAATAGGGCTTGTGTGATCCCCATAAACCGCCCCAGAAAGAATGGCTGAAACGATCAAAATAATATCGCTTTCATTAGCCATGCCCGCTCCAATGGGTAGCATGATTGCAAACGCTCCCCAGCTTGTGCCGGTAGAAAAAGCGATAAATCCGGAGATTAAAAAAAAGATTAAGGGCATATACACCCCCCCTCCACTATTTAAAAACTCCTTGCTTACTTGAGCTAGGTAAAGCCCCGTTTGAGCGTCATCTCTAATCACAGGCCCAATAGCCCAAGCGAGCGTTAAGACTAGCATCGCTGGCCCCACACTCTTAAAGCCATCCAACATGAGTTTTAAAAACCCCCCTTTTTCTAAAAACTTGTAAGCTAAAAGATAAGTGATAATGAGCGAAAACAGCCCCCCATAAAAGAGTGAAAAGCTCGCATCGGTGTTTTTTAAGATTACTCCAGTATAAAAAATCAACGAGGAAATGGAGATAATCAACAAAAGAATAGAAAGGGGTAACAAGCTTAAGGGGGCTAGCTTTGAAAGATCCTCTTCTTGCTCGCTATAAAAATCCTTCACGCCTATGTTTTGATACTTTTTCATGCTAGGGAGGTTGATTTGCCACAAAATAGTGAGAAACACCGCAATGAGTGCAAAAATCGCATAATAATTACTGCTTAAACTTTGCATAAGCACCGAAAAACTATCTTTCAATAAAGGCGAGTTGTCGTTATTCATGATCCCCATAATATAAGCCCCCCAACTAGAAATAGGGACTAACAAACACACCGGCGCTGAAGTGGAGTCTATGATATAAGCCAAGCGCTCTCGTGTGGAATTGTGGGCGTCGTTTAAAGACTTTGAGATTTGCCCCACGGTCAGGGCGTTAAAATAATCATCTACAAAAATAATGATGCCTGAAAAAAAAGCGATAAATTCAGGGGTTTTAGCGTTTTTAGAGTATTTTTTGGCTTTTTTGACAAAATTTTGCACGCTACCGGATTTTAAAATCACTTGACTTAAAACGCCTAAAAAGATTAAAAACCCAAAAACATAGAGGTTGGAAAGATTGAAATGAAGCCCTTTTTCTGGCTCATAGGTATAAAAAACGGCAGTGATTTTAGTGTAGGTATATTCTACGATATTTGTGAGGTTTAAAGAATGCAACAAAACAGCGCTGACTATAATGCCCACAAACAAAGAGAGCGCGACTCGTTTGGTGAAAAAAACCATTAAAATAACGCTAAGAGGAACAATAAGACTTGATGCTGACAATCCCACCGAATAAAATCCTTTAAATCAATCCTTAAATTTCAATTAAAAGAGACAATCAACATTCACAAAATTCTTTATTAAAAGAAGAGATGAATTGGTTAAAACCAATCGCTTAAAAGATTTTAATCAAGTGGCCGGGAGAGAGGGATTCGAACCCCCGGAGGTATGACCCTCAACGGTTTTCAAGACCGCCGCTTTCAACCACTCAGCCATCTCCCGCTATTTTTACAAAAGTCCCTTGCAAAAGCCCCTAATGACTACAATAATGGAGGCGACACCCGGATTCGAACCGGGGAATCAAAGTTTTGCAGACTCATGCCTTACCACTTGGCTATGTCGCCTTAATCTCTAACACTCGCATTTTTAAAAAATAAAATCACGATCAAAAATGGTGCCCAAAGCCGGACTTGAACCGGCACGGTATTGCTACCGAGGGATTTTAAGTCCCTTGTGTCTACCAATTCCACCACCTGGGCAATTCAGGCTTTAAGCCTAGAGTGGAATGAAAGATGATTCAACTACGCTCTCTAGCAAGGCTAGTCGCCTTGAACGATTGTGGTGTATTTACCAACGATGCCTAAAAAGTTGTTAGCCTCACGGCTCACCATTTTAATCTTAGTGATACCGCCACTCTTAGCTGCCTTTTCTACAGAACAATTACCAGCGGCTACAAGACTAAAAACGCTCCAACAACTCGCACGCCCCTCTTTAGAGTATTGCGTATCGTTTCCGGAAACTGGAACCGTTACCATAGTGAAAAGAGATCCAGTTGGATAAGACGACGCACAACCGCTTATCAAAACGCCCAAGCACACGCTAGCTAATTTGATCAAACGCAATCTTAAATCCTCTTAAATATTACTTAAGTTATGGAGCGGGAAACGGGGATCGAACCCGCGGCCCCGACCTTGGCAAGGTCGTGCTCTACCACTGAGCTATTCCCGCACTCTTTTATTTAAAAAGACGATTGTTATTGTATCTAAACTCAATAATAAAAGTCAAGGTTTTGTTAAATTTTCAAGTTTCTTTTAAAAATAAATTCTCTCTAATAATTTCAATAAAAATACTCAAAGGCATTTTTCAAAATAAACTATAAAAGAGCTTGCAAAAAGAGCTTATAAGCAGGTGATAGCTTTTAAAAATTGATGATAACAAAGCCTAAATTCCCAACAAAACCCATTTAAGAATTTCTAAATATGGGTAAAAAATATACAATACCTTATAATAAGATGAAAATTCATGGCATTTTGCACTCATTTTTTATTTCTTTTTAATTTGATTGCATAATAATAGCTAGCATAACACACAATCATAGGAGTTTTAATCATGAAAAAAGTCATTCATTCAACTCTAGCCCCAAAGGCTATAGGTCCTTACTCTCAAGCTATCGCTACGAACAATCTTGTCTTTGTCTCTGGCCAATTAGGCGTTGATGCAACTACCGGCGAATTTAAGGGTGCGGACATTCATTCTCAAACCACCCAATCCATGGAAAATATCAAAGCGATTTTAAAAGAAGCTGATTTAGGGATGGATAGCGTGGTCAAAACGACTATTTTATTGAAAAGTTTAGACGATTTTGCAGTGGTGAATGAAATCTATGGGAGTTATTTTACAGAGCCTTATCCGGCTAGGGCGACCTTTCAAGTGGCTAAATTGCCTAAAGACGCTTTAGTAGAAATTGAAGCGATAGCCATCAAGTGATATGGATTAAAAGGGGCTTATAAGCATGAAAAAAGAAGTGGTTGTTATAGGCGGTGGGATTGTAGGGCTTTCTTGTGCGTATTCTATGCATAAATTAGGGCATAAGGTCTGTGTGATTGAAAAAAGCGATGGCAAAAACGGCACTTCTTTTGGGAATGCCGGACTCATTTCTGCGTTTAAAAAAGCCCCGCTCTCATGCCCTGGTGTGGTGTTAGACACCCTTAAACTCATGCTTAAAAACCAAGCCCCTTTAAAATTCCATTTTGGGCTTAATTTGAAGCTTTACCAATGGATTTTAAAATTCATGAAAAGCGCGAACGCCAAATCCACCCACCGCACCATGGCGTTGTTTGAACGCTACGGGTGGCTGAGCATTGATGCGTATCACCAGATGCTAGAAGACGGCATGGATTTTTGGTATAAAGAAGACGGGCTTTTAATGATCTACACTTTAGAAGAAAATTTTGAAAAAAAGATTAAAACTTGCGATGACAGCGGTGCTTATAAAATCCTTAGCGCCAAAGAGACCAAAGAATACATGCCGGTTGTTAATGACAATATCTGCGGGAGCGTGCTTTTAACCGAAAATGCGCATGTGGATCCGGGCGAAGTGATGCACTCTTTGCAACAATATTTACAAAACGCGGGCGTGGAGTTTCTTTATAATGAAGAGGTTGTTGATTTTGAGTTTAAAAACAACCTTATTGATGGCGTTATCACGCATAAAGAAAAAATCCAAGCAGAAAAAATCATTCTAGCCACTGGGGCTAACCCCACTCTCATCAAAAAAACCAAGAACGATTTTTTAATGATGGGGGCTAAAGGTTATAGCATCACCTTTAAAATGCCTGAAGAATTAAAACCCAAAACCTCTTCTTTATTTGCGGATATTTTCATGGCAATGACCCCACGAAGAGACACCGTAAGGATCACTTCTAAATTAGAATTAAACACCAATAACGCCCTCATTGATAAAGAGCAAATCGCTAACATGAAGAAAAATCTAGCCGCTTTCACGCAGCCTTTTGAAATGAAAGACGCCATAGAGTGGTGTGGTTTTAGGCCCTTAACCCCTAATGATATTCCTTATTTAGGCTATGACAAACGCTATAAAAACTTAATCCATGCCACAGGACTGGGGTGGCTTGGCATCACTTTTGGCCCGGCCATTGGTAAAATCATCGCCAATTTAAGCCAAGACGGAGCGAATGAAAAAAATGCCGATATTATGCTTTTTTCTGCATTTTTTAGGGATTAAGGAATTTCTTTTTTAAACCCTAGTTTATTAAGGAGTTTTTATGGAAACGATTGATTCGGTGGTACGCTATTTATCTAATTTTGTGTGGGGGATTCCCATGCAAATTTTATTGGTAGGCACCGGCTTGTTTTTGACCTTCTATCTTAGGGGTTTGCAATTCAGTAAAATCTTTTATGCGATCAAAATCCTTTTTGACAAAGAGTCCCAATCTAAAGGCGATATTTCGCAATTCTCCGCCCTCATGCTCTCTTTAGGGGCAACCGTGGGTATTGGGAGTATCGTAGGCGTAGCGACCGCAATCAGCATTGCAGGGCCAGGGGCAGTATTTTGGATGTGGGTTACCGGGCTTGTTGGCATGGCGACGAAATATTCTGAGGGGATTTTAGCCGTGAAATACAGAGAAAAAGGGGCGTTTGGATACAATGGAGGGCCCATGTATTACATTAAAAACGGCCTCAACATGCCCAAACTCGCCATGGCGTTTGCGATTTTTACCATTATTGCAAGCATTGGCACCGGTAACATGACGCAATCCAACGCGGTTTCTTCCATTTTAAGCGAACAAGCGAGCTTGCCCAATTGGGTTTCAGGCTTATTGCTCACCCTTTTAACCGCTGTTATTGTCATTGGGGGGATCAAATCCATTGGTAAATTCACTTCTTATTTAGCCCCTATCATGGTACTTTTATATTTAATAACTATTATTTATGTTATTGTCAGCCATTTTGATTTAGCCCTTCAAGCCATCAAGCTTATTTTTGAAGAAGCCTTTAACCCTAAACCCGTTGTGGGCGGAGCGGCAGGCGCGTTGATGACGACGATGATAAAAACGGGCGTGGCTAGGGGGTTGTATTCTAATGAAGCGGGGTTGGGGAGTTCAGCTATCATTGCCGCAAGCGCTCAAACGCACCACCCAGTACGCCAAGCTTTAGTTTCTATGCTCCAAACTTTTATTGTAACCTTAGTGGTGTGTTCGGCGACAGCGAGCGTGATTTTAATGGCGCCAGAATATAACACCTTGCTCCCTGATGGCACGAAAATGAGCGCTAATTTGCTCACTTTAAAAAGCACGGAGTATTTTCTAGGCTCATTAGGGACGGTGGTGATTTTTTTGACCATGATCTTTTTTGCCTACTCTACGATCATTGGCTGGGCTTATTATGGGGAAAAATGCACTGAATACGCCTTTGGTGAGAAAAAGGTTAAATATTACCGCTTGATCTTTTTAGCGAGTGTCATGGTAGGGGCTATGGCTAAAATTGATTTTGTGTGGAATTTGGCGGATCTGTCTAACGGGCTTATGGCTATCCCTAATTTGATCGCTTTGATTTTATTGCATAAAGTGGTGTATTCTGAGACTCGTTGGTATTTTAGCAAGCACTCCAACAAATAAAATAACATGTTAAAAAGGGCGAGTTTTGTGGAGGTGGACACTTCTTCTTTAAGGCATAATTTTAATGCGGTCAAAAACGCTATCCCTAAAGACGCTCATATCATGGCGGTTGTCAAGGCGAACGCTTATGGGGTGGGAGCGATTAAAGCGAGCGAGATTTTTTTGCAAGAGGGGGCGCATTATTTAGGGGTAGCAACCTTAGATGAAGCCTTAGAATTGCGTTTTCATTTTCCTAAAACCCCTATTTTGATTTTGGGTTATAGCCCTAATTCTAACGCTCAAATGTTGGTTGACAATCATTTGAGTGCCATGATTTTTAGCCTTGAACAAGCGGAGGTTTTTTCTCAAATAGCTTTAAAATCCCAAAAACGCTTGAAAGTGCATCTCAAAATTGATACCGGAATGCACCGCTTGGGTTTAGAGCCTAATTTTAAAAGCGTAGAAATCATTAAAAAAATCCAAGCTTTAAAGGGTTTGGAAGTGGAGGGGATTTTCACGCATTTAAGCAACGCTGATGCCAATATCAAAACCCATGCTAAAAACCAGATGAAAGCCTTTAACGCTTTTTTAGAGCAGCTTTTGGATCAAAAAATAGAGTTCCAATACCGCCATGCTTATAATTCCGCCGGCATCCTTTCTTTGTGCAACAACAATGAAGATCGCTTTTTAAACCTTTATCGCCCAGGGATCATGCTCTATGGCTTCTACCCTTCTAATGAAATGAAAGGATCGTGTCCCACGATCTTAAAAAATGTTATCAGTTTAAAAGCTCAAATCGTTCAAATCAAACGAGTCAAAAAAGGCGAGTTTATTGGCTATGGCAAGCATTTTTACACGAATGAAGAAACTTTAGTGGGTGTTTTAGCGCTAGGGTATGCGGACGGGTTAGCGCGCGCTTTGGGCAATCGCATTCAAGTCGTAATCAATAACCAACTAGCCCCCTTGATCGGTAAAGTGTGCATGGATCAATGCTTTATTAAACTTAATGGCATTGAAGCTAAAGAGGGCGATGAAGTCATTTTGTTTGGGGATAAAAGCACCAAAGCTAACGACGCAAATGAAATCGCTACGCTTTTAAACACTATTCCTTATGAAGTCATCAGCACCCTATCCAAACGCTTGGAGCGCGTTTATGCGTGAAACCAAACCATGCAAATTTTATTTTGTGTTAGAATGCTTGAAAAAAACTTAGGATTAAAATACTAATGAAAAAAGTTTTATGCTTGATAATAAGCCTTTTTTGGGGTTTTTTGAACGCTTCTAGCTTGTATGAAAAACTTATCAATAAAGAAACGATCAGCGTTGGCACAGAGGGCATTTACCCCCCTTTCACTTACCATGACAAAGAGGGTAAGCTCACCGGCTATGATGTGGAAGTGGCTAGGGAGCTGGCTAAAGAG
This sequence comes from Helicobacter pylori, assembly GCF_001653455.1. Lineage (NCBI taxonomy): Bacteria > Pseudomonadati > Campylobacterota > Epsilonproteobacteria > Campylobacterales > Helicobacteraceae > Helicobacter > Helicobacter pylori. The sequence continues at coordinate 929,655 of NZ_CP011486.1, read as the reverse complement.
CTTGGCGTGAAAATCAAATTCCACGAAACTTCATGGGATATTATGCTTACAGGCTTGAAATCAGGGCGTTTTGATATGGTCGCTAATCAAGTGAGTTTGACGACTAAAAAACGCCAAGCGACTTTTGATAAAAGCTTGCCTTATAGCTACTCAGGCACAATCATGCTCGTTAGGAAAGATGAAAATCGCATTAAAGACATCAAAGATATTAAAGGCTTGAGAGCGGCTAACACTTTAAGCTCCACTTATGGGGAGATCGCTTTCAAATACGACGCTCAAATCGTTTCAGTGGATTCTATGGCGCAAGCGTTGTTATTAGTGGCGCAAAAACGAGCCGACTTGACCTTAAATAGTTCTTTAGCCATTTTAAACTACCTAAACACCCACAAAAACAACCCCTTTAAAATCGCATGGGAGTCCAAAGAAAAAGATGGGGGTGCTTCCTTTGTCATTAACAAACACCAAGAAAAAGCCCTAGAGCTTATCAACCAAGCGATGCAAAAATTGATCAATAAAGGGGTTTTGAAACGCTTGGGCGAACAATTTTTTGGAAAAGATGTCAGCCAGCCCTAATTTGTCTTTGTTTTTTGAATCTTTAGATTTGAGCAAAGAGCGTTTGGAATTGTTATTAGAGGCTTTTTACCCCATGCTAAAAGCCGCTTTTTGTATTTCTTTGCCTTTGGCGATCATTTCTTTTATTTTGGGTTTATGGCTCGCTATTGTGGTAGCGCTCATTAAGATTGCACCCCCTAAACGCTTTATTCATAGGGCTTTATTAGCGGGCGTGAATTTCTATGTGTCAATCATCAGAGGCACGCCTTTATTGGTCCAAATCGTGGTGGTGTTTTATGGTTTGCCCGCTCTTGGGGTGTATATGGATCCAATCCCGGCAGGCATCATTGCGTTTTCCTTTAATGTGGGGGCATACGCTTCAGAGACTTTGAGAGCGAGCTTTCTTTCTGTCCCTAAAGATCAATGGGATTCTAGCTTGAGTTTGGGTTTGAATTACTTGCAAACCTTTTGGCATGTCATCTTTTTTCAAGCGCTCAAAGTCGCCACGCCCAGCTTGAGTAACACTTTCATCAGCCTTTTTAAAGAAACTTCTTTAGCTTCGGTGGTTACCATTGCAGAGGTTTTTAGAATCGCACAGCAAAAAGCTAACGCTAGCTATGACTTTCTCCCTATTTATTTAGAAGCCGCTTTGATTTACTGGCTTTTTTGCTTGGTTTTAGAGATCATTCAAAAGCGTGTGGAGAAAATCTTAAATTAGGTTGGATCATTCTATTTTTAATCAATATTTGATACAATAAAGCCTAAAAAATACAAGATAAGGGGATTTTCATGGGTGTGTTTTTGGATAAGAGCATTAAAGATGTGATAGATGAATTGAATGTTCGTTATTTTTTGCCTGACATTCAGCGTGAGTATGTGTGGCTCAAAAAAGCCAATGAAAAAAAGATAGAGCAACTTTTTGACTCCATTCTTAGGGGTTATCCTATCGGCTCTTTTTTATTTTGGAAATTACAAAAAGAGGATATAGCCAAGAGCGACGAACAAGATAGCGATAAACTCAATTTCCAACTTTACCAATTCATTACAAACTACGATGAGCGAAAGCCCCACAATGAAAAAATCCGTATTGAACAAATCAAGCGCGATGATTTGTCTGTTGTCCTAGATGGCCAACAACGCTTAACATCGCTTTATATCGGGCTTAAAGGCACTAGAACGCTTAAAAAAAAGAACGCTAGAAACGATAACCCTAACGCTTATGAAGAGAAGCGTTTGTATTTGAACTTGAAACACCAACCAAACATGGACAATCCAAAAGACAATTACCAGTTTGAATTTCATGCCAAAAAGCCTGAAAACGATAAGAAACATTGGTGGTTTAAGGTGGGGGATATTTTAGAGTTGGAAAGTCTTTTGAATTATGCGCAAGAACATGGTTTAAAAGATAATGAATTGAAACTTCTAGAAAAGCTAAACGATGCTTTTCGCACCAAACAACTCATCTCATATTTTGAAGAAACGGAAAAAAATCTTAATAAAGTTTTAAATATCTTTATCCGTGTCAATAGTGGTGGGGTCAAGTTAAGCTATTCTGATTTATTGATGTCTATTTTGACAGCAAGTTTTTCAAGCGATATTAGAGAAAGAATGAACGAGCTAGTGGATGCCTTAAAAGACAAAGGCTTTTCAAAAATGGAACAAGACCAAGTGCTAAAAACCTGCTTGCTTCTCATTGGTAAAGACACTACTTTTGAATTAAATAATTTTAATAAAAATAATATCAGAGAAATTGAAGACAATTGGGAAAAAATTACAGAAAGCATTTATAGTGCTGCAAAATTATTAGAAACTTTTGGTTATGTAAAATATCTAGGTTCAGCTTATATTCTATCTAGTTTGGCTTATTTTTATTTTTTAAATCCAAAAATGGATAAGAACGATAAAGAACAAGCCCTAAAATTTGTCCGTAACGCTCAAATCACGAGTTATTTTACTCCTTCAACGGACACAAAATTAGGCATCATAGCCAATAGCATGAAAGATGCGCAAACCTTTGAGCGATTCAACCACAATTTAGCCAAACATGAAACAAGCCCTTTAAAAATCACTAATGATACTATAGAAGAAGAAGTGATGTGTTCTAGTAGCGATGCTAAAGTCTTTCCCATCTTGCAAATCTTATACCCAAACTTGAACTACCAAACCACCACTTTTCATATAGACCATATTTATCCAAAATCCAAGTTTAATGAGAAAAATAAAAAATTAAATAAAGATTTCTCTAAGTGGGGGAATCATTTATTCAACCTCCAGCTTTTAGAAGGTGCAAAAAACAGCACCAAAAAGGATAAAGACCCCGAAGTGTGGCTCAAAGAAGAATATAAAGATCAGCAAGCCATAGAAGAGTATAAAAAAAGAAACTATATTGACCCTACCTTAGAGTTAGAATGGGAAAATATAGAGGAATTTCGTAAAAAAAGAGAAGAAGCCATCATTAAAAGATTAAAGGAAGTGTTATTATCTCAGTCTTAATAAGGGTTTTTTAGCGTTAGTGGGTTTTGGTTATGGTAAAATTCTTAAAATGCATTTTTAAAGTTTTGTTGTCAAACGCTTAAGGGGAGAGTGAGCATTCCCCTAACCCACAACTAAACCCCCTAAGAAAACCGCTTTTTTTAAAAATTACTGCTTGATAAAACAAGCTTTAATTTAAACGCTAAAAGCATTTTTAATAAAGAATAAACCCTTGTTTTTGTCATCATTTTCTAGCCCTTAACTAAGGGTGTATCAAATGGACGCACCAATTAAGACAAAATCTTTTCCATAAAAATCGTAGGGAAAATTAAAGTCTCTTTGCCCAATTTCACCACGCAATCCTCTTCTTTGATTTGCAAAAAACCCAATTTTTGATAGAGGTTGCATGCCTTGATCTGGCTCTTGCTCACATGCAGAGAGATTTTAGTATAGCCCTTAATAGAAGCGTATTTCTCCACGCTTTCATAGAGTTTTTGACCCAACCCTTGAGATTGATAAGCGGTTTTTATGTGGAATTTGCACAACTCTGCTTCTTTTGGATTGACATGATTAAGCCCGCAAATCCCAATGAGCTTCCCCTTATCCCTCATTTCAAAAAATTCCCCGCCATGCTCGTGCAATTTTTGAACAAATTCGCTAATGCTGGGTAAAAGATCCAAGCGTTGGATAAACCCTAAAGGGTTATCAGCGATGCGCTCAGCGTAAAAATCCTCTAATTCATTAAGATACTCAGGCGAAAAAACTTTGATAGTCATGATTTCCTAACTTTAAAGATGAAATAATTCAATCTTTCAATGAGTGCAATGATAACAATTTTTAGCTTAAAATAATAACGCTATCTTGTATTGTTGAGTCTTTTAAAACCCTTTTTTGTTGTCCCACAAGCGGATATGAAGCCTATCGCTCAATCTAAAGCCATGCTCTATGGCTAGGGGGGCTAGGGTTTTTAGATTTTTGTCTAATTCGTTGTTAGTTGCGCCTAAAGGCATTAAAAAGATTTCATTGTTTTTTAAGGAGAGTTGTTTCAAAAGGCTTTGAATTTCTGCGATAGATTGCACGGCGTTTTTGCTGTCCAAAACAAATTTAAAATGCACGCTTTTAGCGTTATTTAAGATATTTTGTAGGGCTTTAAGGTTGATTCGTTTGTTTTCTTTTTCTAAAGATAAAGAGAGCTTGACGCTTAAGGTGAAATGCAATTCTTTCAAAATAGGGCTAAATTCAAAAAAAATAGAGCCGTTACTCTCCACAAATAAAGGGATTTTTTGGCGGTGGAAATGCTCTAAAACACTCAATAAAATAGGGTTATTGAAATACAAGCTTGGCTCCCCGCCTGTGAGAATGAAATCAAAATTCTTGTGATTGGGGGTTAAACGGGCTAATCGCTCAATCAAGGATTTAGGCTCATTATAATAATCCCAAGATGTTTTAAATTTAGGATGCACCGCATACAAACTATCGCAACCTGTTAAAATTTCATCGTTCAATAAGGTTTCACAACCAAATCCTTTGCAAGAAAGGTTACACCCCCCTAAACGCAAAAAAAGACTGGGCTTGCCTATCCTTTTTCCTTCGCCTTGTAAGGAAAAAAAGCTCTCAACGACCGGGAGTTTCATTTAAGGGATTTGGTGTAAGGGTTTAGCGTGAAAAAAGCATTTTTCTTTACCGCTAATGATTTTATTGAAAAAGTCCTTGTCTTGCCACGAGCTTTGAATGCCTTGCGAAAAGGAAATGCAATGTGGATGCACTAAAGCTTTAAAGTGGGGGTTTTCTAAATCTTTTAAAAAGCTTTCAGCATAGCCGTTTTTGGTCTCATGCACGCGCACGCTAGAGACTTTTAACTCCCCTTCGTTATTAGAAAAAACGCTTTTTTGTAAAATGCGTGAAAGGTAGTATAAAAACATGAGAGCGTAACTCTCCGCACTCAAATTAAACGAGCATTTCACGTAACGCACGCAATGATTTTCTATAAAACGCTGGAATTCAATGCTTTCTTTATCCCAAAAATGATGGGCATGATCAAAGGAGTCTATAAAGGTTTGCATTTCTTGTTGCATCAATCCAAAATCTAGCGCCATGTTCGCGCTATCTAAGCGGTTGGTTTCAATAAAGACTTCCACTTCATAATTATGCCCATGGATATTTTGAGCGCATTTTAAAGAAGAGCAATTGCGCACCACATGGCTAGCGCAAAATTTATACAATCGCCGAATAATCATTACTCATTGCCTATAACATGGCTGATAAAGGGGCAGTCTTAAATTGTAGTAGTAGCGTTCAGGGCGGTTGAAATCAATGCGCTTGATCGTGCTTTTTATCAAATCTCTATAAAGCATTTGATAGCCGCAAGTCCTCCCGCTCACGCTCCCATCTACATACAAAACCCGTTTTTGCAACACCACATCATACCAGTCCAAAATAAAATGCGAATTCGCGCTCATTAAAATTTGCTCGCTAAAGCCATTGATAGCGTAATAATCTGTAGGGGTTTGGGAGCAATAAAACTGCCCCCCAAGAAAATAACAAGGCTTATTGACTTGATCAATCAGCTGGTAATTGTATTGATAAAACGGCACAGCCGAGATATTACGAACAATGCGCGCATAAATCACATTTTTTGCTTTATCCAGTGGGAATTCCGCTTGCGTGAAGACATTATAAAAGCCTAATTTTTGCAATTCATAAACAATCACATTAATATAATAAGAAGTCATTGCATCGCTTCTGTCATAAGCCACCACGATCGTGGAATTATAATTAAACAAATAATCCCCTGTAACTTCTGAATAATACCCCATGTGCAAGCGGTGCTGGCATGCATTAAAGAAAAAAAGAACCCCAACAAGCAGTCCTAAAAAAGTCAAGCGGTAATTTTTACTCACTTTAACATTCCCCTATGCCAAGATTCCAAGCTTTTCAAATCGTCATAACTCGTTAAGTCTAAATTTAAGGGCGTGATAGAAACATGGTTTAAAGCGATAGCGTCAAAATCAGAGAGTCTTTCTTCATTTTCACGCTTTTGCCATTCTAAAGGGTGCAACCCTAGCCAAAAATAGCTTTCATTTTTGGGGTCTGTGCGCCTGTGCACTTCTTTTTTATACACTCTATAGCCTTTAGGGGTGATGCATTCGCCCTGATATTCTTGTAAGGAGCAATTGGGGATATTCACGTTTAAGAGTTTGCGCCCTTTTAAAGGGTAGCCTTTGGTGAAAATGTTTTGGACTAAATCTTGGATAATCTTTTGAGCCAGATCAAAACTTAAGGGAGTGTTTTTATTTTTGTTAGAAAGGATTTGGGAAATCGCAATGGAAGGCACGCCTTGGATGGTGCCTTCAATCGCTCCGGCCACCGTTCCTGAATAAATCGTGTCTTCGCCCATGTTAGATCCAAGATTGATCCCTGAAATCACTAAATCAAAAGAAACATGTTTAAACAACTCATTGATAGCCAAATACACGCAATCGCTTGGCGTGCCATCATCAATCCTATAATGCCTGCCTTCTTTGCCCTTAATTTTTTCGGCTCTTAAAGGCGCGGTAATGGTGATGCATTGCGAACATGCGCTTTTTTCATGTTTGGGGGCGACCACATAAATTTCTGCCATCTTTTCTAGGGCTTGTTCTAAAGCTTTAATGCCTTTTGCATGATAGCCATCATCGTTAGTGAGTAAAATTTTTTTCATGTTTTGCCTTTAAATAGAGTGTTTAGTAATGCGTTTAAATTTTCTTTCAATAAAATATGAGTGGGTTTTAATGCATTTAAATCGTTTAAAATCTCTGTTTTTAAAGTTTGGGCGTAAGCGCTCGCCTTTTCTAGCCCTAATAAATTCACAAAGCTGTTTTTAGCGCTGTCTAAATGAGTGGTTTTACCGCTTTCTTTTTCATCTTGTGTAACATCTATAATATCATCTAACACTTGAAAGCAAAGACCCATTTTTAACCCAAAATCTTGAAGCCATTTGAAAAGTTCTTCATCTTTATTGCCGCTTGCAACAAGCCCCATCATCAAGCTTGCGCTAATCAATTTAGCGGTTTTATGCTCGTGCAAGAAAGTGAGTTGCTCTAAATTTAAGGGCGTGTTTTCAAAATAACAATCCAAAGCCTGCCCTAAAATCATGCCTTTAATCCCCCCATTAGCGCTTAAGATTTTGACTAATTCCACAATGATATGGCTTTCCAATAAAGCGTTTGAGAGCAATTCAAAAGAGTAGGTGTTGAGCGCATCGCCGATTAAAACGGCTGTGGTTTCATCGTATTTAGCGTGTAAAGTGGGGTGGTTTCTTCTTAAAGCGGCATTATCCATGCAAGGCAAATCGTCATGAATGAGCGAATAAGTGTGCAAGCATTCAATGCTTAAAGCGATTTTAAAATATTCTGTTTGTTGGTTTAAATAATCTTTTTTACCCACTAAAGCACAAAGCACGGCTAAAAAAAGCTTGGGGCGAAACCTTTTGCCTCCATTAAGCACCATTTCAAAAAAGGCTTTTTCCAAATAAGGGTGGAAGCTTTCAAGGTGTGGATGGTGGTTTTTTAAAAAGCCTTCAAAACGCTCGCACTCGTTATGATAAAAGGATAAATTAGGGCTATTCATGCTTAGAATTATAACCTAAGATTTTAAGAGTTGCATAAATTCAGCTCTGGTTTTAGGGTCTTTTTTGAACAGGCCTCTCAACGCGCTTGTTTTAATGATCGCATTTTGCTTTTGCACCCCTTGCATGCTCATGCACAAATGCTTGGCCTCACAAATCACAATCACGCCCCTTGGTTCTATGATTTCATCAAAGGTTTCTGCAATTTGAGTGGTCAATCTTTCTTGGATTTGCAGGCGTTTGCTATAAATTTCAATGAGTTTAGCGATCGCGCTAATGCCGACAATCTTTTCTTTAGGGATATATCCCAAGCTAATATTCCCAAAAAAAGGGAGTAAATGATGCTCGCAAGTGGAGTAAAATTCAATGCGTTGAGCTATGATCATTTCATCGCAAACGCCTTGAAAATACGCGCTTTTTAAAGCCACTCTAGGGTCTTGTTTATAGCCTTTATACAAGAAATTCCATAATTCTTGAACCCTTTTAGGCGTGTCTTTTAGGCCTTCTCTGTTCTTGTCTTCGCCGATGTTTTCAAAAAATTGGTTGAAAAAATTTTCCATTTAAACAACGCGCCTGGATAAAGATTGGATACGATTTTTAATGCTAGGGTGGGTGCTAAACATTTCAGCGTTAAAAAGATAAGCCGCTGATCGGGTGCTATTAGTGTCTATTTCTTTATAATCGTTTTCTTTGTAATCGTTAGAAATTTTTTGTAAGGCTCTGATCATGGGCTTACTATCATGCATCAAAAAGGCCGCCCCGCTATCGGCCATGTATTCTCGTGTGCGGCTCAAATACATTTGCAAAATGAGCGTTAAAAAAGGCAAAATGATTTGCAAAACCCATAAAATCATTCGCGCTAAATTCGCCCCGCTATTCTTGCGATTCCCCATGAAAAAATACACGCTAAAATTAGCCGCTAACAGCATGATATTGCTTAAAATCCCCACGCACATGGTCAAGCGGATGTCATTGTGCCTGATGTGGCTGAGTTCATGAGCGATCACGGCTTTTAATTCATCTCTATCCAACCTTTCTATTAAAGCGCTTGTAAGAGCGATAAGGGAATTAGTTTCATTCCAACCGCTCGCAAAAGCGTTCATGTAAGGGGCGTTAATGATATAGAGTTTGGGTTCAAAATGAAGTTTAGCTTCTTTTAAAAGCTCTAATAAAAGGCTATGGATTTGATTTTCTTTAGAGCTTAAAACTTTGCTTGGATCAATAAGCTTGTATTCATCACCGCTTAACATGATAGAGCTAAAATTTTGAATGCAAACAATAATAACGACAAAAGCCACTAAAAACATGACAATAGTAATGGTAGGGGAAATTTGAAAAGTGATGAGTTTAAAAAGGGTTATGCCTAAATCGTTAGCGTTGATTCTAACAACATCCACTAACAACCCAATCAAAGCAAAAATCACGCCATAAGTGATTAAAACCGCATTCGTTTTGAGCCTGTTTTGCGCGATAATCTTTTCAAAATTCATCGTTATTTTCTCCTTTCTCATGCTTGATTTCTTTGAGCAACGCGCTTGCATAACTCCCTTTAGGCAAGTAAAATTCCAATTCAAATTGCGCTTTTTCTTTAATATATTTGGAAGTTAAATTTTCTGCAAACACCCAAAAAAACCGCCTAGAGCCTAGCGTTTTAGCATGGTTACTTAAAATGGGGTTTTGGAATTTTTTTTCAATTTCCAAACTCAAATTTTTTGCATAAAGAGCCTTTTTGCCGTCTAATAACCCGGTAGGTGCAGCTTCTTTTTTTAAAAACCTTTCGCTTTCTTTTTCTAATTCTAAAGCGTCAAAAAACTTCCCATAAGGGTAGTGGCACATCACATCGCCTTCTAGGATTTTAAAGGGGTGATTTTGGTTTTTAAGGGCTTTTAGGGCGTTTGAATGGATATTTAAATGTTTTTGTTTAAAAAACTCTAAACCCTCTTTTAAACTGAAATCGCTGATGATTTTACTGATTTCTAATCGTTTGCTTAAAAGCGAATTGAATAAATAACTTTGATAGCTTGAGATTAAGAAAGCGTTTAATTTTTGATTCTTGAATTTCGTTTCATTTTGTAAGATTTTTAAACCTTCTTGGTGGTTGTCATTAAACTTCCCGAAGCGTTGTGAACCAAAATAATTCGGCATGCCAAACTGCATGATTTGTTCTAAAACCTGCTCTGTTTTGTGAGCGTTTAGGGGGGTCATTTTCTTAAAACGCATAAAAAAGCGATTCCCCTTTAAATGCCCTAATTTGATCTTATTATGGTGGTAATTCAAAGATAAAATCTTAAGGTTTCTTTCTTGAAAGTTGCTCGTGTTTTTTTCTAATAAAGGAGCGTATTTTTTAGGGAGTGAGACAAATTGAGTCGTTAGCGCGTTTTTATCTTTCAGGCCTGCATAACCCAATTCGGCGATTTTTACCCCTAAAATTTGAGAAAAAATTTGAAGCATTTCTAAAGTGCTTAAACCGCTTTTCCTCACTTGAATAACGGCATGTTCGCCCGTGTTACTAAATTCATACAAAGGCACTTCATGCACGCAAAAATCCCTAGCGCTAGAATTGAAATGAAAATCAATGCTCGCATGGTTATAAGCATGCAATAAGGGCATAAAGTTTAAATTCATGCTTTGATCCTTGAATTGAACGCCCTTGAAAGCGAGACTAAGTCAATGTTTTCAAAATTCACTCCAGTAGGCACGCCTTGAGCGATTTTAGTGAAAGTGAGGCGGCAGTGTTGCAATTTATCTTCAATATAAAGCATTAAAGAATCGTTCGCCAAAGTGGGAGGGAAAGCAAAAATGATTTCTTTAATCTTTTCTTTAACCAGGCGTTTTTCTAGGGCGTTAAAATCCACATTTTCTATGGAATTTAGCACATGATAGCGCCCTAAAAAGTCCTTTAAATCTTCTAAAATAAACACATCTCTTGGGTGTAAAACCATGCAAAGCTGAGAATTTTGCCTGCTTTCATCAGAGCAAATCTCACAAATTTCACTCTCGCTGAGCGCGTTGCAAGATGCGCATGTTTTAAGGTTTTCTAGGGCGTTTTCTAAAGCGTGCGTGAGCTTGAGCGCCAGAAACGGGTTTTCCAAACCCAAATGATACGCCATTTTAAAGGCAGATTTTTTACCCACATTGGGGATTTTTTCTAAACAATCCACTAGATTTAAAAAGTGGTTCAAACTATTTTTATAAGTATTCATTTTGTTAGTATATCCAACTTGAGTTGAAAGAGATTAAAAGGGCTTTTATTGTTTTTAAAAGAGGGTTTAAGATGAAAAAGCGCTATAATACGCTATCTCAATTTTAAGGAATAACATGCCGCTTATCAATATCAAGCTTGTGCCAGAAAATGGAGGGCCAACAAACGAGCAAAAACAGCAATTGATTGAAGAGGTTTCAGATTTGATGGTTAAGGTGTTAAACAAGAATAAGGCTTCTGTCGTGGTCATTATAGATGAGGTTGATCCAAATAATTATGGTCTTGGGGGCGAGAGCGTTCATCATTTGAGGCAAAAAAACTAAAGAGCCTTTATAAAGCTCAAAGGTTGCGGTATGTCAACCTTTAAGGGGTGCTTGTTTTAAAGAGAATACGATTTTTTGCATGGTTATCCCACTATGAACCTGTTAAAAATAGGCTTAACGCTACCTTTAAAAAGCATAGCGCATACCAATATTTCCGGTAATATTTATATCTTTATAATCAAGCCCAAACCTAGCGCCTATACCGGCATTCACATAAAAGGTTTTGAATAATCTTAGCTCTCCGCCTGTGATAATGCTAGCAAAAGTGTTGTATCTGCCACCATCTCTATAGCTTAAGGTGTTATTACCAATGAAACGCACCATTTTATCCCCCATAGAATTAATAAATAAGTCTCTGCCCACATCCGCAATCACAAAATAATAAGAATTTTTATTGAAGTAGTGCCGACTTTCTAGGGCAAAATTGATGGTTAGAACGGATTTTTTATTAGGGTCAGCATTGGCCCTGAATTGATCGTAAATAGGATCATCCATAATACCTCTTAAACCGGACAAACCAATGTAATAATAGGCTAAGCCTACTTGGGGTTTAAAAATAACGCTTTTATCTTTAAACATGAAGTCATAGCCATAATTGATTTTAGCGTCAGTCGTCCAAGTGTTGTATTTGTAAGACTGATTGATGATTGAGAGTAGGGGGTCATAAGAGTTGATGAAAGTTTTATTGTATCCCCAAGTTTCATTCAAGCTCATCGTCAATTCGCTCCTTTTGATAAACGCTCGGCTATAAACGCCCATATTGACATTGCTAGAACCTGATTGAGTGATATTTCCATGAAAACCGCTATACCCATAAGCGGCATAGCCCCCTACAATCACGCCCTTAATAAATCGGTCATACCCTACATTGATACCATATAAAGTTCCAGTGCCTCCATTAATGAAACTAGCCCCTCCAACTCCTGTCGCCCATACATTGTTTTTGACTTTATTCCTTTGAGAGTATTTTAAAATCACATCCATAGCGTTAGGGATTGCATCAGCAAAGCGCTTGTTTTTAAGGGCTTCTAAGCGTTCTAAGAAATCAGAACGAGCGAAAGTTGAAGTGTCAGAGAGCTTGGCTAAACGGCTCATTTGTTGCGTGTAGGTGTTGATCTGTAAAATGTTAGTGGCATCATTTTTAAAATCAGGGTTAGCGATGACTTCTAAAGTGTTAGCAATATCTCCAGCGATCGTGGTTAAATCTTTAACGGAGTGGCTTTCCAAATAATAGGGAGCGAATAAAGGACTTCCTTTAGTTTCAAAGATTTTATTAAGCCAATTAATCGCTTGACTGCCCCCAGCTTGATCAATACTATCCACGCTTTGAACGCCTTGAATTTGAGCGATATATTGTTTTAAAGTGGGGGCTTGCAAGTCATTGATGGGGTCGTTAGAAACAGCAATTCTCACTTTATTATAAAGAATGGAAGTGTAAATGTATTGATTTTGAGAATCCTTAAAGCCTACAACTAAACCGCCATCTTTAATACTCACGGCTTGCCCATTATAAGTTAAGCCGTTGTTAGTCATCACCATATGCTTGCCATTAATATCAATGAGGGTGTAAAGCTTAAGGTAATTATCTAAACTGCTGCCTCCTGTGATTTGGTTGTTATACCCGTAATAAATGGCTTTAGAGCTATCAACAAGCGTGTAAGTGCCGACTTCTTTTGAAGAAGTGTTGAATTGGATTAAAGGGTTGTTGCTATTAGCCATAAGCGTGGCTGTGCCTTGAGCGTTGATAATGGCATGATTAACAGAATGATTGAGATTAAACACTAAATCGCCATAGCTGTTAAAATTCCCCATGATATTCAAACCACTAGCGTTAGTGCTTAAAGTCGCTTGCTGGTTTAAAGTGAAATTACCACCAATATTGGCGGTAGAGTTAGAAGCGTTGTTCAAAGCGTTAGTGATCGTTAAATTATTAGCCTGTAAGGTCGCATTCTCGTTAAGATTGAGCGTGCCTATGACGCTATTGTTTTTCACTTGAGACAAATCAATAGCCCCATTAGAAGCGATGGTGCCTAAGAAAGTGAAGTTGTTAGCGCGCACGCTTAAAGATTCATTCGTGGGGGTTACGCTAGAGTTTGCAGAAGAGCTGTTTTTGGTTGTGGGGCAACTGGCTAAATTGACACAAATTTCCCCTTTTTGAACGCTCACATTATTCAAACCTGCATTAAGACTCAAGCCATTCGTAGCGTTTAGGGTGGTGATATTAATATTAGAAACATCATTAGAGGCAAAGATCAATGCACCTTGATACTTGCTAAAGTCAATCGTATTATTACCATTAAAGATAATAGACTTGTTAGCGACAAAATTCAAACTACCCCCTGTAGCGTTACTAAAGGAGCTATCATTGACAAAAACATAGCCATTACTTAAAAAGTTAAAATACCCTTTTTGCCAAAAATCATGCAAGCCTCTAGGCAATAAAAGAGAGCCTAAATTGTTTTCTTTGAGCGCGTTTTGTAAAGAGGGCGGTAACACGCTCCCCAAACCTTGATTATAAATACCGCTCAACCCGCCTTGAGAAATGATATTGTTGATGATGTTATCCACTAAACCTTGACTTTCTAGCTTTTTAACCACATCTTGTCCTAAAAACTCGTTTAACAAGTCGTTCGCTACCACACCAATGTCTTTTTGCAAGCTTGCAGGAGGGTTAGTAATATCCTTTAAAATCACGCTTAAAATAGAGCTTATCTCAGAAGCGTCTATATACCCACCAATAAAATTTAAAAGCCCTTTATCGTCTAACATGCTTTTTAAAGACTGCTTAGCAAGGTAGTTTTCTATGATGGATGGGGTAACAAAATTACCAAAAATGCTTAGTTTTTTACTGATAATGTTTTGGATTCCATTCATGACTCCACTATTATTCAATAAATTGTCTAAATTATTTTGACCTATAAGTTGGCCCAAGGTTTCATTTTGCAAGCTAGCGGGTAATTCTTTACTCAAAGGGCTTAGAGCGTTTTCTATAAAGTTTCCTAAACCGCCGGCTTGCTTGATTTTTTCCATAGCCATTTGACTAAGGATATTCGCTAAATTCCCTTGATTAAAGATTTCATTAATCCCTTTTTGGCCCAAAAGGTTAAAAATATTGTCTGTAGCTTGAGCTTCTATGTTGGCTTTATTCAACACTAAATTATTAGCACTTTGAAAGGTTACATCCGCGCTCCCTCCGCTTTCAAAAGCGTTACCGCTTCCCACTGTTCCAGTGATATAAATGCTTTTAGCTTTAAAATCAGCGTTAATGTAGCCCAAATAAGCGGAAGTTGAGCCTAATAATTGTCCCAAATAAGTGTTTCTAAAAGAATAACAAGTGGCGCTATTTAATGTGCAAGGACTGCTATAGCCATCGCCTCCAAACCAAATAGAGCTAGTAGAGTTTGTAACATTATCTTGAGTAGCGCCTATAACGAGGTTCCCGTTACTAAAGGTTTGATTGATGTCGTTAGTTAAATGGTTGATAGTGTCTAGGAGCGCTTGCTTTTGCGCTTGGGTGATTTTAATCTTATCCAAGAGTTGCAACACTTCATTAATATTAGTGATATTGTCTAATTGATTGGATTCAATCATTTCTTTTAAGGTAGCGGAATTTTGAGAAAGAATCCCTAAAAGCGTTTTTAAATTCCCGCTAGAAAAACCCTTGTTATAGATATTTAAACTATTCAAGGGCTGGTTAAACGGGCTATAAGTGCCTGGGGTTTGAGGAGTTTGAGAGCCTTTAGGAGTGAAAAGACCTTTAATATTGCTTGTCAAGTAGTAAGTACCTGCTTGATTACTGCTATAATCATAGCTATAGCCGGTAGGATTTTGCTTAGAAGCTTGGTAATTATAAAGCTCAGGGGCGATATTAAAAATAGTGTTAGAAGCCGAGTTGGGGTTGTTTAAAACTTCTATAGTTAAATCCCCGTTTTTAATACTCTCTTGAATGATTTGAGAAGAATTGAGAGGGTTTATAAACGACCAAGTTTGAACATTATTATTATCGCTGTAGGTAGCGTTTTGGATTTTCATGCCATAAAAAAGGATTTTTTCATAGCCATTAGCCCCACTAATGCCAGCGATCCCTTTTTGAGCGTTTAAGATGTTGTAAGTTACAGATTTGGTAATGTTGTCAAAAATATTGATGTTGGATAAATCAATATCCCCATTATTCCCTAAAACAAACTGCCCGCTAACGCTCATTAAAGCCTTAGATGAAGAAGGCGCATAACCATTAAAATTTAACGCTCCATTAGCTGTAAGGTTGTTAAAACTCAATGAGCTTGCGCTGTCAAAATTAAAGCTTGCTGTATCAGTAGTCGTGTTGCCTCCAAAATGGGCTTGGCTTGTGCCTTGAAAATTGATATTAGCGTTTAAAGCGCTTGTGTTATTCGCTGATAAAACGCTGTTGTCTAAATTGATAGTGGTGTTGTTTGAAAAACTAGCGTTAGAAGCGTTGAGCTTGCTACTGGCGTTAAGGCTGAGTGTCCCGCCATTAAAAAAGAGGCTGCTAAAGGTTGCTTGACTCCCATTATAAATATTGAGACTCGCTTGATTGTTAAAAGCGCTTGCGCCAGTTGCATTTAAAACGCTTTGATTGTCTAAGCTTAAATTAGAATTATTATTAAGCGTTAAAGAGTTTTTAAAAGTAACTTGACTTTTATTGCCAAGCGTGATATTGGCGTTATTTTGCAAGGTTGTGTTGCCACTAAAATTGAGCGAACTTTGAGAGCTGAGCGTGAAACTGGTGTTGCCTAAAAGCTGTGTAGTAGCGTTAAAGTTGCTTGTCCCCCTAGAATACAAGACATTAAAAACCGCTTGCGTGTTATTGAAAATAAGGCTACCAGCCTGCAAATTATAAACCGCCCCGCCATTCAAACGAGAATCTGTAAAGCTTAAAGAATTGGTAGCGTTCGTGCTGATAACGCTTGATCCGCCAGGGTTTGTAAAACCGCTAAACGAAGCGTTAGAAAAGGAAATATTCTTAGCCGTAAAACTGAATTTCCCCCAAGTCATGTCGCTAAAACTAGAATTGGTTGCACTGATATTATTAATAGCGTCAAAAGTAGCATAGGAATGCTGACTGGCCCCCGTTTGAATCATTTTAGTAACGGTTTCAGCGTCATTGTAATTCAAGCCATCCATAGTGATGTTATCGCTTGCTTTAAAGGTAATGTTCGCTCCTCCGCCATCTGAGCCTGAAACGCCTTCACCGGTTTTAAAATTATTGGTCAAATAAATGTTAGCCGCACTAAAAGTCCCCGTAATATAGCCAAAGCCCCCATGCCCTATCCAAATCAAGCCGTTATCATTCACGCTCTCTGTATTATTCCCTATAATCAAAGTGCCATTGTTAGCATTGACGCTAAAACTCCTTCCTAACAAATTAGCCGTATAAGTGCTGAGCGTGTTGCCGCTTTGACCGCTTTGTCCTGAAAGATTGGGATCAATGTAATAAATGCCTTGTTTTGAGTAGGTTTGATTTTGAAGCCAATAAACCCCACCCCACACGCTTTCTGCAGATGGATTTTGAGTAGGGGGCGTGGGTGAGACTTTACTAGGGGGTGTGTTTTGCGCTGTGTGTTTTGTGGGGCTTGGTGTCGGATTTGGTGTTGGGCTTGCATGTTTAGCGTTAGCTAACTTACTGAGATCCTCTTTATAGGTGCTTTGAGCTTGTTGTTGTAAATCATCTCCTAAGAATTGAGCGATGATGGATTGGCTATTAAAAGTTTCTTGTAAGGTTTCATCTTGCCCGTTAACATCAAAGGTTGCATCATAAGTATTCTTACCCACTTCAACATGGCTAATGGCTTTATCGCCCTTATAGTTGATCAAATCCCATAAATAGCTTTGATAAACCCCATATTGGATCGCCCCATTTGTGGTGAGAATATCATAGGTTTGGTTAGCATTAAGGGTTTGATTGAGGTTAAAGATCGCGTTAGAACCAAAAGAAACACCACCTTTAAGACTAGCAAAAGGCGAACTTGAATTTAAAGTGTTCGTGCCTGAAAAACTCACCTTACTTGTATTGAAGCTATAAGTGCCTTGGTTAAAGGTGTCGTTATTAAAGCTAGCGTTGTTACTAAAATCATAAGTCCCTTGATTGAAGGAGCTGTTTTCAAAAGTGGATTGATCGCTGTTAAAATTGTAAGTCCCTTGATTGAAGTTACTGCTATCAAAGCTTGAACTAGCGCTGTTACTAAACTTATAAGTGCCTTGATTGAAATTGGTTTGATTGAAGGAGATGGTGCTGTTGTTATTATTGCCGCTAAAACTAAAGCCCCCATTCGTGTCATCTTTAAAACCGCCACTCCAGCCATTTCCGGTTGTGATATGGCTAGAGTTAAAATTAATCGTTTGAGCGTCATAAGTGCCTGTGATATACCCTAAATAACCTCCTTCTCCAAAACGGATATTCCCCCCTATATCAAGCGTGCCGCCATTGAATTTTTGCGTAAAACTAGCCCCACCACTGCTATAAGTGGTAAGAGTGTTTAAATAATAAGTTCCAGAGCCTTGAGCGCTACTAAAAAGACAATAGGAGTTGTGCGTGGGCGAATTAGCACCGCTTGCAATATTGTCTTGATAAGTCCAAGACGACCATGACCAAGTCTTACAATCGCTAGCCCTTAAGTGAGACAATCCCCCTAACGCTCCTATCAGTAAAACCGAAGCTTTTAAAAAAGATTTGTTTTTATTAAAGGGCTTTTTAACAGGTTTTAAAGCTTTTTTATGGCGTTTCAAGGATTTTTCACGCTTTAAGATCCGATTCAATGGGAAAAATTTCCTTGAAACTTTATCCAATTTGAAAGATCTCTTTGAAATAAATCTAGAAATCAATCTAGCCTTTTTAAGCGTCATTTAAAACCTCAATCGTTTTTGTAAATCCCACATTATACAATTTAATGTTAAACAAGCTCAAAAAGATTCGCAAAATGACTCAATAATGACACATAAACCGCGCCATATCCACCAAACGATTAGAATACCCCCATTCATTATCATACCACCCCATGATTTTGACCATATTCTCTAGCGTGAAAGTCAAATCAGGCGCGACAATGACGCTATGCGGGTTAGAAATAAAATCAGAGCTGACCCTTTCTTTCAAATCTATCTCTAACACGCCTTTTAAAGCCCCTTTTGAAGCTTTTATTAATAATTCATTGATTGACTCTTTAGGAGCTTTTTTTTCCAAAAACAAGCTCAAATCTATCATGGAAACATCAAGGCTAGGCACCCTCACGCTATGCCCATGCATTTTATTTTTGAGATTGGGTAAGACTTTATGCAAGGCTAGAGCGGCTTTAGTGCTTGTGGGGATAATGTTGCTTGCAGCCGCTCTAGAGCGCCGTTTGTCTAAAGGGTGGGCTAGATCAATGAGTTTTTGATCGCTCGTGTAGCTGTGAATGGTCGTTAGCATGCCCTCTTTAATACTAAAAGCTTTATCTAAAATCGCGCAAATGGGCGCGATAGCGTTAGTCGTGCAAGAGGCGTTAGAAACAATGGCTTGATTTTGATAGAGGGAATGATTGATGCCATAGACTAAAGTAGGGTATTGTTTCTCATCGTATTCGCCGATAAAGGGAGCGGATAAAAGCACCTTTTTAGCCCCAAGCAAAAGGTAATTTTCTAACATTTTAGGCTCTAAAAATTTCCCAGAACACTCTATGATAACATCCACACCCTTTAAGTCTTTAATGCCACTAAAAACAGGGATTTCTAACGATCCGATAATAAGTTTATGATTAGAGTAATGCACTTCTTTAAAAAGTAGCCCATGCACGCTGTCATGCTCCAAAAGATAAGCCAAAATTTCCCAATTAGCAGGGTCGTTGATGCCTATCACTTCTAAAGGGGGAGTTGTGTCGCTACGCTCCAAAATCGCTCTTAAAACGCATCGCCCAATGCGGCCAAATCCATTGATAAAAATTTTCATCGTAACTATTATCCTATTTTTAGACTTCAATTTCAATTTTTAGGGGGTTTTGTTTGGTATTTTACTACATTTTGCGCTATTATATTGGACCTAGCTATAGGGTTAATTAAAATTATTTATTGAGTTGAATTCAAGGAGTAAGACATGGCGTTGTATGACAGAGCGAATTCTCGCAGTGCGTATGCAGAAGATTCTTTATTGCATGAAAGCGAGCTAGTGAATTTTGTTAAAACGACTTATAAGTTCTTTGCGGGTAGCTTGTTACTAGCGACTGTTGGAGCGTTATTGGGTTTAATGAATTTTCAAGCCGTAGTGCAGTATAAATGGGTATTTTTTATCGCTGAAATTGCGGCGTTTTTTGGTTTGATGTTTTCTAAATCCAAACCTGGGTTGAATCTCTTCATGCTCTTTGCTTTCACTGCGTTATCAGGGGTTACTTTAGTTCCTTTGTTGGGTATGGTGATTGCAAAAGCTGGTTTAGGAGCGATCTGGCAAGCTTTAGGCATGACGACTATTGTTTTTGGTTTGATGAGCGTGTATGCGCTTAAGACTAAAAACGACTTAGCGAATATGGGTAAAATGCTCTTTATCGCTTTGATCGTGGTGGTGGTGTGTTCGCTCATTAACTTGTTTTTGGGTAGTCCTATGTTTCAAGTCGTCATTGCGGGAGCGAGTGCGGTTTTATTCAGCCTTTATATCGCTTATGACACTCAAAACATTGTCAAAGGCATGTATGATAGCCCCATTGATGCGGCGGTGAGCTTGTATTTAGACTTTTTGAATGTCTTTATTTCCATCTTGCAAATCATTGGTATTTTTTCAGACAGAGACAAATAGTTTGAAAAAATAGGGGGGAAATAACGCAAAAACCCAACTTAAAAATATTTTAACATTGATAACGCTTCGTTTATATTTTCTTTTTTAAGGATTGTTCATGCCTAAACGCACCGATATTTCCAATATTCTATTGATAGGCTCAGGCCCTATTGTGATCGGGCAAGCTTGCGAATTTGACTACTCAGGGACTCAAAGCTGTAAAACCTTAAAATCTTTAGGTTATAGAGTGATCTTAATCAATTCTAACCCAGCCACCGTGATGACTGACCCTGAATTTTCTCATCAAACTTATATCCAGCCCATCACCCCAGAAAATATCGCCGCTATCATTAAAAAAGAAAAGATTGACGCTATTTTACCCACAATGGGCGGGCAAACCGCTTTGAATGCGGTCATGCAAATGCACCAAAAGGGCATGTTAGAAGGCGTGGAGCTTTTAGGGGCTAAGATTGAAGCGATTAAAAAAGGCGAAGACAGGCAGGCTTTCAAAGAAGCGATGTTAAAAATCGGGATGGATTTGCCTAAAGGGCGTTACGCTTATAACGAGCTAGAAGCCCTAGAAGCCATTAATGAAATTGGTTTTCCAGCCATTATCAGAGCGAGTTTCACGCTGGCTGGGGGAGGGAGTGGGGTCGCTTATAATATTGAAGAATTTCAAGAATTGGCTAAAAACGCCCTAGACGCTTCGCCTATTAATGAAATTTTGATTGAAGAGTCCTTATTGGGTTGGAAAGAATACGAAATGGAAGTCATACGAGACAGCAAGGACAATTGCATCATCGTGTGCTGTATTGAAAACATTGATCCCATGGGCGTTCATACCGGCGATAGCATCACCATCGCTCCAAGCCTGACTTTAACCGATAAAGAATACCAACGCATGCGCGATGCGAGTTTTGCGATTTTGAGAGAAATTGGCGTGGATACGGGCGGGAGCAATGTGCAATTTGCGATCCACCCAGAGACTTTAAGAATGGTCGTGATTGAAATGAACCCACGAGTGAGCCGCAGTTCTGCGCTAGCGTCAAAAGCGACCGGTTTTCCTATTGCAAAAGTGGCTACCATGCTTGCGGTGGGCTTTAGTTTAGATGAAATCAAAAACGATATTACCAACACCCCGGCGAGTTTTGAGCCTAGTTTGGATTATATTGTGGTCAAAATCCCTCGCTTTGCGTTTGAAAAATTTGCCGGTGTTTCTAGCACTTTAGGGACCTCTATGAAAAGCATTGGCGAAGTGATGGCCATAGGGGGGAATTTCTTAGAAGCCTTACAAAAAGCGTTATGCTCTTTGGAAAACAATTGGCTAGGGTTTGAGTCTTTAAGTAAAGATTTAGAAACTATAAAAAAGGAAATCCGCCGGCCCAATCCCAAACGCTTGCTCTATATCGCTGATGCGTTCAGGCTCGGCGTTTCTGTAGATGAAGTGTTTGAATTGTGCCAGATTGACAGGTGGTTTTTATCTCAAATTCAAAAGCTAGTCAAAGCAGAAGAAAGCATTAATTCTAGCGTTTTAACGGACGCCAAAAAATTAAGAGGGCTTAAAAATTTAGGCTTTAGCGATGCAAGGATTGCCGCTAAAATCAAAGAAAATGAAAATTTAGAGGTTAGCCCTTTTGAAGTGGAATTAGCCAGAATCAATTTGCAAATCACGCCCAATTTTGAAGAAGTGGACACTTGCGCGGCGGAGTTTTTATCGCTCACGCCTTATTTGTATTCCACCTATGCCCCTAACCCTTTGCCCCCCATTTTAAAAAAGGAAGAAAAGAAAGAAAAGAAAATTTTAATCATAGGCTCTGGACCTAATCGCATTGGTCAAGGCATTGAATTTGATTATTGTTGCGTGCATGCAAGCTTTGCTTTAAAGGATTTAAACATTAAAAGCGTCATGCTCAATTGCAATCCAGAAACCGTTAGCACGGATTATGATACCAGCGATACGCTCTATTTTGAACCCATTCATTTTGAATGCGTGAAAACCATCATTCAAAGAGAACAAGTGGATGGCATTATCGTGCATTTTGGAGGACAAACCCCTTTAAAACTCGCTAAAGATTTAGCCAAAATGCAAGCGCCCATTATTGGCACGCCTTTTAAAGTGATTGATATTGCAGAAGACAGAGAAAAATTTTCCCTCTTTTTAAAAGAGCTTGACATCAAGCAGCCTGAAAACGGCATGGCTAAAAGTGTTGATGAAGCTTATAGCATTGCTAATGTGATTGGTTTCCCTATCATTGTGCGCCCTAGTTATGTGCTAGGGGGACAACACATGCAAATTTTAGAAAATATTGAAGAATTGCACCATTATTTAGAAAGCATAACGCATTCTTTAGAGATTAGCCCTAAAAACCCTCTCCTTATTGATAAGTTTTTAGAAAAAGCGATTGAATTAGATGTGGATGCGATTTGCGATAAAAAAGAAGTCTATATTGCCGGCATTTTGCAGCATATTGAAGAGGCCGGAATCCATTCAGGCGATTCCGCTTGCTTTATCCCTTCTAATCTAAGCCCTAAAATTTTAGATGAAATTGAACAAGTGAGCGTGAAAATCGCTTTGCATTTGGGCGTAGTGGGGCTATTGAATATCCAATTTGCTGTGTATGAAAACGCGCTTTATTTGATTGAAGTCAATCCCAGGGCCAGTAGGACCGTGCCTTTTTTAAGCAAGGCTTTAGGCGTTCCTTTAGCCAAAGTAGCGACTAGGGTGATGGTGTTAGAAGATTTGAAAGAAGCCCTTAAGTTTTATGATAAAAAAAATATAGTAGAGTATTCTAAAGGCGTTTATAAGCCTAAAATGCCCCATTTTGTGGCTTTAAAAGAAGCGGTTTTCCCCTTTAATAAACTTTATGGATCGGATTTGATTTTAGGGCCTGAGATGAAAAGCACCGGCGAAGTGATGGGGATTGCTAGATCTTTAGGGCTTGCTTTTTTCAAGGCGCAAACGGCTTGCTTTAACCCGATTAAAAACAAGGGGCTTATTTTTGTCTCTGTTAAAGATAAGGACAAAGAAGAAGCATGCGTTTTAATGAAGCGCTTGGTTGAGTTGGGCTTTGAATTGTGCACCACAGAAGGCACGCATAAAGCTTTAGAAAAAGCCGGGGTAAAGTCTTTAAAAGTGCTTAAAATCTCTGAGGGCCGCCCCAATATCATGGACTTGATGATGAATGGGGAAATCAGTATGGCTATCAACACCAGCGATCACAAATCTCAAGATGACGCCAAGCTCATTCGCGCTTCTGTGCTTAAAAACCATGTGAGTTACTTCACCACTTTAAGCGCGATAGAAGTCTTGCTTTTAGCCCTAGAAGAAAGTCCCAAAGAAGATGCACTATTGGCCTTACAAGATTATTTAAAATAATTTGATGGCGTTAGTGTATTTGGCTCAAAGCGATACCACTATCGGCTTGCTTTCTAAAGATAGCGAAAAACTCAACACTTTAAAAAAACGCCCTAAAAACAAAAGCGTTTTAATAGAAAGTGCTGATTTTACCACTTTAAAAAGCCTAGTGCGCGCACCCAATGCCTTTAAAAACCTCATTAGAAGAAGCGCTAAAACCACTTTTATTTATCCTAATTCAAAGGCTGTTCGTGTGATTAAGGGTAGGCATGGGGATTTTTTAAAGCGTTTTAAAACGCTTTATAGCACTTCAGCCAACCTCACCCAATGCGCTTATGATAAAGAGATCGCTTCCAATCTCGCTGATGTGATTGTGAGCGATGAAAGGGGTTTGTTTGAAAGCGCTAGCTCTAAAATATTCAAACTCTATAAAAATAAAAAAGTGAGAATAAGATAAAAATTATCAATAAAAGAGCTTGACGCTAGTCAAGTGATAATTTCTTAAAAAAGCGGTCTTCTCGGGCTAGGGGGTTTCTTAAGGGGGAGAGTTAAGTGCAAAACACACCCTATCCCCTTAAGGAAATGAGTTTTTATACCATAAAATAAAGTAACCGAGAAAAATCTTGTCCAAAAAATAACACTTTTTTAGTTATAATAACACTTTTGTTTTTTAAAAAACAATAATTATTATAAATAGGATTTTAAGAATGAACGATAAGCGTTTCAGGAAATATTGTAGTTTTTCTATTTTTTTGTCCTTATTAGGAATGTTTGAAGCAGAAGCCAAAGAAGAAGAAAAAGAAGAAAGAAAGGCAGAAAGAAAAAAAGATAAGAACACCCAACACACTCTAGGCAAGGTTACCACTCAAGCGGCTAAAATCTTTAATTACAACAACCAGACAACCATTTCAAGTAAAGAATTAGAAAGAAGGCAAGCCAACCAAATCAGCGACATGTTTAGGAGAAACCCTAATATCAATGTGGGCGGTGGCGCGGTCATAGCGCAAAAAATTTATGTGCGCGGTATTGAAGACAGATTGGCTAGGGTTACGGTGGATGGCGCGGCGCAAATGGGCGCGAGCTATGGGCATCAAGGCAATACGATTATTGATCCTGGAATGCTTAAAAGCGTGGTGGTTACTAAAGGAGCGGCTCAAGCGAGCGCAGGGCCTATGGCTTTAATTGGCGCGATTAAAATGGAAACTAAAAGCGCGAATGATTTTATCCCTAAGGGTAAAGATTATGCGATAAGCGGGGCTGCAACTTTTTTAACCAACTTTGGGGATAGAGAAACCGTGATGGGCGCTTATCGTCATAATCATTTTGATGTTCTTTTGTATTACACGCATCAAAATATCTTTTATTATCGTGATGGGGATAATGCGATGAAAAATCTTTTTGACCCTAAAGCGGATAATAAAGTTACAGCAAGTCCTAGCGAGCAAAACAATGTGATGGCTAAAATCAATGGTTATTTGAGCGAAAGAGATACCCTAACGCTCAGTTATAACATGACCAGAGATAACGCTAACCGCCCTTTAAGAGCGAATTTTACAGGCACTTTTTTGCCCTATTCTTGCGGTGATTTTAACGCTTTCCCAAACGAGAAAAACCCTAGCGATTGTTTGTTTGAAAATGACGCTAGTTTGTTTAAAACTTATAGCGTCAATTTAGTGCATAATGTGAGTTTGAATTATGAAAGAGAAGGGGGGAGTCGTTTTGGCGATCCTAAATTAAAAATTAATGGTTATACGAGCGTTAGGAATGTCCAAATTGACCCTCTTTTCAGGCCTAATGACATAGCGACCATCATTCCTTTTGCCCCAAGCTTACAACCCTCTCAAAATGAAGAAAACAAATGCGTGGCTCAAGGGGGTATTTATGATGCTATTAAACAAACTTGTGCCATTACTTTTAAAAGCCTTGGAGGGGGGTCTGTTGTCGCTAATAAAAATTTATTCATCATCAATTCCGGGTTTAATGCGAATGTGATCCACACCATAGACCATAAGAATGACAATCTTTTGGAATACGGGTTGAATTATCAAAATTTAACCACTTTTGATAAAGCGATCCCTGATAGCGAATTAGTCAAACCGGGCGATGCCCCTGACGCTTGCTTAAGGATTACAGGACCCAATGATCCTAACATGAACGGGCGCTGCCAACGGAATGGCGCTACTGCAAATGTGGTTGGGGTGTATGCACAAGCGAACTACACTTTGCACCCTATGGTTACTTTAGGAGCAGGGACTCGTTATGATGTCTATACTTTAGTGGATAAAGATTGGCAATTGCACATAACCCAAGGGTTTAGCCCTAGCGCGGCTTTGAATGTCTCGCCTTTAGAAAATTTGAATTTCAGGCTTTCTTATGCGTATGTTACTAGAGGCCCTATGCCTGGAGGCTTGGTGTGGATGCGTCAAGACAATTTGCGCTATAACCGAAATCTAAAGCCAGAAATTGGGCAAAATGTGGAATTTAACACCGAATACAGCAGTCAGTATTTTGATTTTAGAGCCACCGGTTTTGTCCAATTAATCTCTAATTACATCAATCAATTTTCTTCAACGCTTTTTGTAACCAACTTGCCCGCACAAGATATTATTTATGTGCCGGGCTATGAAGTTTCAGGGACGGCTAAATACAAGGGCTTTTCTTTAGGCTTGAGCGTGGCGCGATCATGGCCTTCTTTAAAAGGGCATTTGATCGCTGATGTGTATGAATTGGCGGCTACGACCGGCAATGTGTTTATTCTAACGGCAAGCTATGCAATCCCACGCACCGGGCTTAGCATCACTTGGCTTTCACGCTTTGTTACTGATTTGGATTATTGCTCTTATAGCCCCTATCGTAACGGCCCTACGGATATTGACAGACGGCCTAGCAATTGCCCTAAAACGCCCGGGATTTTTCATGTGCATAAGCCCGGTTATGGGGTGAGCAGTTTTTTTGTCACTTACAAGCCCGCTTACAAAAAACTTAAAGGGTTGAGCCTGAACGCTGTGTTTAACAATGTTTTTAACCAACAATATATTGATCAAGCAAGCCCGGTGATGAGCCCTGATGAACCCAATCAAGACAAATATGCAAGGGGCATGGCAGAGCCTGGCTTTAACGCTAGATTTGAAATTTCTTACAAGTTTTAAAATTTGAGCGTTGGTGTGGGGGGACTATTTTCTTTTAAGCGATCAAAAAGTAAAAAAATAAGAGCGCTCATACAAAAAGAATAAAGCTAAAAATGAGGGTTTCGTGTGGTGGGTCTAATCAAAAATGGACATTCTTTAAAAGTAACAAATATATGATTTTAATTATTTAATTTTAAACCAAGTTATAATCAAGGGTTGTTTTTTGTAAAATAGGGTTGTGGATTTTAATTAATTATTTTAATTTTTAAGTTGTTTTTGATTATAATTATAATCCTAACAAAAAGGATTAACAAAGACTTACAATTAAAATTAGGGAGAGTTGAATGAGGCAAGAAAAGTATTTCCTGACTTCTTCTTTATCGCTTTTATCGTTTTTATTATGTCCTGTGGAAGCTTTTGATTATCGGTTTAGTGGTCGCGTGGAGAACTTTTCTAAAATTGGTTTTAACAATTCTCAAATCAACACTAAAAAAGGGATTTATCCTACTGAAAGTTTTATAGATATTGTAACTTTAGCGCAAGTCAAAGTCAACTTGCTCCCCAAAGGCACTGAAAACCATAGGCTTTCTGTTTCTTTGGGCGGGGCAATTGCAGCCATTCCTTACGATAAAACTAAGTATGATATTAACCATGCTAACGGGAAGATTTTTGGCTCTATTGTAGAAAATTTCATTGGGGGCTATCATGGATACTTTTTCAATAAGTATCTTGGTCCTGCTTATGCGGGGACTTCCCAATCAGCGAGCTATCATGCAAGGCCTTATGTGGTGGATACCGCTTTTTTGCAATACGACTACAAAGATGTTTTTGGGTTTAAAGCGGGGCGCTATGAAGCGAATATTGATTTTATGAGCGGTTCTAATCAGGGGTGGGAAGTGTATTATCAGCCCTATAAGACTGAAACGCAAAGGTTAAGATTTTGGTGGTGGAGCTCTTGGGGTAGGGGTTTAGCGTTCAACTCTTGGATTTATGAGTTTTTTGCGACCGTGCCTTATTTGAAAAAGGGAGGCAACCCTAGTAACAGCAACGATTTCATCAATTACGGCTGGCATGGGATCACCACGACTTATTCTTATAAAGGTTTAGACGCTCAATTTTTTTATTATTTTGCGCCTAAGACTTATAACGCTCCTGGTTTTAAACTGGTTTATGATACGAATAGGAATTTTGAAAATGTGGGCTTTCGCTCTCAAAGCATGATCATGACGACCTTCCCTTTATATTATAGAGGGTGGTATAACCCAGAGACAAAAACTTATAGCTTAGAAGACAGCACGCCCCATGGCTCGTTGTTAGGGAGAAATGGGGTTACTTTAAACATCCGTCAGGTTTTTTGGTGGGATAATTTTAACTGGTCCATTGGCTTTTATAACACCTTTGGCAATTCAGACGCTTTTTTAGGCTCTCACACGATGCCAAGGGGTAATAACACTTCCTATATTGGTAATGAAATCTCAGTAACGACTAGGCATGCTGGAATGATTGGCTATGATTTTTGGGATAATACGGCTTATGATGGGTTAGCAGATGCGATCACTAATGCGAACACTTTCACTTTTTACACTTCTGTTGGAGGGATCCACAAGCGTTTTGCATGGCATGTTTTTGGGCGTATCTCTCATGCGAATAAGAATGCGTTAGGGCAAGTGGGGAGGGCTAATGAATATTCCGTGCAATTCAATGCGAGCTATGCATTCACTGAATCCATTCTCCTTAACTTTAGGATCACTTATTATGGGGCAAGGATCAATAAAGGCTATCAAGCAGGGTATTTTGGAGCGCCCAAGTTCAATAATCCTGATGGCGATTTCAGTGCCAATTACCAAGACAGAAGCTACATGATGACCAACCTCACGCTCAAATTTTGATTTTAAAAGATTTGTTTAAAGAAGCGGATATTTGTGGGGTTAGATCTAGTCAAATTCTTAGAAGAAGCCCTAAAAATTTAATCAAGTGGTAGCGTTAAGATTACTACTAAAACTATCGCTATAAAAATAACTTTCCAAAAACGAATTTCATGGTGGTGTTTCCCTAACGGAGTGTCGTCCGCTTGCATTTTCCTAACCCATTTATCCTAACCGCACGAAAAACTCTGTTCTTTAGGGCGAGAAGATGCAAGCGCATAGCCGTTAGGCTATATTTAAACTAAAAGATAGCCAAATACCTCCAGTCTTTTTAGGGCAAGAAATGTCCATGTAGACTTTAAAGAGCAAAGCTTTTCATGTTAGTGTCCGTTGGTTAGCGTTTGTTGGGACGCTTCAGTTAGGAAGCTCCTTGCTTTAGGAAGGGGCGGTTTCACTCAATGTTTTACTTTGCTCCAATTGGGCATGATCATAAAAAATGTTTTTAGCATTTTTTACAATCAATACTAAAGAGCTTGCACAAGCAAGCGATAACTCCTTGAAGCGGTCTTCTTGGGTTAAGAGGATACTTAAAGGGGGTTGTAGGGGGAGAATGGTTTCAAAATATCCCCTATCCCCTTAAAAATGAGTTTTACCATAAAATTTAGAATGATAAAACAAAGTTTTAAACCACAGAAACCCTAAAGCCTTGAGCGTTTGATCACTTCACCATTAAAGCGTTCTTGGGAGATAATCCCAATATTTGACAACATTTGATAAATATTTTGGGTTGTTTTTCTAAGTATAAAAATTTTAAAGCGTTAAAAAGCTTTTTGAATAATAGTTATTAATCAAGCGTTTTAAAATCTCAATAAGTTTTGAGCGTTAAGCTTTTTGTGAGTGGCAGCTTTTAATCAAGCGTTCTTAGGGGGTTAATCTCAATATTTTATAAAAGGATTTAGATCATTTTTGGAGAGGGGTTAAAGGGTTTCGTTCAAAGCCTATAAAAGGCCTTGAATTTTTTTAAAAGGCGTAGCCATAAACCCAATACACGCTATAAGGGCGGAAATATTTCACTTCAGCACCGCCAGCTTTATAGTAAGTGTTGTAAATCGTAGGGATTTGCACACCGATTTCTATAGAATGCTGGTTGTGGCTTTTCAAGTCTTTTTTCAAGATACCAAAGTTCATGCGTAAGCCCAAGTCAAACAAGAACTGGAATTTTGTAGCGGTAGGTTTGTTTGCAAGTTGAGGGCTATTTCTTAGCGTGCTGATATAGGTATCCCCTGCGAGTTGGATCCCCCCAAAGAAGCCCGCATTAAGACTTCGGCTACCAAAAGAGCGGCTAAACACATTGTAAAGCACATCAGTCCCCACCCCATAAGTGAGCAGATTGACTTGATTGTAAGTAGGGCCATTACCCACGCCCGCGCCATTATAGCTGAAGAAGCCATAGTAGCGTAAACCCACATTCTTGTTTTCTCCAAAGAATTGCTTATAACCGATTTTAGTGATAAACCCATTAAACGCATTCACTTGAGAGCTGTTACCGGCAGCGAAATTCCCAAGCCATGGGTTGGCTTTAAGCTCGTTATTCAAAGCGGTAACTTTAGCCAAAGTGTTTGTGGTGTTGTTTAACAGCTGGGTGGAACGCACCTGATTAATATCGCCACCATAGCTCACTTGATAACCGGTTGAATTGCTGATGTTAGCGTTGTTGGCTAAGGTTAAAGCGTTTTGAGAATCATTGACGATATTTTGCACCAAGCTAGTGAATTCCTTAGCGCTCAAATCATTCCCGGCGTTGGCAGAGTTGAAGACATGTTGCGCTAAAGCGGCATCCAAAAACGCTGTTGCAGCCCCGCTATCACCGCTTGGCCCCATAGTGATTGAAGCTTGCTTCAGGATGTAAGCGATTTGTTGGGCAGTAACCCCATTCCCATAAACTTGATTGGTGTTATTTTGAAAAATCCCACCCGCTTGGTTATTGGCGTTTAAGAACGAGTTCATGTAAGTCAAATAAACGCTAGCGGTGTTAAGCTCGCTGAGTTGGTTGGAGAGGTTTGCGCTCGTGGTGTTGTTATCGCCTTGAAAAATATTATTTTTGATTTGCTGACCCAAGGTTTTGATAGAGCTAACCATGTTGTCATAAAGTTGCAAGTTACCTTGGAAACAAGAACCACTGTTAGTAGTAGTGGCAGTGGTAGCACCACTAGAGGCTGTGCCGTTACTACCACATTGTTGAATGCTTGAAGTGTTCAAAGTAGGATACAAATCAATCAAATTGCCCAATTGGTTCATAAAAAGGTTACCCAAAGTCCCAGCGACATTGCCTCCTGTGCCTGCAACATTAATATTGGTGTTGTTTGTTGTGGTGGAGTTTAACAAGCCTGCTAATTCTTCAGCTTTGATCTTACCCGGGTTTTTCACTTGCTGGACCACCTGACCTAATTCATAACCAAAGGTCATAAAGCCCCCATCTTCTTCAGCGCCCAATGGGTTGAAACTCAAGCTTAACGCTAGGCTTAAAGGGGCTAAGAATCTTACTTTTTGAGATTGTGTCATTAAATTTTCCTTAATCATTTTGAATGGCTTTAAATTTTGTTTCATGTTTGTCTCTTCCCCCCTTTCTTAGAATGAATACCCATAAGACCAATAAACGCTATAAGGACGGAAATACTTCACGGTAGTCCCTGCGGATTTATAATAAGTGTTATAAATCGTAGGCACCACTACGCCAAATTCCACCGTGTGCTGGTTGTGGCGGTTGGATTTCCCGTCTAATTTACCGAAGTTCATGCGCATACCGAAGTCAAAGAGGAATTGGAAATGCGTGTTATTGACTGTGCCATGCAATTTCACATTGGGGTCATCTCTGAGCGTGGATTGGACGGTTTCACCGGCTAATTGGATACCGCTAAAAAAACCCATATCCACAGAGCGGTTTTGATACGAGCGGCTAAAGATATTATACAACACATCAGTGCCTACCCCATAAGTGTATAACCCTACGCTATTTTGAGTGGATCTAAAGCCCACGCTCGCTCCGTTATAAGAAAAGAAGCCATAATAGCGCAAGCCGATATTCCTTTTCTTCCCAAAGAATTGCTTATAGCCTATTTTGGTGTAAAAGCCGTTCATGATATTCGTTGAACGGCTGTTCCCGGCTCTGAATTGAGGCAAGTAAGGCATGCTTCTGACTTGATTGTTGAGCGCGTTGATCTTATTCAAGGTTACTTCTGCGTTGTAAAGAGCGTTAGGGAGCTGACTAGCGCGCGTGTTCACAGCGTTGGCTTGGTTGCTATTTATCTCAGCTCTATTAACTGCACTCCCACTAATGGTGTTTTTAGTCAGCTCGTTATAAACCGCTTGAGATTGATCAATAATGCCTTGCACCAAACCTGTAAAAACCGCTGAATTGAATTCTTTATTCCCAATATTGGCGGCTACGGCAGAGTTGAAAGCTTCTAAGAGCAATTCATCTTGCTTGAGCAAGTTCGCTGCGCTATTGAGAATGGTTTGTTGTTCTTTAAGGTATTGAATGGCTTGTGTAGAGTAAGTTTGACCATTTTGACTAGTTGCACCACTTGTACCACTACTAGTGCTTCCATTATTCTTAGCTATTGACTCTAAAGCGTTGTTCATCGCATTAAAAAACACATTCCCTGCATTCAAGTAAGTGAGTTGCTGTTGCATGTTAGGGAAATTGGTGTCTGTGCCGTAGTTGGTTTGGCTGCCAATCGTGCTTAAAACCCTGTCAGTCAAGCTAGGGAGCCAGTAATAGCCCGCAGCGGTACAAGCGCTTTGAGTGTTGAGAGAACTGCTACCAGCCGTCCCTGCAGCCGCGCAAGTCCCATTGCCTACTGCGCCTTGTAAAAGAGCGTTCGCAGCCACATCATTACCATTAAGCTTCTCTGGATAAGCCCCTAAAAGCGAATAAAGGTATTGAGAGAAAGCGTTGCTCAACGCCCCTGCGACATTGCCTCCGGTGTTGTTGTTGAGAATGTTGTTCGTAACATCAGCGTTAAGCTCTCTGGCGAGTTCGTCCCTTTTAGTGCCACCTGGGTTTTGGACATCTTGCATGACTTGCCCAAGCTGATAACCGACGGTAAAAAACCCTCCATCATCTTCTGCATAACTTATGCTAGCACAAAGGGCTAGACTAAGAAACAGCGTTCTATTTTTCTTTATCATAATTTTCCTTATCAATGGGATGCTCCTTGATTGAAGTTTAAATTCAGGATTTAGTTACATCAAAGCTTGCAAATAGTGTTTAGTAATACAAATTATTAGATGTAATTGTGATATTCTCACATAATAAAAATTAAACTAACCTTAAAAAACCCCTTTAAAACCCCTTATCAAGGAAATAAAGTTACAACAATTGGAGCGTTTTTACAAAAAAAAAAAAACGGGATTTTATAGGGGGTTAGCGTTAAATTTTTGGGGTTTTACAAAACGCTTTTTGGCATTTCTAAGTTTTTTAATGTAAAATCACGCCAACGCAAATAGTCATTTTAAGTTATCTCTTTTGTTGTGAAAATTTGGAGCATGTTAGGGTTTGGGGTAATAGTGGGTGGTTATCCCGGAAAGGAGATAACCAACTATGAAATTACTATTAGTGATCATAGTTTTAATGGCCACCGCAACGCCATTATACTAAAATTTTGGCTCTAGCGCAAGCTAGAGTTAAAATCTATGGTTGCTAGCGTTTTGTTTGACTAGCGTCAAGCTCTTTGATTATTGGTTATAAAAACACTTTCAATATCTTTTGAGATTTTTTAATGTAAAATCGCACTAACGCAAATAGTAATTTTTAGGTTATCTCTTTTTGTTGCGGTTATTTGGAGCATGTTAGGGTTTGGGGTAATAGTGGGTGGTTATCCCGGAAAGGAGATAACCGACTATGAGATTACTATTAGTGATCATAGTTTTAATGGCCACCGCAACGCCATTATACTAAAATTTTGGCTCTAGCGCAAGCTAGAGCTAAAATCTATGGTTGCTAGCGTTTTCATGCTTTCTTAATATTTTATAAAAATCCCACTTACGCTATAATACTCAAACGATATGACATGGTAGTAGTCCTAGTGTTAAACGAATTTGGAGTAATTAGTTTACAAACTGATGGGTTGGGAGATTGTAGTGGGTGGCACTCCGTTAGGAGACACCACCATGAAATTCGTTTTTGTAGCGATAGTTTTAGTGGTTATCTTAACACTGCCACTTTATTAAAAACGAGCTCTTAAGAGTTCTCAGCTCTTAGGGGCTTAACTATCGCTATAATCGTATCATCTTTTGCTTAAACAAACAACAAAAATTTTTACTATCTTATTGTGGTTTCAAAAGCCCTGCTTCATACAGAAACACCGAAGGCTTATGCTCTTTAGGTTTGGCGTTTTCCCTCAATTCATTTTTCGCATAAGAGAGCCATAAATTTTCTTTAGCCCTTGTGATAGCGACATAAAAAAGCCGCCTTTCTTCTTCAATGCCCCCACCGGTATTCATAAGCTTATGGTTAGGGAAGCGCCCTTCCATTAAATCAATGATATAAACATCCTTAAATTCCAAGCCTTTAGAAGCATGCACGCTCAATAAATTCACGCCCTCGCCTTGCGTGGCTTCATTTGAGCCTATTAAAGTGCCGTTTAAAAAACGCCCTAAATCCTGGTAATTTTTCGCCAAAGAGATCAGTAATTCCATTTTTTCATTGAAGCGTTTTTGCGCTTGGAGTTTTTTAAATTCGTTATAAGATCCGTCCTTATTCTTGGAGCGCTCTTTTAAAAGGCGTGTTTTAATCGTCTGAAAAAACGCGCTTTCTATGGTGTGTTTGATTAAAGCGCTAGGGGAATTAGGGGCATGGGTGTAAAGGGTAAAAAAATCGCTTAACATTTTAGCCCCATTGAGTGAGATTTTAGGGTGCATCAAAACTGGGTGCGAATGGAACGCTTTAGCTATCACGCTATTAAATCTTGAGCTGTTTTCTAAAGCAAAAATTTCTTCAAAAAGCCCCATGGAGGTGATTTCTTTTTTCTTGGTGTAAATTTTGGCTTCTTTATTGGGGTGGGTTAGGGCTGATTTGAGATCCCCATTGCCTAAAAGCATTAAGGCTTCATGAATGTCTTTAGCGGTGTTAGAGCCAATATCATTCGCATAGCTTAAAACATGAATGGCTGCCATAATGTCTTTAGGGTTAAACACCAGCGTGCAAATATCTAACGCTAACGCCACTTCTTTGGATTCAAAAAAACTCGCGCTCCCCTTTCTTTTGCTTGGCACATTGTTAGCTCTTAAAGCGGCTTCTAATTGATCCGCGCTAGCATTATTCCTAAAAATCACTGCCACTTCTTTAAAGTTCTTTCGCATCACAATGCGTTTGGCGATGTCTTGGCATTGCGCGATATTGTCGTTGTAATTTAAAAGCGTGGGCTTGTTAAAATCCCCTGATTTCACCACTTCTAAATTTTTAGGGTAAATGCGTTGGTTGTGCTGTATCACTTGGTTAGCGAGATCTAAAATTTCTTTAGAAGAGCGGTAGTTTTTAGTGAGCGTGAACACCCGGGCGTTTTTGTATTTTTGAGTGAAATTAGAAATGATAGAAATATCCGCCCCGTTAAAAGCGTAAATACTTTGATCGTAATCGCCCACGCAAAACAAGCTTGGAGGGTTGATAGCGTCTAAAATGGATTCTTGTAAGGGGTTGGTGTCTTGAAATTCATCGCAAAGCACTTCTTTATAAGGGCTAGGCGTCTCTAGCATCGCTTTTTTAAAGAGCAGTAACAAATCGTTATAGTCAATATAATTGTGCTTTTTTTTGGTGTTTTCAAATTCTTCTAAAATGTTTTCATAAAAGGTGGCGTATGGGGTGTGTTCAGGGTTTTTATTAGAAAGCCATGCGCTAAAATCTTCTTGTTTTAGGGCGTTGGTATAAAGAGAATAAAGGGCGTATAAATGCTGCGAAGTGTAGGGCTTTTTATCGTCATCTATGGCGTTTTTAGTGTCCACAATGCTTTCTAAAAGCTTTCTTAATTCTTTGGGTTGTTTTAAGCTTAAGTTAGGGTAATGCTCTTTTAAATAGCGATACGCCACCGCATGGAAAGTGCCAGCTTCAATTTTTGAGCTTAATTTGGAATATTTAGCCACCCTTGCAATCATTTCACTACTCGCTTTATTGGTGAAAGTCAAAAGCAGGATTTCTTCAGGCTTGATGCCGTTATCAAGCAGGTGTAAAATGCGCCCCACAATCGTAGAAGTCTTTCCTGTGCCAGCGCTTGCAATGATTAAATTATGCCCTTGTAAAGCCGAAGCCGCTTTTAATTGCTCAGGGTTTAATTGTAAGGTTTCTAGCACCATTTATCCTCAAAAATCTTTAGGCAAAAGAGCGTTTTCTAAAGAGCGTTGCGAGAATAAAAAACGCCCGTCGCACACAAAGCCTAATTCCTGCCAGTTGATGGCGTTGAGTTTATCGCAGAGACTTTGCAAATCTAAATTTTGGTTATAAGGGAATAGAGCTAAAATAGAGCCGTCATAATTAGGGCATTGGTGGATAAAAAAAGGGTTTTTTTGGCGCGTTTTGGTGTTGACATAAATGCGTTTTTTAGGGGATATGTGATGCATTCTCCCCCACTCAAACCAATTATTTTCATTGAATTTTTTAATCTTTCTTCCCATCAAGCTTTCTTTATGCTGGAGTAAATAATCATTAGGTTCATCCACAAAAACCATTTTTTCTAAAGCGTTAGTTCTTCTCGTGATTGAGGTGACAAATTCTAAATTCCCATGCTTTTCGTTTTTAAAAATTCTATCGCACCCGCTCACTGCCCCCACCTTGACCTGAAAAACCTCGCTTAATTTTTGCTGTAGGATTGGTTAAGGAAATACAAAATGCCTTTTTTGCACTCAAATTGCAAACCATCGTTGGTGATTCTACTGAAATTACGCTTACAAAAACGAAAAATCACGCAATTAGGCATGGCGTTTGGGAAAATCTTTTGATCGCCCAGTTCAAAAAAATGCGTTATCGTGCCTTCTTTATAGATAAATTCGTTTAATTTCACGCTGGAAGTGGATTTCAAAAAATCCCTTGGGGTGATGAAAATCAATTCGTCTTTAGGTTTTAAATGCTTGATGGCTTTTTCTATGAAAAACAAGTAGAGGTTACTCCTTTCATCAAAAAGGCTGTAATTGAGTTTTTCTTTGGTGCTTGGGGCAATATCCTTGTGCTTGACATAGGGCGGGTTACCGATAATCGTGTCAAATTGGTTTTCTAAAGGGTAGTCAAAAAAGTCCATGCAAAGGGCATTTTTAGGGCAAATTTTAGGATCGATTTCAATCCCCACAGCCTTTTTTAAGTGCTTTAAAAAACTCCCATCGCCCACACTTGGCTCTAAAACGCTCCCTTGATTTTGCCTTAAATGGAGCATGAAATCCACTATATTGTTAGGGGTGAAAACCTGCCCTAAGGTTTTAACATCTAATTGATACAAAAAAGTCTCCAAAAAATTCTCTTAATAAATATTAGCCCTTCATTTCACGCTTTCAGCTAGGGCGCTTAAAATGAAGTTTTTATTTTCCATAAAGCTTCTTTGAACGATTTCTCTGTTATTATCCCACTTGCATTGAAAGGGCAAGTTATTGGGTTGAAAAGTTTGAATACCCTTTAAAGAATTGATAAAAATATCTTTAGGATCGTTTTTATTGATTATTAAAAAATAATAATCTCTGTTGGTGTTTGTGCCTAAGTTTTTATGAAGTTTTTGGAAATATTTCTCCCATGCAATTTCATTATTGAACTCCGGCAATAAGCCACACAACGCATAATAAATCCCTAATTTGCAATTAAGATTGTCGGCGGTTTTGGTGGTAGTGATTTTAATGTTAACGGGATAAAAAATATCGTTTTCTTCAAAACCAAAATCCCACCACTCTCTGGCTTTTGGCAGTTGGATAGAAAAAGGACCCTTGATGGTGTTTAAAATTTCTTCTTCATTGACAGATGAATTTAAACGCCAGTCTTGTAAAGGTTGGGACAAACTATAAGGGTTTGTTCTTAAAAATTCTGCAATTTTGCTAAGCTGTGTGGGTATCATTAATATCCTTAATCAAAGAGGGTATTTTACCACACTCCTTATTTTAGCCTCTTATTTTTTCAAGCTAATGGCTTCTTTAATCATGTCATCGCCCGCGCCAAAGGCTTTAGCGTTCATAGAATAGCCTCTTTGCATTAAAATGAGATTGGTTAGGGCGTTCCCAGCATTCACATTGCTCGTTTCTAAATATTTATGCCTGATTTTCCCAAACTTGAGCTTACCCTCTTCGTCCCACCCTAAAATAGGGTTACCGCTTAAGGGTCTGTTTTCGCCATTGATCGTGCCTTCTTGCATTTCATAGAGGTTGCCGCCGATTTTCCTTAAGCCTTGATCATTAGTGAAAGCCAAAATCCCAATGCGAGCGACCGGCTCTACCACTCCATTACTAAAAGCGAGAGAAATCACGCCATTTTCTTCAATGCGCATGTCTCTAAAAATACCCCTAGGCTTGCCGTCTTGACTCGCTTCTAAGAGTTTAGAGTCTTGATAAGTCAAATCGCTAGAGTCATGGTTTTCGCTTTTATCTAAAGAATAAGTGAGCTTATTACCCTTAAAATCCAAAGTCATGGGGGCGGCTTTCATCTTATGCGTGGCTGAATCAAAGCCGATAATTTCCCAAGTAGGCTCATTGATAGGGGTTTTATTTTTAGGATCCACGATATAGCTTTTCACTTCCCAAGTTTGGTTTTTCCTTTTACTCGTGGGGCTTGATGTGGGATCGTTGGAATTAGTCATGTAATATTCGCTTTGAAGCAAGTATTTATCCCCGGCTTTATCATAAATATCCACTTCTGTGCTGTAATAAGGGATTTTAATCGCCACTGAATCCCTGCTAATACCCTTTTTCAACTCCATTTCATTTGCATTCAAGCCCAATTTATCCGCAATACCCCCACTCAAGCTAAAAGTGATGGGCGTTTCGCTAGGGTTAGCGATCTCTAGTAAAAGGGGGGGCTTTTTGGCGTCTTTTTCGCTTTTGATGAGGTTTAAGTCTAGCCCGGTTTTTTCTTTAAAGAGTTTTTGCAAATCGCCTAAAGTTTTGAATTGGTTTTCCCCTTTTTCAGCGTCCCCATAAGTGAAAACAAAATCTTCTTTTTTGCCATTTTCTTTTTGGATACTGATGTTTAATTTACGATTGGTGATCGCATCTATAGGTTCGTTATCATCGTTCGCTAGGGCGTTTATATCCTGGTTTAAAAAACGCTCTTTAATCACTTCGCCCTTGTCGTTTAAAAGGAATTCTTGAGCGCCCTTTAAATGGTCTTTAGGGTTTAGATTCACGCTAATACCCACTTTCGTGCTAAGCACCGGTTGGTAAGTGAGATCTTGGGGGATTTGTAAGGGCGAAAGGGTGTTGCCATGCAATTTTTCAATGTCTTCATCTCTAGCCGTGGAATTGAGCGTGCCATCTTTGATTTTTTTCAAATCAATACCATAGACATAATAACCCTCTGGGGTTACTAAATAGCCATCAGCGTCTCTGGCGAAATTGCCCGCACGAGTGAGAAAATTATCCTGTTTTTTGCTAAAGCCATCTTTATTAATGGTCATTTCCCCGTTTTTATTAGGCCCTATCACAAACCAACCTTTGCCTTGATACGCCATGTGGAATTCCCCTTCACTAGGCATGTATTCCCCATCTTTATTAGAAAGCACATTCCCTGAGCCTGTAACGCCGTAATTTCGGTCATTAGCCACAACGGATTTGGCGTTCAAAGCGTCTAAATGCGAAGAAAACAAGGTCTTAAACTCCGGATCATTGGAGCGATAGCCTAAAGTATTGACATTGGCGATATTGTTAGAAAGGCTGTCAATACCAAACTGGTGGGTCTTAATCCCGCTATAAGCGTTTAATAAAGTGTCATTCATGCGGTCTCTTTAGAGAGGGTTTGGGGTTGTTTTTGCTCTGAGAGTTTTTGATTAGGGGCTTTTTGTTCAAGCGGTTTTTGATCAGCAATGGGCTTTTGATCGGAGAATTTCTGTTCTAGTGGTTTTTGATCAGAGAATTTTTGCTCAATGGGCTTTTGATCTAGTGGTTTTTGATCCGGTTTATAAAACTCTATCGCGCTGTCTATGGGCAAAATCATTTCGCCCATTCTTAGCATGGGTTTGCCTTTGTCAAAAATCACGCTTTCCACCTCGCCCCTACCAATGCGCGTTTGCAAATACTGCTTGCTTTGTGAGTCTAGATTGTATTCAGCCTTGATCTTATAATTGCCTTTAGGGACTTTTTCGCCCTTTTCGTTTGTGCCGTCCCATTCAAAATGGATATACCCCTTTTGCCCGTTATAATTTTTCAAAGAAATCGTTTTGACTAACTCGTTGTTTTCATTCAGGATTTGAATGGCTGGCACTCCTTTAGAAGCGTCAATTTTTTCATCAAAAAAGAGCGAAAAAGAAAGCTTGTTGTTGCCATCAAAATTCGCCCCGCTCACATCGGTTTCAGCGATTTTACCTATCATGCTCACAGAATTAAGAGCGCTCACTTCCCTTAAGGCGTTATTGGCTTTTAGGCTATCGTCCATGCCTTTATTCAAGTTTTCCATCGTGTCTTTTAGAGCGCCTTGAAAGTCTTTTAAAGATTCGTTAGTTTCTTTATTGGATTTCATGGCACTTGCAACTTCTTGCATGGTCTTTTTATTTTCTTCTTGCATTTCCACTTGCGTGAGTTGGGCGGTTTGGGTGATGATTTTATCCGTTTCCATGGGGGCGGTGGGGTCTTGATTTTTCAATTGCTCTAAAAAGAGTTTCATGAAAGCGTCTTTATCCAACCCATTAGCGATTTGTGGCTGCTCTTTTTTCCTTTCTTGTGCGGCTTTAGCTCCTGTAACTTCTGCTAAATCAATGGCCATATCTTCTTCCTTATTA
Organism: Helicobacter pylori; assembly: GCF_001653455.1. Taxonomy (NCBI): domain Bacteria; kingdom Pseudomonadati; phylum Campylobacterota; class Epsilonproteobacteria; order Campylobacterales; family Helicobacteraceae; genus Helicobacter; species Helicobacter pylori. Next base: position 889,440 of record NZ_CP011486.1, on the reverse strand, counting down.
AAGATGCCCTATTATAGAGCAAACTTGCTTAAAATCACGCATAAAGAGTGATTTGCATGCTCGTTTCTTTGTGTTCATTGTCCGTGTTTTCTTGGTAACTTTTTAGGGCGTTTTCTTTTAAAGGGCTTAATTCCTGCTCTTTTAGTTGATCCTTTGGGGCTTGTTGCTCTTTAGAAGGATTTTGCGAAAAGCTCAAATCCACCCCTTCAAAGCCTAAAGCGTTCAAGCTGTTTTTAAGATCTTGTTGGTTATCCAAAAAGGTTTGCAAGCTGTTGTTATGAGAGATCACGCTCACTTTAAGGTTTTTACCCACTTTTTGAATCACCACTTCAACCTTACCCAACTCTTTAGGGAATAAATCCATAGAGATCTTACTCATGGGAGGTTTGTATTCTTGGATTTCTTGCTTTAATTGTTGGGTGAAATGCTTGATCGTTTCTTTAGGGGCGATGCTTTTATTGTCGCTGTTTGGGGTGTTTTGCACGTTTTGAGTGCTATTACTAGACTCTTTAGTTTTTTCTTTATTTTCGCTCACTTCTTTAGATTTTTCTTCTTTTTCTAGGGGCGTTGGAGCGTTATCGTTAGGGGGGTTAGCTCCCATTAAGGGCATTAAAAGGGGCGTTTTAAGGGCAAGTTTTGGGGTATTTTCTGGCGTTGTGGCTGTGGCTTGGCTTTTAGTGGGGGCTTTTTCTGGCTTTTTTTTAGAGAGCGTTTTATCCCTTTTAATAGCGTTCATTTGTAAAGCTTCCTTTAAAGGGGGCGTTTTTTTTTCGTTATTTGTAGGGCTTGTGTGTTCTTTATTGGGCGCGTCTTTTTTTTCCAACGATTGCAAGACGCTAGAAAGGTTGGCGGTGTTTTTAGCGTCGTTTTTGGCGAGAGTGGGGTTGGTCGTGGGGTTTTTGGGCGTTGTTTTTAAGGCAAGATGATCGCTTGCATTTAAAGGGTTTTTATTTTCTGGCGTTGTGGCCGTTTGAATGTTGCTAGCGTTCAAATCATGCTTTTGGCTGAGCGCATGAATATCTTTAAGGGTTTTTGGCTTGGTATTGTCAGTAGGGGCGGTGGGTTTTTGGGTAGCGTTAGTATTGTTAGCGTGATTGGGGGTTATAGGGTTTTTATGGAGTAAATTAGCTTGATGGGCGTTAGAAAGGGCTTCATTAGGCTTTTTTTCATTCTTGTTTGGGGTTTCGTTAGGGGTTGTTGGGTGGGTTTTTTGAATGGTTTCATGCTGGGTTTCATGTTTAGCTGTTGGGTGGCTTGTTGAATGGTTTTCTTGATGGTTGAGCAAGTCTTTTAGGGTAGGGGCTTGTTGGTTTTTAGCGATCTCTTTAGGCGTTTGAACGTGTGGGGTAGGGGTTTTTTCAAGCGTGTCTTTGGGCGTGTTTTTTAGCGCGTTTTGTGGCGTGTCTTTTAAAGCGCTAGGGTTTAAATTTTTAGGTTTGTCTTTAGGCTCTTCTTTAGAGATTTTTTGGTTTAAAAGCTTGCTGAAATCCTTTGATGCGCTTTTAGGCACATTTTTGGTGTCTTCGTTTTTAGCTTCATTCTTTAATGCACTGGTGCTAGCGCTTGTGTGAATGGGATTGATAGGAGATGGCATGGTTATCCTTTTAAACAACTCTTTTATTTTACATGGTGAAAGTCAAGCAAAAAGAGTTCCTTAAGACGGGTGATCAAATGTAAAAACGCTAAAAGCCTTTTTAAAAAATCATGGTTTCGTTTGGGTTTAATTAAAATTTGCTACAATTAGACAAAAACGATGATTTTAGGGAGATTAGCATGCAAAGTTTATGGATTTACCCGGAAAATACAGAAGCGTTACAGATCGCTTGTAAGAGCCTTTTAAAGGCGCTAAAGCCACGCTATCAAAAAATCGCTTTATTTTCGCCCATTAATGGGGAGTGCGAGGGCTTGAACTCTTTAGAGTTTCATAGCGCTATAGATAAACAAAAAGCCTTAGAGCTTGTGAGCGCTGATCAAGAAGAGTTACTATTTGAAACAATTCTCAAACGCTACGATGAAATACAATCTGTGCATGATTTTGTGATTGGTTTGGGGTATGTGCCGGATTTTTTCTTAAATACTCTTTTAGATTTAAACACCGTTCTAGCCAAGCATTTAAACGCTCCCGTTGTGGCTGTCGCGCAAACGAGTTTAGAATATCTGAAAGCCATGCATTCTCATGTTATCAAAAAAGAAGCCCCTTTCGCTCTAGGGCTATTGATGGGCGAAACGCTTGAAAAACCGGATTTTTTGAGCGCGTCTCTTTGTAAGGGCGAATTAGAAGCGAGCGTAGTTGAAAAATTATTGCACACAAAAAGCAAGATCACCACCCCTTTAGCCTTTCAAAGGAGTTTGGAAAAAAAGGCTAAGGAGCAAATTAAAAAAGTGGTTTTGCCAGAGAGCGAAGATGAAAGGATTTTAAAAGCCGTGCATCATTTGAATTTAATGGGTGCGGTGGGATTGATCTTATTGGGCGATGAAAAAACGATCCACTCTCAAGCGAAAAACCTTAACTTGAATTTAGAAAACATTGAAATCATAGACCCCAACACTTCTAGCTATAAAGAAGAATTCGCTAATCATTTGTATGAATTGAGAAAATCAAAAGGTTTGAATCGGCAAGAAGCTGAGCAATTAGTGTTGGATAAGACTTATTTTGCAACCATGCTCGTGCATTTAGGATACGCGCATGCCATGGTTTCTGGGGTGAATCACACCACGGCTGAGACCATTAGACCCGCTTTGCAAATCATTAAAACTAAGCCTGGCGTGAGCCTAGTTTCAAGCGCGTTTTTAATGTGTTTGGACACCCAAGTGCTAGTCTTTGGGGATTGCGCGATTATCCCTAACCCTAGCCCTAAAGAATTAGCCGAGATCGCTACCACTTCCGCGCAAACCGCCAAGCAATTTAATATCACGCCTAAAGTAGCTATGCTTTCTTATGCGACAGGCAATTCCGCTCAAGGCGAAATGATAGACAAAATCAACGAAGCCCTAAAAATCGCACATAGTATCGATCCCCAATTAGAAATAGATGGCCCTTTACAATTTGACGCCTCTATAGACAAAAGCGTAGCGAAGAAAAAAATGCCAAACAGCCAAGTGGCCGGGCAGGCTAGCGTTTTTATTTTCCCAGATTTAAACGCCGGGAACATCGCTTATAAAGCGGTGCAACGAAGCGCTAAAGCCGTAGCGATAGGGCCTATCTTACAAGGTTTGAACAAGCCCATTAACGATTTGAGTAGGGGCGCTTTAGTGGAAGATATTATTAACACCGTTTTGATTAGCGCCATTCAAGCGCAAGATTAATTGATAGGAGAAATTGATGGAAATTTTAGTTTTGAATCTGGGCAGTTCGTCTATTAAGTTTAAATTGTTTGACATGAAAGAAAACAAACCCTTAGCGAGCGGTTTAGCCGAAAAAATTGGCGAAGAAATAGGGCAATTGAAAATCAAATCGCATTTGCACCATAACGATCAAGAGCTTAAAGAAAAGCTTGTGATTAAAGATCATGCGAGCGGGCTTTTAATGATTCGTGAGAATTTAACGAAAATGGGGATCATTAAAGATTTTGACCAAATTGACGCTATAGGGCATCGTGTGGTTCAAGGGGGGGATAAATTCCATGCACCTGTGTTAGTGAATGAAAAAGTCATGCAAGAAATCGGTAAGCTTTCTATTTTAGCCCCCTTGCACAACCCGGCGAATTTGGCCGGTATTGAATTTGTCCAAAAAGCGCACCCCCATATCCCTCAAATCGCCGTTTTTGATACCGCATTCCATGCCACTATGCCTAATTACGCTTACATGTATGCTTTACCTTATGAATTGTATGAAAAGTATCAGATCCGGCGTTATGGTTTCCATGGGACTTCGCACCATTATGTCGCTAAAGAAGCGGCGAAATTTTTAAATATCCCTTATGAGAAGTTTAACGCTATCAGTTTGCATTTAGGGAACGGCTCAAGCGCAGCAGCCATTCAAAATGGCAAGAGCGTGGACACTTCTATGGGGTTAACCCCTTTAGAGGGCTTGATCATGGGCACAAGATGTGGGGATATTGACCCCACTGTGGTGGAATATATCGCGCAATGCGCTAATAAGAGCTTAGAAGAAGTGATGAAAATCCTAAACCATGAAAGCGGTTTGAAGGGCGTTTGTGGGGATAATGACGCCAGAAATATAGAAGCCAGAAAAGAAAAAGGCGACCAACAAGCCGAGCTTGCTTTTGAAATGTGCGCTTATCGCATTAAAAAGTATATTGGGGCTTACATGGTGGTTTTAAACAAAGTAGATGCGATCATCTTTACAGGGGGCTTGGGGGAAAATTACTCCGCTTTAAGAGAGAGGGTGTGCGAAGGTTTAGAAGGTTTAGGGATCGCTTTACACAAACCCACGAACGACAATCCGGGTAATGGGATAGTGAATTTAAGCCAGCCTAACACCAAGATCCAAGTTTTAAGAATCCCTACGGATGAAGAGCTAGAAATCGCTATACAAGCTAAAGAAATGGTAGAAAAAATAAAGGTTTCTAATGAAAATAGTTAATTTTTTAGAGGGCGTTTGTTTTGAAAAACTCCACATTGAAGCGTTGAGTGAAAATTCTTCCAACAAAGAAATCCGCATTTGCATGCCCAAAGGAGCGGTCATGGACAAACACAAAGCCCCAGGGGCTATTAGCGTGCAGGTTTTAGAGGGTAAAATCATTTTTGAAGCAGAAAATGAAAAAATAGAAATGCCTAAGGGAGCGTTAGTTAGCCTAGAAGCTCAAGTTTTGCATCGTTTGGACGCTTTAGAAAATAGCGTGATAAGATTGTCTTTAAGTAAAAAATAAGGAAAGTAAAATGATGAAAGTTGTTTTCATGAATGTTTGGTATTTGCTTTTAACCATCATTTTATTAATCATCATATGGAGGATCATTAAGTTAGTCTTAAAAGATAAAGATGACAGCAACGAAAAAGGCTAAAATAAGCGGATTTTTCTAAAAAATTAGCTTGAGAGGATAAAAAAAGTTGTTAAATCATAGCCGTTTAATTAAGCACGCTACAATACGAAAATTTTAAAAAAAGGAACAAAGATGAGCGAGCAACGAAAAGAATCGTTACAAAATAACCCTAATTTGAGTAAAAAAGATGTCAAAATCGTGGAAAAGATTTTGAGTAAGAACGACATTAAAGCCGCTGAAATGAAAGAGCGCTATTTAGAAGAGGGGCTGTATGTGTTGAATTTCATGAGCTCTCCTGGCAGCGGTAAAACCACGATGTTAGAAAATCTAGCGGATTTTAAAGACTTCAAGTTTTGCGTGGTAGAGGGCGATTTGCAAACCAATAGAGATGCGGACAGATTGCGTAAAAAAGGCGTGAGTGCACACCAAATCACCACCGGTGAAGCGTGCCATTTAGAAGCGAGCATGATTGAAGGAGCGTTTGATTTGCTCAAAAATGAGGGAGCGTTAGAAAAAAGCGATTTTTTAATCATTGAAAATGTGGGGAATCTGGTTTGCCCTTCAAGCTATAATCTAGGGGCGGCGATGAATATCGTTTTACTTTCCGTCCCAGAGGGCGATGATAAGGTGCTAAAATACCCTACCATGTTCATGTGTGCAGATGCAGTCATTATCAGTAAGGCGGACATGATTGAAGTGTTTAATTTCAGGGTTTCTCAAGTCAAAGAAGACATGCAAAAATTAAAGCCTGAAGCCCCCATTTTTTTAATGAGCTCCAAAGACCCTAAAAGTTTGGAAGATTTTAAAAATTTCCTTTTAGAAAAAAAGCGTGAAAATTACCAATCCACGCATTCGTTTTAATGTGTTTAGCGATCCCTTCTAAAGTCATAGCCATTAAGGACAATGTGGCTCTTTTAGAGACTTTAGGCGTTCAAAGAGAAGCGAGCTTGGATTTAATGGGCGAGTCTGTTAAGGTGGGCGATTATGTGCTATTGCACATCGGCTATGTGATGAGCAAGATTGATGAAAAAGAAGCCCTAGAGTCCATTGAGCTTTACCAAGAAATGATCGCCAAAATGAACGAAACGCATGAATAATCCCAATGAGCGTTAATCACCTCATTTCGCCTTTTAGAGACAAGCAAACCATTTTGGCGCTCTCTGATGCAATCAAAAAACTCGCCTCCAAACTTGAAAAAAAATTAGTCATCATGGAAGTGTGCGGAGGGCATACGCATTCTATAATGAAATACGGGCTTTTGGATTTGATGCCTAACAATTTAGAGTTTGTGCATGGGCCAGGCTGCCCGGTATGCGTGATGCCAAGAGCACGCCTTGATGAAGCTTATGAGCTTGCAAGCATGAAAGATAGCGTGATTTTAAGTTTAGGGGATATGATGAAAGTCCCTGGGAGCTATGGGAATTTGATACAAGCCAGAGAAAAGGGGCTGGATGCACGCTTTTTGTATTCGCCCATGCAAGCTTTAGAAATCGCTAAAGAAAACCCGCATAAAAAAGTCATTTATTTTGCGATCGGTTTTGAAACCACCACACCCATGACAGCTAGCGTTTTACTGAATGCAAAAAAAGAAAAAATCAAAAATCTTTTTTTCCACATCAACCACATTTTAGTGCCTCCAAGCGTGAGCGCGATTTTAGAAGATCCAGCATGCCGAATCAACGCCCTTTTAGCCCCTAGCCATGTGAGCGTGATCAGCGGCGCTCAAATCTATGCCCCTTTAGTGGAGCGTTTTAAACTCCCCATTATTGTGAGCGGTTTTGAGCCGGTGGATATATTAGAAAGCGTATTGATGCTATTAAAACAAGCCCTAAACAAAGAATATAAGCTAGAAATCCAATACAAAAGAGCGGTGAGCTATAAGGGGAATACAAAAGCGCAAGAGTTAGTGCGTGAATGCATGGAAATAAGAGAAAATTTTGAATGGAGGGGGTTAGGGAATATCAAAAACTCCGCTCTCAAACTCAAAGAAGAGTTCGCCTCTTATGACGCTGAAAAAGTCTTTAAAGAACATTTAACCCACAAGATCACAAAAGAAAACAAAGCATGCAAATGTGGGGACATTTTAAAAGGCATCGCTAAGCCCCTAGATTGCCCATTATTTGCTACAACTTGCACCCCACAAAATCCGATCGGCAGTTGCATGGTCAGCTCTGAGGGGGCGTGTGCGGCGTATTATCGTTACAAGCGCGTTTGAGCTTTGAAAATTGCTCTTTGGTGAAAGCGCTCAAACCCTCACAATCCACATTCACGCTAACCGGTTTTTTAGGGGGTTTTAGAACCGGTTTTTGGTAAGGCCTTTTCCTCACGCTCGCTTGAACGCTTGCAAAATCCAAGGGGCAATTTAGGGCTTTGAGCGTTTGTTTTGTTTCTAAAAAATGCGTTTTTAAGTGGTGGGTGTAGCGCTCTTCTTCTGTTTTAAAGGCTTTCAAGAAACTCGGGTGCGTGAAATAGATTTTTAGGATTTTATATTCTATTTTAGCGTATCTAAACCCAAGCTTTAAATCCCCTAAAGCTTGAGCCACACACTCATTAAGCAACGCTTTTTGCTTGAGCTGGAGTTTTAGATTGTTAAACGCAGACATTTGGCCGATTTTTTTAAACAGCAAAAAGGTTTCTTTCTTTTTTAAATAGCGCTCATAAATCAAAGGGTCAAAAGGGTTTTCCATGATGAAATGATAGCATTTTAGCTTGACTTTTTTAAAAAGCTTTTGTATAATGTTTCTTTTATTTTATCGTTGGGGTGTCGCCAAGCGGTAAGGCACCAGGTTTTGGTCCTGGCATTCCGAGGTTCGAATCCTTGCACCCCAGCCATTCTTTTTCTTTCATTAGCGTATCGCGGAGTAGAGCAGTCCGGTAGCTCGTTGGGCTCATAACCCAAAGGTCAGTGGTTCAAATCCATTCTCCGCAACCATCTCTTTTAATTGAACTTTTTAATTGAATCCCGTTTATGAAATCTAAAAGTGCTAAAAAGCATTTTTTAAAATATTGAATAGCAAAAAGCTTGCGAAAAACGCTAACAAACAATAAAAGAGCTTGCGAAAAGCAAGCGATAACTTGACTAAAAAGCGGTCTTTTTAGGGGGATTTAGTGGGGGTTAAGGGGGAGAGTTAAGCGCAAAATACCCCCCTATCCTCTTAAGAAATGGAGTTTCAAATTAAGAAATGGAGTTTCAAATTAAGAAATGGAGTTTCAAATTAAGAAAATGAGTTTCATTAAAGAAAATGAGTTTCATTAAAGAAAATGAGTTTCATTAAAGAAAATGAGTTCCCTTTAAAAACAACGCTTAAATATCGTTTTACCCCTAAACGAAACAAAAAACGCTAAAATCAAAAAAATTCTAAAATTTTTCCAAAATGACAAAAAAAAAAAAAACGCTTTTATGCTATAATGCTCCAAATACATATCAATGTATGGACTTTAATCACTACTAAAATCAATTTAATTTCAAAAAAGGAGATTTAATGAAAAAACACATCCTTTCATTAACCTTAGGCTCGCTTTTAGTTTCCACTTTGAGCGCTGAAGACGACGGCTTTTACATGAGTGCAGGCTATCAAATCGGCGAAGCCGCTCAAATGGTGAAAAACACCAAAGGCATTCAAGAGCTTTCAGACAATTATGAAAACTTGAACAACCTTTTAACCAAATACAGCACCCTAAACACCCTTATCAAGCTCTCTTCTGACCCGAGTGCGATCAACGGGGTGCGTAACGATTTGGGCGCGAGCGCGGCTGGCTTACTCAATGACAAAAAGAATTCCCCCGCCTATCAAGCGGTGCTTTTAGCCATCAACGCGGCGGTAGGGTTTTGGAATATCGTGGGCTATGTGACGCAATGTGGGGGTAATGCCAATGGCACAAAAAGCACTTCTTCAACGACCATTTTTGACAACGAGCCAGGGTATCGATCCACTTCCATCACTTGTTCTTTGAATGGGTATATTCCTGGATACTATGGCCCTATGAGTATTGAGAATTTCAAAAAGCTCAACGAGGCCTATCAAATCCTCCAAACAGCGTTGAAACAAGGCTTACCGACGCTGAATGAAAAGAACGGGACCGTGAGCGTAACTTATAGCTATAAATGCGCAGGAGAAGGGAATGATAACTGTAATGTGTTAAATTCCAATGGAAATAGTGGAACAAAAAGCGAAACCCAAACCATAGATGGCAAAACCGTGAACACCACGATCAGTTCAAAAGTTGTTAAATGGAGCACAAACGGTAACACCCAATCTTACACTGATATTACTACCAAAATGGAAGGAGTGCCTGACAACGCTCAAGCGCTCTTAGCGCAAGCCAGCACGCTCATCAACACCATCAACACTGCATGCCCGTATTTCCATGCACCTCATAGCCAAGCTAATGGCCCGAAGTGGGAATGGCCCTCTAACAAGCTGTGTGGCGCTTTTTCAGAAGAGATCAGCGCGATCCAAAAGATGATCACGGACGCTCAAGAGATGCTCAATCAAGCGAACATCGTTAGTGCTAACGGGCAATCATCAAACCCGGTAGATAGCCATTTCAACCCTTTCACGGGGAATACCAGCTTTGCTGAAGGCATGCTCGCTAACGCGCAAGCGCAAGCGCAAATGCTCAATTTAGCCAACCAAGTGGGGCAAACCATTAACCCTAATAATCTCACCGGGACTTTTCAAAATTTTGTTAAAGGCTTTTTAGCCACATGCAACAACCCCTCAACAGCTGGTACTGGTGGCACACAAGGTTCACCTCCAGGCACAGTTACCACTCAAACTTTCGCTTCCGGTTGCGCGTATGTGGGAGAAACCATAACCGCCCTAAACAACAGCATCGCGCATTTTGGCGCTCAAGCTGAGCAAATCCAACAAGCCGAAGATCTCGCCTACACTTTAGCGAACTTCAGCAGCCAATACAAAAAGCTAGGGGACACTTACAACAGCATCACTACCGCTATTTCAAGCTTGCCTAACGCTCAAGCTATCCAAAATGTGGTGAGCAAAAAGAATAACCCCTATAGCCCTCAAGGCATACAAGAAAACTTAAAAACCTTTAACTTCTCTCTCTCTCTCTCTCTCTCGTTTTTGCTCCACGCTGAAGACGACGGCTTTTACATGAGTGCAGGCTATCAAATCGGTGAAGCCGCTCAAATGGTGAAAAACACCAAAGGCATTCAAGAACTCTCAGAAAATTATGAAAAGTTAAACAATCTTTTAAGCAATTACAACACTCTAAACACCCTTATCAAGCTCTCCGCTGATCCGAGTGCAATCAATGATGCAAGGGATAATCTAGGATCTAGCTCTAGGAATTTGTTGGATATTAAAACCAATTCCCCAGCGTATCAAGCGGTGCTTTTAGCCTTGAATGCAGCGGTGGGGTTGTGGCAAGTTACAAGCTACGCTTTTACCGCTTGTGGGCCTGGTAGTAACAAGAGTGCGAATGGAGGTATCCAAACTTTTAATAATGTGCCAGGACAAGATACGACGACCATCACTTGCAATTCGTATTATGAGCCAGGACATGGCGGGCCAATATCCACTGAAAATTATGCGATCATCAATAAAGCTTATCAAATCATTCAAAAGGCTTTGATATTCAATGGATCCAATGGAGAAGGGATCCCAGTTTTGAGCAACACCACCACAAAGCTTGATTTTACTATTCAAGGAGATAAAATAACGGATGCCACACCAAATGAAACCATTAGTATACCAATGGAGTCATAGGAAAGCTATTTCAACCTCGTGGAATGGCGGAATATCAACACCAACCTCAGAAACTATCAACACAGAAAATAACGCTCAAGAACTTTTAAAACAAGCGAGCATCATTATCACTACCCTAAATAGTGCATGCCCGAATTTCCAGAATGGTGGTAGTGGGTATTGGGCAGGGATAAGCGGTAATGGGACAATGTGCGGAATGTTTGCTAATGAAATCAGCGCGATCCAAAGCATGATCGCTAACGCCCAAGAAGCCGTCGCGCAAGCCAAGATTGTCGCTGAAAACGCACAAAATCAGAGCAACCTAGACACTGGAAAACCCTTCAACCCCTACACAGACGCTCAATTCGCTGAAGGCATGCTCAAAAACGCGCAAGCGCAAGCGGAGATTTTAAACCAAGCCGAACAAGTGGTGAAAAACTTTGAAAAAATCCCTACAGCCTTTGTAAATGACTCTTTAGGGGTGTGTTATGAAACGCAAGGGGGCGAGCGTAGAGGCACTAATCCAGGCCAGGTTACTTCTAACACTTGGGGAGCCGGTTGCGCGTATGTGGGACAAACGATAACGAATCTTAAAAACAGCATCGCGCATTTTGGGACTGAAGCCGAGCAAATAGTCAGCAAGTGAATTGAAAGGACTTGTCCTTTCAATTAGGGGTTTTAGGGGCTTGCCCCTAACAAACTAAAGCGAATGAAATGAGCGACAAACCCTTTAGGGTTAGTAGTTTGTAAACTACTAATCCTTTTAGCAAGCTAAAACCGACAAGTCGGCAAGAGGTTTAAGTTTGCTAGCGGCAAGCCGCTAGAATACAAGGCGACAAGTCGCCTTATGTTAGGAGAACAAGCTCCTTAAAATCATGTTATCATTACAAAAAAGGAATAAGCATGGCTAACACTTCTAGCGTGAAAGACTACTCAAATTTAAGTAAAAGACAGCTTTTCAATCTCATGAATAAAAAAGAACAAGAAATTGAAAAGCTAAAAAGAGATAGGGCGTATCTTGAAAAGAAAATGGCTAAAGAGCTAGAAAAAAAAAGATAAAGGTTTTCATAACAAATTAGAAGAGTTGAATAAAATCTTACAAGAAATCAACAAAAGAGCTAATGATTGTTGTTTTGGGCATGAAAACCCAAACATTGAAACGCAACAAGCCATGAGAGAAGCGTTCAATGGTGAAAATTTAGAAACTATTGAATACTTTTCTGCATGGACAAATGAGATCAAAAGGGAAGTGAATGCTGAAAATTAAGCATCATATCTTTTTTAAAAAAGATTTTAAAAAACTTGTTAAAAACGGGTTTGATGATAGCGTTTTAAAGGAAGTCATTCTGACCTTGAGAAAGAAAGAACCGCTACCCCCCAATTCAAAGATCACGCTTTAAGGGGAGTTTGGAAGCCTTATAGAGAATGCCATATCAAAGCTGATGTTTTGCTTGTGTATTTAGTGAAAGATGATGAGCTTATTTTGTTAAGGTTAGGCAGTCATAGCGAGTTGTTTTAATGGGCAATTTAGCGAGCGGTCATTTCAAGCCCACGAACAATATCCAAGAACAACACAACGACAGAACGCTGTCCCCAAGCTATCTGATCCCCCAAGAATTTAGGGGTCAAAACGAAGTCAATTGCCATTCAAAGCAAGCAATGATTTTGAAAAATCAAATCATAGAGAACGCCCACGAAACCTACTTGATGACATTCAAGCAAAAAAGCCAAGCTAAAAGCTACCAATGGAGCTTAGTGGTCAATACCAAAGAAACGACTACCATGTCAGATTTAGAAAAATTAGCCGAGCATTTTGAGATCAAGTATGGATTTCAATGCTACCAAATCGCCATACACCGAGATGAGGGATATATGGACGAGAACAACCAACCTCACATCAACCACCACGCCCACATGGAATTTATCACTCTCAACAAAGAGAATGGCAAAAACATGTGGGGGCAAATCAATAAAGTAAAATTACGCCAAATCCAAACCGAGATCGCTCAAATTTTAGGCATGGAGCGCGGAACAGACAAGCGAGTGAGCGGGACTAAACGCATAGAACCACACAAATACGCCCAAATGAAAAACAAAGAGCGTAAAGAACGCTTAAAAGATGCCAAGTTGATAGATGAACTAACAAGTAGCATGAGCGAATTGAACACTCACGCTACAACACTCAAACAAGAACTTGAAACTAAAGCCAAAGAAATCAGCACCCTTAAAGACACCAACCAAGAACAAGCCACTAAAAACCAAGCGTTAGTCAAAGAAATAGCCAAACTAGAAAAAACCAATAAAGACTTACAACGCCCTAGTTTGTTGGACATCATCAACGAAAAATACATTGACAGCACCAAGAACAAAAAGGAAGTTGAGAGACTACAAAAAGAAAAAGAGAAATTGAAAGAACAATACGAAGAAGTGCAACAAGAACGAGACGCTTTGGAAAAAGAAATCGCTACCGCCCTAGATACCGCTAATGAACCTTTCTTTTTCACAAAAAAAACACTACAAGAAGCTGTTGAACGCAACAAAAACTTGGCTGAAGAATATGCTTTACTAAACTCAATCAACCCTACAGATGAAAATGCGGAAAAAAAAGCCGAAAAATACGAGTATTCCCCAATATTCACCAAATTTTGGAACGCTATCAAACTATTCTACAATATCATTGAAAAATTGTTTGGCGACAAGAATGCCAAAAAAGACCACCAAGACATACTAAACACCATCAGCGAACTCCAAGAACGCCCCACAAGACAAGAACTCCAAGCCAAACTTTTTACTGATTTTTTAATCTTTTAATCTTTTAATCTTTTAATCTTTTTGCTTTTTACAAAACAAAGTTGTTATTTTCAAACGCTAATCATAAAAAACACTCAAAGGCGTTTTCAATCCCACTCTATCGCTTGCGCTATAATGAACCAATATTTTTAAAGGAATCAACATGCCCAACACCACTGCCAAAAAAGATTACACTAAATACAGCGAAAAACAGCTTTTTAACTTGATCAACAAATTAGAACAAAAAATCAAAAAAATGCAAGAGGATAGGCTTTTTTTCAAAGAAAAAATGGCTAAAGAATTAGAAAAAAGAGACAAAAACTTTAAGGATAAGTTGGACGCAGCCAATGAGCTTTTGCAAAAAATCAGCCAAGCTTTTGGTGATAAAAAAGATTGTTGTTTTGGGCATGAAACCCCAAACCTTGAAACGCAACAAGCCATGAGAGAAGCGTTAAATGGTGAAAACTTAGAAGCTATTGAAGACTTTTCTGCATGGGCAAATGAAATCAAAAAGGAAGTGAATGCTGAAAATTAAGCACCATATCCTTTATAAAAAAGATTTTAAAAAACTTGTTAAAAATGGGTTTGATGATAGCGTTTTGAATGAAGTTATCCTAGCTCTAAGAAAAAAAGAGTCGCTACCCCCCCAATTTAAAGATCATGCTTTAAAGGGAGTTTGGAAGCCTTATAGAGAATGCCACATTAAAGCTGATATTTTGCTTATTTATTTGATCAAAGATGATGAGCTTATTTTATTAAGACTAGGCAGTCATAGCGAGTTGTTTTGAAGCATGTTATAATGAATCTGTCTTAATTTTAACAAAGGAATCAACATGCCCAACACCACTGCCAAAAAAGACTACACTAAATACAGCGAAAAACAGCTTTTTAACTTTTTAAATTCTATAAAGACCAAGCAAAAAAAGGCGTTAGAAAAATTGAAAGAAATCCAAGCTCAAAAACAAAGGATTAAAAAAGCGATCCAACTCAAAGAATTAAACCTAACCGAAAATGGATACACCATAGAAGAAGAGCGAGAAATCTTAGCAAGGGCTAAAGATACCAAGAACCACCTTTATTTTAAAAACATGGAGGATTTTAAAAAGCATTGTGAAAATTTATAGATAAGATTAAAAAATGCTGGTGATTGAAACGAGTAAAAAATTTGATAAGGATCTGAAAATCCTTGTTAAAATGGGTTTGATTTAAAGCTTGTATAAAGTGGTTGAAAATTTAGCCAAAGAGCAACCCCCTAGATCCCAAATACAAAGACCACCCGCTCAAAGGCAGTTTAAAAGATTTTAGGGGATGCCACCTCAAACCGGATTTATTGCTTGTCTATAAAATCTAAAAACAAGAAAATATTCTCTTATTATTAAGACTAGGCAGTCATAGTGAATTGTTTTGAACCCACCCACACCATTAATAACGCTTAACTTGTTTTATTCTAACAGCACGAAAAACTCCGTCCTTTATAGGATGCAAGATGCAAGTGCATAGCCGTTAGGTTATGTTTAAACTAAAAGGTAGCAAAATACCTCTAGTCTTTTTGGGGCAAGAAATGTCCATGCAGGCTTTAAAGAACAAAGCCTTTCACATGTTAGTATCCGTTGGTTAGCGTCCGTTGGGACGCTTTAGTTAGGAAGCCTCTTGCTTTAGCAAGGGGCGGTTTCATTACCCCTTTTTAGTAGGGGTAAAACACCGCTCACGCTTTTTTGCTTTTTAAGCACCCTCGTGTTTCCCGCTTTTTAAATACCCTCGTGTGCGCATTTCTTTACGCTTCAAAGCCCCTTCATAGCGGCGGATTTCAACCTCTGTTTTAGGCTCGTATTTAGGCATGGGGGTGGGTTTGCCATTTTCTACAGCCACCATGGTGAAATAGCATGAATTGGTGTGCGTGATTTCACGAGTTTTAATATCTTCGCTCAAAACCTTAATCCCCACCTCGCACGAAGTGTTGCCCACGTAATTGATGCTGGCTAAAAAAGTGAGCAAATTCCCTACAGGAATGGGGTATTTAAAAGTAACCCCATCCACGCTTAAAGTGACCGTCCCTTTAGCGCAATAACGAGTCGAACAGACATAAGCGACTTTATCCAACAAATTCAATAATTCCCCCCCATGCATGACATTGTTGAAATTAGCGGTTGTAGGCACGACTAAATAGCTCATCAATAATTTAGTGCGATCCGCTGTGTCTATAGTGAAATCAAAATGATTGGAATGCGATGATTGTATTTGAGGCATTGTTTCTCCTTAATTAAGATTGGTGTTAAAAATGTTTTTTGTAAAAAACATTCCAAGAACTATATATTAGTAAAAATTAAGTAATATTAAGTGAATATTAGAGGCATTAGAAAAATAATAAGAGGGTTAGCGTTAGATAATGGGTGTTGGAGAGAAAAAAGAAAGCCAAAAGGTGGCAGTTATCACAGGGGCGAGTTCTGGGATCGGGTTAGAATGTGCGTTAATGCTGTTAGATCAAGGGTATAAGGTCTATGCACTCTCTAGGCGTGCGACTTTGTGCGTAGCCTTAAACCATGCGTTGTGCGAGAGCATTGATATTGATGTGAGCGATTCTAACGCTTTAAAAGAAGTGTTTTTAAACATTAGCGCTAAAGAAGAGTATTGCGACATTTTAATCAATTCCGCCGGTTATGGGATGTTTGGGAGCGTAGAAGACACGCCTATTAATGAAGTTAAAAAACAATTCAGCGTGAATTTTTTCGCCCTTTGCGAAGTGGTGCAACTTTGTTTGCCCTTATTGAAAAACAAGCCTTATTCTAAGATTTTTAACCTTTCTTCTATCGCAGGGCGCATGAGCATGCTTTTTTTAGGCCATTATAGCGCGAGTAAGCATGCCTTAGAGGCTTATAGCGATGCCTTGCGTTTAGAGCTTAAACCCTTTAACATTCAAGTGTGTTTGATTGAGCCAGGGCCGGTGAAAAGCAATTGGGAAAAAACCGCTTTTTCAGTTGAAAATTTTGAGAGCGAAGATAGCGTTTATGCGTTAGAAGTGAATGCGGCTAAAACTTTTTATGCGAGCGTGTATGAAAAAGCCTTAAACGCTAAAGAAGTGGCGCAAAAAATCGTTTCTCTTAGCATGAGTCAAAAAATCAAGCCTCGTTATTTGATCGGCTTAAAAACCCAATTGTTATTAGCGTTGTATAAAATCCTCCCTAGTAAGTGGTATGACTCTTTATTCAGATTAATCGTTCTTGGGAGGAAAGCGTGATGCTTAAAACCTATCATATCGCCTTAGCTTGTGTGATTTTAGCGGTGGTGGTGCTGTTGTTTGGAGGGGAGTCTTTGAGTTTGGAAGAATGGCAAGAAGTGGTTATGAATGTGAAAAACCATTTCTTACACAATGAAGAACTGAGCTCTTTAAGTATTATTATTTTAGAAATACGACTACCACGAGTGATTTTAGCGCTTTTAGTGGGAGCGAGTTTGTCCGGGAGTGGGGTGGTGATGCAAACGATTTTTAGAAACCCCTTAGTTGACCCTTTTTTATTAGGGATTTCTAGCGGGGCGATGCTAGGCGTGGCGGCAGCGATAGCGATCTTTGAATCCAATATTGCCATTTTGGCGTTTTTTGGGGCGATTTTAGCCAGTCTTGCTGTCTTAGCGATGAATAGGGTTTTAGGCAATTCCGTCCTTTCATTGGTGCTTTCAGGGGTGGTGTTGAGCGCGTTTTTAGGAGCGTTAGCCGGAGCGATAAAATTCTTTGTGATCCCCCAAAAAGCGCAAGCGATTGTCGTATGGCTTTTAGGGAGCTTGTCTTTAAGCAGTTATAAGGATTGCTTGGTGGCTTTCATAGGGCTTTCTTTAGGCTTTATCCCGCTTTTTTTGTTAAGGTGGCGCATCAATTTATTGAGCTTGAGCGATGCGCAAAGTTTGAGTTTAGGCATTAACCCGGTGCTGTTACGATCGCTGTGTTTGGTGTGCGTGAGCGTTGCGAGCGCTTTAGCGGTGAGCGTGTCTGGCACGATCGGCTGGATTGGGTTAGTGATCCCGCATGTAGCGAGGTTGTTTTTTGGGGCGAATTTGCAAAAATTGCTTTTAAGTTCTTTGTTAATGGGGGCGTTTTTCTTGCTTTTAGCGGATGTGGTAGCCAAAACCATTACCCCATATGACTTGCCGGTAGGCATTGCGACAAGCGTTTTAGGAGCGCCTTTTTTCCTGTGGCTTTTATTTAGAACTAGGGGGGTGTGATGGTTTTAGAAGTTAAAAATTTGTCTTTTAAATATTCTCAAAAACTCATTTTAGATCACTTGAGTTTTAGCGTGCCAAAAAACAGCATTACCAGCATTTTAGCGCCTAATGGATCCGGTAAAACCACGCTTTTAAAATGCCTTTTAGGGCTTTTAAAGCCTTTAGAAGAAACTGAAATTAAGGCGTGTAACAAGGATATTTTACCCCTAAAGCCTTATGAAAAAGCCAAGCTAATCGCTTATATCCCCCAAGTGGAGTATTATGCGTTTAATTTCAGCGTGTTGGATTTTGTCTTAATGGGGAAAGCGACGCATTTGAATCTATTCGCCACCCCTAAAGCCAAGCACATTAAAGAAGCCACGAATATTTTAGAGCGCTTGAATTTAGAGTCTTTGAAAGATCAAGGCATTAACGATTTGTCCGGCGGTCAAAGGCAAATGGTGCTTTTAGCCAGGAGCTTGTTGCAAAGAACGCCCTTATTGTTACTAGATGAGCCTACGAGCGCTTTAGATTTAAAAAATCAAGCCCTTTTTTTTGATGCGATTAAAGAGGAGATGAAAAAACGAGAATTAAGCGTTTTGGTCAATATCCATGACCCTAATTTGGTTGCCAGGCACTCCACGCATGTGGTCATGCTCAAAGATAAAAAACTTTTTTTGCAAGCTTCCACGCAAATCGCTATGACTTCGCACAACTTAAGCACGCTCTATGACACGCCCCTAGAAGCGATTTGGCATGACAATAAGCTTGTGGTGTATGCGTTGTAAAAACAGAGAGTTTTGAGTTATAATGTCTCGTTTATTTTTATTTTCAAGGAGTTTGTGTGAAACTTAGTGCATCTGTTACCCCCCCCCCCCCAACTCTCAAGCATCACTATCCCTATAGTAGTAGCTTTTGACAATAATTATTGCATCCCTGCTAGTGTGAGTTTATACTCCATGCTTTCTTGCGCGAAGCGAGAAAAAGATGGGGTGAAACTTTTTTATCAAATCCATTGCTTGGTAGATAATCTAAGCGCTGAAAATGCAGAAAAATTAAAGCAAACTGTAACCCCTTTTAGCGCGTTTTCTAGTATTGAATTTTGTGATATTTCAAATAATAACGCTTACCCCTTTAAATTGGTTTCTGAACTTTTCTTAAGGCTCAATTCTTTCGCTAAAAAGCGTTTTTCTAAAATGATTTTATGCAGGTTGTTGTTGGCGAGTATTTTTCCCCAATATGAAAAGATTATCATGTTTGATGTGGATACTTTGTTTGTGGGCGATATTAGTGAGAGTTTTTTTATCCCTATGGATAAAGAGTATTTTGGGGCAACTAAAGAAGATTTGTCATTAGTTGGTATTCATAGCGCTAATGATTTGTTTTCATCTCGTCTTAATTGGTCTAGAGGAATGGGTGTTAAACTCAATCATAAAAGCCCAACCTTTCAAGAAGTGGAAATTCTATATCAAAACCCTTTTAATGCAGGTTTTATGCTGGTTAATTTGGCATTGTGGAGAGAGCATAATCTAGAAGAAAAGTTGATTGATTTTTTTAAAACAAGAGATGAAGGGCTTTTGTTGCCAGAGCAAGACTTGTTTGTGCTTGTTTGTCAAGGGCATATTTTAGAAATGCCTTGCAAGTATAATGTCCATCCACGCATGGTTGGGACAAAAATGATACCTAAAAAATCTGACGCTTGCATGTTGCATTTTTATGCTGATGAAAAGCCCTGGAAACATTTTAGCTACCCGTATTCTAAAGAATGGCACCAAGTAGCTTTTAAAACCTCTTTTAGCTCTTTAGCTTTTGAGAATTTAGTGGGTACAATTGAAACTTTTACTAAACTCAATAACCACAACAAAAAAGATTTTTTTGAATTTTTAAACACCAAGTTAAATAAAAAACTTCTCATACAATACATATTGTTTAAGATTTTTAAAAAGCTAGAGTCTTTTTGTTTGCGTTAGCGGGGCTTGTTAAGGGCTAATCTCTTAGGGGTTGGTTTATCAATAAATGCATTAGCATGGCTTGTGCCACCATTATACCAATTGTTTCCCCCCAATCTCACCCTATAATATCCCCCATAACCCATGGCTAAGCATGGGTTTAAAAGCGGCATTTAGAAGCTATACCTCATTCCTAAATTGGAAGCGAAATGGCCCGCATTGGAAATCAAGTTATGCCCGTAAATAAAGCCCAGATTCAAATACACTTCTTTAGCTAATTGCAATTCCCCACCCATCATCACTCTGGCATGCGTGTTTAAAGGGTTGCGAGCGGCATTGACTTTAAAGGTGTTCAAAGACACCGCATTGTGAGATCCAAAATTCGCAAACTCTTGCAAAACTCCAGCATTCAAATAGAAGTATGAAGTGTCCCCATAGTAATAGCGGGCTTCTATGTTAGCGTTAGCGTTGAATAAATGCTGACTGCTCGCGCCATTTTTTAAAGCCACTTGGTTGCTGTTGCTTTTAAAGTTGGTTGAGCCTAAATGATTGTAGCTCACGCCCACGCTTGGTTTTAACACTAAAGCGTTCCTAAAAAACGCAAAGTCATAACCATAGCTCGCTTTTGTTGTGGCGCTATAAGCTAAGTAACTATAGCTTTGATTCAAATCTGATAACAGAGCGCTTTTGAAATTCAAGCTTGATTGATCGCTCCCTACAGCCCCTTGAGCTTCAAAGTCAAATTCATGATGGTTAGCAAAAAGACGGCTATACACGCCAAAATTAGTGTTATTAGCCCCAGAGTTAAGAGAGTTCGCGCGATTACTCAAAGAGCTATAACCATAGCTTCCAAACCCGCCCACAATGGCTTCCACTTCCCCATTAAGGTAAGCATCTACGCCTACGCTTGTGCCATACAATGAAGCGTTGCCGCCACTATTCAAGCTCGTTCCCCCAATCGCATTAGCCCAAACATTGGTGGGTTTTTCATATTTAGGAGCGAACTTATACACCACTTCTGCTGCACTTTCTAAAGAAGCGAATCTTTGATCTTTTAAAGCTTGCAAGCGTTGGGCAAACGAGTCAATATTGTTGGTGTGTTTCCTAGAGAGATTGACTAAACGAGAATTTAAAATCATCGCATTGCTCAAGCTCAAAGTTTGTAAGCCGCTTGTTTTATGCTCTAAACTGGCTATGTTGTTTAAAGTGTCAGTGGCCGCATTCAATTGCTGGGTGATTTCATTAGCGCTTGTGTGATCAATCATTTGTCTGGCATAACCCGCATTATGGCTATCAACCAATAAGGTTTGCAAAAGATTTCTGCCTTGTGCGCCTGAATGGGCATAAAGCGTGTCAATATCTTTAGAGCGATCAGCCAATTCAAACACGCTTTCAATGGTGCCAAAATCATGCTGATTGATAGCGACTAAATTAGGAGTGGCTCTGTGAGCGAAAGGAGCGTTCTTTACGAGAGCGTAAGCGAAACGCGCATTGCTAGTGGTGTTGGTGGGTAAATTTGTGGTATTGCTCTCAGAACTAGTAGGTGTAGAATTATTGCCCAAATTAACAGCGATTGTGGTGTTGTTAGCGGTTTTACTAATGCCTGTATTTTTCCATGCCTTACCTTCAAGATACTTGTAACTTTCAGGGTTGTTCACCATGCTTTGGTTGCCGATGGCCATTCCGCATGCTTTAATGTCATTGAGATTGTTTTTTCGCACCACACAAATATCCATGCGGTTGTTGTTGTTATAAAGGGCTAGGCGCTCTTTGAATTGTTCTTGTGGATTAGTGCCATTAGCGTTTGTGGAAACATTATCATAGCTGATGTTTTGCGCTTTCACTAAAACATGCTCTTTATTTTTAGTGAGATTTTGAGCGTCATTAATCTTAATGAGCGGTTGGTAAAATCCGGTCGCACTATCCACATTGTTATTAAACTTCATGGCCGCTGTCTTGCCTACATTCAAAGTCGCTACACGCCTATCTTGGACAAAAAGATTCATGAGCGACCGATTGTTAGTGAAATTCCCTTGAATGGTTAAATCCAAATCTTTACCATAATCCATGCTAGCGTTATTGGTTAGGGCTAGGTTATTAAACATAAGCCCCGTTTTGCCCGGAATGTTTCCTGGAGCTCCAAAAAGAACCCTCTTAGTGATTTCAACATCGGTAACATTCCTAGCGTCAAAATAATTCCAAGGGGCATGGTAAAGCTCATCTATGACGAGTTTTTTACCGCTTTTAAAAGTAACACCCCCAGAATAGGCCGGGCTATATCCCGTTTGCAAGCTCACGACATTGATGCGCGATTTATCGCCTATATCTTCGCCAAAAATACTGTATTGACCAAAACTCTGAACACGGGTTGTAACCACCAATTCCTTAATATCAAAGTTTTTAATGTTCACATTAGTGGCAGCTGTGGTGAGTTTGTTGATATTGACCTTATCGGTAACGCCGCTAAGATCCAAAGTGCTAGTGTTTAGCCCGTTATCGCTTTTGCTGGCATCAATATCCTTAAAATGAGCGGTGTTGGCATTCACTTTTAAGTTTGTAGATTTTCCTAGATAAACATTGCCATTAAACTTAGCGGTATGGGCATCCACTCTTAAATTCACCGCTTTTCCTAGATGGATATTGTTATTAAAAGTAGCGGTGCCGTTGTTGGTATCCTCGCCAGCCTTAAATTCAAAATTCGCGCTTGAGCCTGCCAAAGCAGAACCACCCACTTGGTTATTCACTCTTAAAGTCCCCTCAACGGTGATATTCCCGGTTAGATTTTCCACTAAAAGAGAGCGCCCACTCGTTGAATTGGATAAATTGACACCGCCTTCGCCGATATTCAAATGAGCCGCATTGGTGGTAAGAGAAGCTTTATACCCTCCTGCTTTAATCGTGCCATCAGCGTTAGTGTTTAAGTGGAAAATATTCACAACCGTGTCTTTACCACCTGCAAAAGGCCCGTCAATAACTTGCGTGGGTTCAGTTTCTGTTTTTTGCGTATCGTTTTTAGTACCGCCTTGAGAAGTGTCCTTATTTTTACCCTTATAGCCTTCTTCTGGAGGGGTAACAATGTTTAACCCTGCGCTTTGCCACAAATCCAGCGTGCCAATATTAGTCTTTTTATTAGCGATAATGCCTGCTTGAGCGCCGTTGTGATCCCCCACAACGAGATGACGGAAATTCGCTTCCCCTGTTACTTTTGAAGTGTCTATCGTGCTGTATGAAGGGGCCAAATACGCTCCCACATATTGCAAACGGCCCATCCACACCTTACCCCATAGATCAACGCTCTGGTTTGAGCTTGAAACCAAATTAAGCGTCGCGCCATCATAAAGAGAGATTTCAGCGTTTTCACGGCTAGTGATTTTTTCTGAACTTTTCAAGGTTAAAACCGTAGAGCTGGCTTTCCTCCCGGCCCCAGAACCCACACGATTGTTGATTTCTAAAAAATTATCAATTAAGATATTTTTAGCGTCAAAATTCACCCTCGTAGTGCGATCAGCGCTGTCCTTGAAGCTTGTGAAAGAATTGCCATTGAATTGGCCTAAGCGCAAAGTGGCTTTTTGCATATTCACGTCTAAATCCCCACCGGTATAGTTTATAAGCCCTGAAAGGTTATAAGTCCCTACAGCGTCTTTCATATCCACTTCAAGCTTATTCCATTGCCCGCCTTTGACCCAATAATGCCTAGCAGCATTCCCCCAGTCCCAACCTCCTTCAATCTTACTGGATAAAAGGGATTTGTATAAGTCGTATTGCTTATGAGGGAAATTATTAAAACCTCTTCCTGCTTGAATGTGCCAAATTTTATCGGGTGTATCTGGGGCTTTGTTGGCTTGTTCGGCTTGTTTGAGTCCCCAGCTAAGAAGCCCTGAAACCGTTCCTACAGCGGTACCAGTAGCGATACCACCAATAATGGCTGGAATGATCACGGTGGTGAAAAAGGCACGATTCTCGCTATGTATGGGATCATTTGGCGTATTAGCCCCTAGTTCGGTGCTCATTAATGCCCCCGCTAAAGCGAGAGAAATAATAGGGCGATTGATTTTGCGGTATGTTTGTTGCGATTCCATTTTTTTCCTTTCTTATTATAAAACGATTTTTGCACAAATGGTGCGACTCTAAACGAGATGATTTCTGTTGCATTTACAATTAAGGTTATAAATATACAAATCTACAACCGATGGTTAATTTTTATCAATTTAATATAAATGAACGCAAAATCTAACAAGATTAAAAAGTAACATGGTTGAAATTTTTGGCTAGAGTGTGTAAATAGGTAAAATTTAAAAAGCTTAAAAAGTTTCTCTTGTTGGAAGTTTTGGCTAGAGTGGGTAAATAAGTAAGGTTTGAAAAGCTTAAAAAAGCTTCTCCCATGTAGTGCCTTGTGGGGTGTCCATCAAAGCGATTTTGCACTTTAAAAGCTCTTCTCTGATGCTATCGGCTTTCATGAAATCCTTTTGCTCTTTGGCGTATCTCCTTTCTTCTATCTTTTTTTCAATTTCTTGTTTTTCGCTTTCATTCACGCCTAATTGGAAATATTCAGTAGGGTTTTTAAACCCGATGCCAAGCAATTCTTCTACGAATTTCAAGTTCGCTAAAATTTCGCCTTTCAAAGCCTTGTTTTTAGGGTTTTGATCCAGTTTTTCATTCATAGAAGAAAGCATGCTTTCTAAAACGCTCAACGCTTTAGAAATGTTTAAATCATCTTGCATGCACTCTAAAATTTCTTTTTTAAAGTTTAAATCAATGTTTCCAAGAGATCCCAAAACGCGCTGTTTCAAGCGATAGATTTTATCCAAGCGTTTTTTACTCACCAACAAATCTTCTTCGTTAAAATTCAAAACAGAGCGATAATGCACCCCTAATAAATAATTGCGCAAAATTTCGCCATCATAGTTTTTGAGCGCGTCTTTAATAAAAAAGCTGTTGCCTAAACTTTTAGACATTTTTTCATTATTGATATTTACAAAGCCATTGTGCATCCAGTATTTAGCGATCTCCACGCCAAAGGCGCAACGGGTTTGGCACGCTTCATTTTCATGGTGGGGGAATAATAAATCCACTCCGCCTGCATGAATGTCAATTTGATAGGGGGTGTCAGCGAGCGCTAAAGTTTCAAAAACCATGCTAGAGCATTCTATATGCCAGCCAGGGCGCCCCTTGCCTAAAGGGCTATCAAAGCCCACATCATTATCCCCCTTATAGCTTTTCCATAGCGCAAAATCCTGTTCGAGCCGTTTTTCTTGCACTAAACCAATGCGGCCAAATTCAATACTGCTATTATGCACGCTCAAAGAGCCGTAATCTTTATCCTTGCTCGTGTCTAAATAAATATCCCCATTAGAGACTTGATAAGCGATATTTTTTTCTAAAAGCGTTTCAATCATGCGCACCATAGCGTCTAAATACTCGCTCGCTTTAGGCTCTAGGCTGGGTTTTTTCACATTCAAAGCGTTTAAATCTTTCGTGTAAGATTCAATGTAAACACTGCTTAATTCTTGAATGCTTTTATTTTCTTTGAAGGCCTTATTGATGATCTTGTCATCAATATCGGTGAAATTCCTAACCAACACCACTTCATAGCCGCTCAATTCAAGCGTGCGCCTCAACAAATCAAAAGCGATCGCGCTCCTGGCATGCCCTAAATGAGCGTCATCATACACCGTAGGCCCGCACACATAAATATTCGCCTTTTTTTCAACTAAAGGCTCAAAAAGGACTTTTTGTTTTAATTTGGTATCATAAATCAACATTTAAAAACCTTGAAAATAATAAAATAAATATAAATGTGTTATTAACGACTTGAACGCTAAGAGCAATAAGATTTCTGCGCAAGCGAGAAAAAGAATCACAAGCCATAATTTTAAAGGCTTAATTATACCCAAGAATGCTTGAAAGCCAAACGCTTTAATCGTTAAAACAAATAAAAATAACCCGCTCAAACTATTCGCTAACGCTAAACCCAAAACCCCTAAAAAGGGCATCAAACTTAAAGAAGCCACTAAACCTAAAAAAAGCGAAATTAAAGAGATTTTAGCCGCTTTTTTTTGTTCTAATTTCGCATAGAGCCATAAAGAAAAAAGTTTGGTTAGCCCAAAAGGGAGCAAGCCTAAAAGATAGAGCGAAAAGACTTGCGAAGTGATTAGAGTGTCTTTAGGGCTAAATTGCCCTCTTTCAAATAAAAGCTCTGTGATTTCTTTGCTTAACATGATCCCCCCAATGCTGCAAAAAAGCAAAACCCCCACCAAAAAAAACCACGCCTTTTGCAAGCGTTGCAAGATTAAATCCTGATGGTTGTTTTTAAGCGCGATTGCAATGCTAGGGAAAAGGGCTGTGGAGATAGCGATAGCAAATAAGGCTAAAGGGAGCTGGAAGACTCTATTAGCGTAATACAAATAAGACACGCTCCCGCTCGCTAAAAAAGAAGCGATCGTGGTGTCTAAAAAAGAAGCGATTTGCGCGCTGGAATTGCCTAAAACGCTGGGGAAAAATTGTTTGAAAAACCCTTTCAAATCCTTTTTAACTTGATTGAAGCGGTATTCTTTTTTGAGCGCGTTTTTAGTCTTAAAGCTTAACAACCCTTTTGATAACAAATTGAATAAACCTAATCTCACTAAAGGATAAAAATGCAATAAAATTTGAGCCACGCCCCCTAAAAGCACGCCATAACTCAAATAATACAACGCTTCTAAGTGCGGTTTTTCTTTAGAAATAAAAAGGGCTAAAATCATGCACAAATTGAGTAAGCTTGCGCTATAAGCGCTGGCAAAAAAGCTGTGTTTGTATTGCAAAAGCGCGCCTAAAAAAGTGGCGATAAACACCAATAAAAGATACCAAAAATTGATCGCTACAATCGGGACGCATAATTTGAGCGTCTCTTCATCAAAGCCGTAAGCTAGGAGTTTGGTTAGCCATAAGGGATTGAGTGCCACCAATAAGCACCATATGAATAAAACGCCACAAAAAATAAGCCCCACTAAACTTGCAAAACTCCCTTTAATAGAGCTTCGTATAAAGCTCGGTAAAAAGCTTTGCGAAAACGAGCCTTCCGCAAAAATACGCCTGAACAGATTGGGCAATTTGAAAGCCACAAAGAAAATATCGCTAAACACCCCGGCCCCTAGAATATTAGCCATCATCAAATCCCGTAAAAAGCCAAAAATCCTAGAGCATAAAATCCCTAAACTATTCGTTAAAAATATTTTTTTTAGCATACCAATCGCAGTTATTACCTAATTTTCAGTGTTTTTTTGTTAGCATTATGTTATTTTTCATCTTTTTATATTATACCATTTAAGGATTAAAAAATGAGCTTGGAGCGTTTTGCCCCTATAAAAATTGAGCGGTGCAAAGACATTCAAAAAGAATTGAAAAAAGCGGCCGCTGAAAATAAATTGCAAACAGAAGATCTGTGGTTTGAGATCTTAAAAACTTCTATTTTTATCAAAAACAGCGCTAAAGATGAGTTTAGCGAGGCTTTTAGTGGGGAATTGCAACAATTAGAAGAAGAGGAATATTATGAAAAAAAGGAGCTCACCCTCTATCAAACCCACGATATTAAGATCAAATTAAACGCTTACAAACGCTTTTTTGAAGTGAAAGTGGATGAAAATTTGAGCAAGATTGAGATCATTTTAGACGAGTGTTTTATTGTCCTAGACACTGAAGAGCATTACCAAGAAATGTTTGGGTACATTAAAGAGCGTTTAGCCTTTGAGGGCGTGGTGTTTCGCCACCTTCCAACAATGTATGAAAACCTAAAAATAGAATTAAGAAACCATAAAAACAAAACCCAAACCAAGCGCTTTACTTTATACGCTTCTTTAACCTTTATCCCTAATATAGAAGAAAAATCCCATTTTTTATTAGAAGAAGAATACCTTCCAACGCATTCAATCCCTTTAAGCGAACAAGAAGAATCCTTTGTTAAAGAAAATTATTATATCGCTAAAGAAAATCAAAAAGTCGCTTGGGTGAGTTACCCTAAACAAGGCAGAGAAGGCCGTAACCTTAAGGGCTTTTATGTTGAATTGCCTAAAGTTGCTAATTCGCCCACCCCCATAGGGCATGACAAAAACGCTTTTGAAGAAAGAGAAGAAAATAACGCTTTAGTGTATTACTCCAAAGCCTTACAAGGGGTTAAAATGGAGAAAGGGCGTTTGGTTTCTAAGCAAGATTTTATCTTTAAAAACGGGATCAAATCCATTGAAACGCCCAATCTTTTGGGGGGAGTGGAGAGCGATCTGGTGTTAGAAATTCAAGCTAAAGACGAGCTGAATGATGCGATTGATTCTAACCTTATTTTAGAAGCGAGCGCGATTAACATTAAGGGTAATGTGGGTAAGAATGTGATCTTAGTGGCTAAAGAAATCAATATAGAGGGGCAAATCCATCCTGAAAGCTATGTCTATGCCAATAAAGCGCGCATCACTAACCATAAAGGCGTGTGCTACGCTAAAGAGTTGGAGTGCAAGTATTTAGAGCGCGCTAAAGTGTATGCCAATAGCGTTAAAGTAGAAGCGAGTGCAGGGAGCGTGGTTTATGCGAAAGAAATCGCTTTAGAAAAGCTTAAAAGCGATAACAAGCTGTATTTTTCCAAGCAATGCTTGATTGATGAGGTGGATGGTAATGGCAACCGCTTTATTTTTTACGCTTTTGGGGGGCGAGAAAATCAAGAAGAATTAAAGATTGCTAAGCAAAAGCTCAATGCATTGGGGTTAAAATCTAAAAAAATCATCGCTCAGCACCAGTCCTTAAACCACCTGGTTAAAAACAATCAAACGATCATGGAAAAGCTTAAAAACGCCACCGAAGAAATCAAACGCTCTTTAATGCAACAAGAAAGCGTGAAAGACGCTTATAGTGAGTTTATGTTCGCTTTGAAGCGTTTGAAAATCTTAAAAGCCCAAATGCTAGAATTGCAAAAAATCAATAACGAATGCTACGCTAAACTCATTAGCATAGAAAACAGCTTCCAGCATGCAAGCATTACGACTAAAAACCCTTTCAAGCAAGAAAATATCGTGATTTATCATCGCAATTACCCTAAAGTGAGCAATTTAACCGCCATGTTAAGCCATAATGAAAGCGTGGATGTGATCTATGAAGATTATAAAATCAAAAAAATCCCTAAAAAGCGCTAAAAAAGCTAAATCATAAGAAAGAGACAAAAATGATCGTGGGTTTAATAGGGGTCGTGGAAAAAATTTCCGCTTTAGAAGTGCATATAGAAGTGCAAGGCGTTGTTTATGGGGTGCAGGTTTCTATGCGAACTTCTGCTTTGCTTCAAGCGGGCCAAAAAGCGCATTTGAAAATCTTGCAAGTGATTAAAGAAGATGCAAACCTTTTATACGGGTTTTTAGAAGAGAGCGAAAAAATCCTTTTTGAAAGGCTTTTGAAAATCAATGGGGTAGGGGGGCGTATCGCTTTAGCCATTCTTTCAAGCTTTTCACCGAATGAATTTGAAAACATTATCGCTACTAAAGAAGTCAAAAGACTCCAGCAAGTCCCAGGCATTGGCAAAAAGCTCGCTGATAAGATCATGGTGGATTTGATTGGCTTTTTCATTCAAGATGAAACTAAGCCTGTGCATAATGAAGTCTTTTTAGCTTTGGAGAGTTTGGGCTTTAAAAGCGCAGAAATCAATCCCATTTTAAAAAAACTCAAACCCAGTCTTAGCATAGAAGCAGCGATTAAAGAAGCCTTGCAACAACTGCGCTCTTAAAAAAAGATAAGTTTTTGGCTTTAGCGATTATTTTAAGCGGAGCGTTAAATACCATGTTAAGCGAGCGCTAGAAAAAAGCCATGCAGAATGGATTTAATAAAAACCTAAATTTGTTTTAAGATCTAAGGAAGCGCTTGAAAAGTTATTAGAGAGAAACAGAAAAGCAGTAAGGGATCGTTATGCGGTTACAAGTTTTGAAAAAGATGAAAAGATTTTAAGGGAGTTAGGAACCATTGCACCACTTTCTAACGATTGCAGAGATGGCGATAGCGCCTCAAACTTTAATGGTTTTGATCCTAATATAAAAAGATTCAGTTTATAAAAAACATTAGCAAAATCTCAGAATAGTGATTGAACATCAGTTATGAGCTGAGTGCTAGACATACTTGAAAAAGCTAATGCGTTTTGAAACTATAACATAAATAACCAGTCAAGGAATAATAAAAGAAAATAAATCAAACACCTGCAATCAAATCAGAGAATAAACGAGAACGATAATTGACAAGGAGAGCCATTAAGGAGTGAGCGGGTTATTACGGAGTTTGAAGTAGATAAATCAAGGAACGGGCTAATTGAGTCGCCTTTAGCACCAAATTACAAGGGGAAAGATACTAATCCCCAACCTTGATAACCCTAATCCTAACACAAAAGAATAAGAAAAGAAATAATGCTACCCGCTAAGCGTTAAAAATAAGCCTAAAAACCCATTGAAAAACTTTAGCCCTACTATAATCAAATATCAACAATTCTCATCGGAGTTTTTAAAAATCATTTTTAAACCCTCTAAAAATCAAGCAACCTTTTTATAGTTTAGTTTAGGCCCAATTGGTTTTAGTGAGGTTTTCTCTGATGGAAAAAAGCTTGTCTTTAACTTCGCTGCTACTCAATTTCCTCACTTTATCCGAATTGTATTTCAAATCGTGGCTAAGAAGA
Organism: Helicobacter pylori; assembly: GCF_001653455.1. Classification (NCBI taxonomy): domain Bacteria; kingdom Pseudomonadati; phylum Campylobacterota; class Epsilonproteobacteria; order Campylobacterales; family Helicobacteraceae; genus Helicobacter; species Helicobacter pylori. The sequence goes on along the minus strand of NZ_CP011486.1, from coordinate 859,186 downwards.
GACAGCCTGTTAGACAAATCAGCAATATCCACCCTTAACCCCTCATCTCTGGCTAATTTTAGCGCTGGGATTAGATCCGTATCTTTTGAAAATATCAAAATCCTATCGGCTATTTTTTTAAAGGCGATCCTTTGAATGTCAAGTCCCATGAGCATATCCACCTGCTTTTGTTCTAATAACGCCCTATAGCTCCCATCAAACTCCACTCTTATTGCGTTTAACTTCGTTCTGCCTAACCTCAATTCCACTTGATCCAATGAAGCGAGATCGTGTTGGAAATTTTCTACATCGCTATAGATTTTCTCCCATTTAGTCGCTTCACTGCTTTGTAAGATCTCTTCAATATCGCTGCTGGTGAAGATTTTCATCTCTGTCCCAGGACTTTTTTCATTTTGGAGCGTGTCATTCCTTTTATCCCACAACGCATGCCTAAAATCAAAGGGTGGGGTGGTGTAAAAATAAATACGAATAATCCTTTCATCATCTAGCAAAAAAGCCCTAATGGTAACGATAACATCTAAAGCGATATTGTAATTAACGCATTTTGTTTGCTTAATATCGCGCCTAAAATTCTCCCAATCCACTAATATGATCGTGTTTGCTACCATTTATCACTCCCTTATGCATATACTTAAAAACCCTCAATATAATCTTGTGTTTTTATTCTAACAAGAAACATGGATATAATAATAGCGTTTTTTAAACCTTGCAATTAAATAATAGGAATGATTGATGCGTATTTTAGGAATAGACCCAGGCAGTAGGAAATGCGGGTATGCTATCATTTCTCATGCTTCTAACAAGCTTTCTTTAATCACAGCCGGGTTCATTAATATCACCACAACGCGCTTGCAAGAACAAATCTTGGATTTGATAGAAGCACTAGATTGTTTATTGGAACGCTATGAAGTGCATGAAGTGGCGATTGAAGACATTTTCTTTGGGTATAACCCTAAAAGCGTGATCAAACTCGCGCAATTCAGGGGGGCGTTGTCCTTAAAGATTTTAGAAAGGATTGGTAATTTTAGCGAATACACGCCCTTGCAAGTTAAAAAAGCTCTCACCGGTAACGGCAAAGCTGCTAAAGAGCAAGTAGCCTTTATGGTCAAGCGCCTACTTCATATCACAAGCGAGATCAAGCCTTTGGATATTAGCGATGCCATAGCCGTTGCCATCACGCATGCACAACGCTTGAAACTCCAATAATCACCACTTATACGCCACTTCAAAGCGTGCGTTAAAACCAGGCTCTGCAATCGCTCTTTTGACAGCGTCAGTGCCTGGCATGTCTGGGCTCATGACATAGGGGCTTGTTTGATCCACATAGAATTTATTAAAAACATTGTTAAACACCGCCGAAAGCAGCAAACCTTTCCAGCGGCTTTTGGTTTTAGGGCTCCAATTGACATAAAAATTACTCACGCCATAGCCCGGTTTATGCATATGCACTAACCCTAATTGGGATCCGCATTTGGCTAGATCCGTAGGGGTTTTGGGTTTCTCAGCCGTCCCATAATCGGGCAAGTAAATATCAAACCCGCAATAATCTAAACCGGTCACAAAACGGCTAAGCCATGCAAGATTGATCCCTGTTTTAGGAATGGTGTAATCCAATTTGACGATAAAAACATTACCGGTGCTTGCAGCAAGCTCATAGCTATCCGCCATTAAATACCCCCTAGTGGTGGGCCAAGTGCGCGAGATCCCTACATTCAAACTCACGCCCTTGTATTTGAAAGTCCCGCCCACTTCATAGCCATAAATCCTAATCGCTTGACTCAAATTGGTTACAATCAATCTTTGTGCGTATTGGGAGATGAAATTATCCAAAGCTTGATAAAACGCCGCAGCCCTTCCGCTAAAATACTGGCTTGAATAATCAATATTAAATTCAGCGTTAGATCCCACTTCAGGCTTGATGTTTTTAGCGTATCGTAAATCGTTTTGGCGCATATACACGCCATCTCCTGGCATAACCCCCCTTGTTACTTGAGAATAAGTGATCTTTAAAGATAAAGGCTCAATGGGGCTAATCACAAGAGCCGCGCTAGGGCTAAAGCCTTGAGTGTAGCGGTAATTCCAATCCTTATCATAAAGCGTGTATGCATCCCATCTTACCCCGGCTCCAAAAGTGATGATTTTATGAGGCGCATAATTCGCTTGCACATAGCCTCCATAAATATTCCCATTGGCTTTCCCTCTTTGGCATAGCGTGGGGTCATTGGGGTTATTATCCACAAGACTGCAAGCGATTTGTTTTTGCCCTTTATCATTAATATAAACTTGATTGGGCCTGTATAATTCTGATTTAGGGATGCGAGCGTCAAAAACGCTTAAATTTTGGTAGTTGAATCCGTATTCAAAAAGGCTGTCTGTGGCTTCATCAATCACATGCGCGACTTTTAGGTTTAATCCGGTATTGTTTAAGAATAAATTCCTAGGCTGTGAGCTTGGCTTATCCACATCTGAAAAGCTTGGGGTGCAATACCCGCCCTCAACGCATGGGTAATTTTCTCTTTCCCATTCGCTCGCTAAAGCAGTGGGGAATTTGGCATAAACGCCGTTAGGGTCAAATAGGGGGTCAAATTGGGCGTTTCTAATGCTTGTATAAAGGGTAAAATCTAATCGTGGGTCGCCAAAAGAATTTCCCGCTTCCCTTTTGTATTGCAATGAAAGATTGTTGGCGCTATTGACAGAATGATACAAATACCTCGTAAAACTATCCAGCACATTAGGACACCCTTGAGCGCCATCAGGGCTAAAAGGGGCTTCACAAGGATAGGCTAACCCTATAGCGTTACTCCTTAAGGGGCGTGTGGCGTTATCTCGTGTCATGTTCCAGCTGAAAGTGAGCGTGTCTCTGTCGCTCAAATAGCCATTCATTTTAATTAAAGCGTTGTTTTGCTCGCTAGGCGTTCCTGGCTCCTTATCGGCTTGCGTGGGATGGAATAGGTTTTTCATCGCTGTAGCACCGCTTCTATAATAAAAAATATTTTGGTGCGTGTAATAAGCGATAATGTCAAAATGCGCGCTTTGATAAGCCGCTCTAAAAGTCTCTCTGTCCCCAAAATTGGTATAAAAACTCACCGCCCCACTCGCCGCATAATTTTTCCCCCTAGGGATAAAATCAGCCGCTCCTTTAGTTTCCATTTTAATCACTCCTGCAATCGCTCCTGGCCCTGCGCTCGCATTCGCTGCCCCTTTGGTAACTTCCACGCTTTTGAGCATGCCAGGGTCAATCACGGTGTTGCCTTGGTGGTGGTAGATATTACCATTTTGTGCAGCCCCATCCACCGTAACCCTTAAAAGCCTGTCTTCAACGCCTCTCACATAGATTTTCTGCCCCATCACGCTCCCTCCGCCGACATTCACATCAGGGTTAGTCCTAAACAAGTCTTTGACTTCATTGCTTTGGCGTTGATCCAATTCTTTAGAAGTAACCTTAAACTCATTGTTATAAGTGAAAATCCTTTTAGCTTGCGTGGTAACCTTATCTAAAGTGCGCTCTTCGCTATAGCAAGCCTCAGTGAGTAGGGGGAAACATAAAGCGTATCTAAGCTTTGGGTATGATCTTAAAAGCATCCAACAATTCTCCTTAAATTTAAAAATTCAAAAAATAAAAATCAAAAAAAAAAAACAAAATCCGCTAAAACATTGAGATAGAATAGTATGATAATTATTATTAAAACCAGATTAAAAATAAAATTTAGCGTTTAATCTTTCTTATTTTTATTAATTGTTACAAATAGAAATACTTAAGGGGGTTTTTTATTCTTAAAAAAAGGATTTTTTAAGGAAATTGAATCTTGTTAGTCTTTGTATAACAAATTATGTAATAATCACCACAAGTAATTGGTCTAGTATCATATTACGAAGTTCAAAATCATAAAAGGAAAAAAGATGGTTAATAAAGATGTGAAACAAACCACTGCTTTTGGCGCTCCCGTTTGGGATGACAACAATGTGATCACGGCTGGCCCTAGAGGTCCTGTTCTTTTACAAAGCACTTGGTTTTTGGAAAAGTTAGCAGCGTTTGACAGAGAAAGAATCCCTGAAAGGGTTGTGCATGCTAAAGGAAGTGGGGCTTATGGCACTTTCACCGTGACTAAAGACATCACTAAATACACTAAAGCGAAAATTTTCTCTAAAGTGGGCAAAAAAACAGAATGCTTTTTTAGATTTTCTACATGTGGCTGGTGAAAAAGGCAGTGCGGATGCGGTGAGAGACCCAAGAGGTTTTGCGATGAAGTATTACACTGAAGAAGGTAACTGGGATTTAGTAGGCAACAACACACCGGTTTTCTTTATCCGTGATGGGATCAAATTCCCTGATTTTATCCACACTCAAAAAAGAGATCCTCAAACCAATTTGCCTAACCCCGACATGGTATGGGATTTTTGGAGCAATGTTCCTGAAAGTTTATACCAAGTTACATGGGTTATGAGCGATAGAGGGATCCCTAAATCTTTCCGCCATATGGATGGTTTTGGCAGCCACACTTTTAGCTTTATCAACGCTAAAGGCGAACGCTTTTGGGTGAAATTCCACTTTCACACCATGCAAGGCGTTAAGCACTTGACTAATGAAGAAGCCGCAGAAGTCAGAAAGTATGATCCCGATTCCAATCAAAGGGATTTGTTCGATGCGATCGCTAGAGGGGATTTCCCAAAATGGAAATTGTCTGTTCAAATCATGCCAGAAGAGGATGCTAAGAAGTATCGATTCCATCCGTTTGATGTTACTAAAATTTGGTATCTCCAAGATTATCCGTTGATGGAAGTGGGCATTGTAGAATTGAATAAAAATCCGGAAAACTATTTCGCAGAAGTAGAACAAGCGGCTTTCACTCCGGCGAATGTCGTTCCTGGAATTGGCTATAGCCCAGACAGAATGTTGCAAGCTCGTTTATTCTCTTATGGGGATACACACCGCTACCGCTTAGGCGTTAATTACCCTCAAATACCGGTTAATAGACCAAGATGTCCGTTCCACTCTTCTAGCAGAGATGGTTACATGCAAAATGGGTATTATGGCTCTTTACAAAACTATACACCTAGCTCATTGCCTGGTTATAAAGAAATAAGAGTGCGAGGGATCCTAAGTTCAATTTAGCTCACATTGAGAAAGAATTTGAAGTGTGGAATTGGGATTACAGAGCTGAGGATAGCGATTACTACACCCAACCAGGCGATTACTACCGCTCATTGCCAGCTGATGAAAAAGAAAGATTGTATGACACTATTGGAGGGTCTTTAGCTCATGTTACTCATAAGGAAATTGTGGATAAGCAATTGGAGCATTTCAAGAAAGCTGACCCCAAATACGCTGAGGGAGTTAAAAAAGCTCTTGAAAAACACCAAAAAATGATGAAAGACATGCATGCCAAAGACATGCACCATATGAAAAAGAAAAAGTAACCCTTTTCTTTAAGCGTTCTTTTTTAGGAATGCTTTGTCTTTCAAAATTTAGGTTTTTGGACACTCACCAATTTTTTGGTGTGTGTCTTACTTTTTCATTCATTCAACGAATTTAAAAATTACAAAAAGAGTTATAGTTATGAATATGAAACGAAGGGATTTTATTAAAACGACTGCTTTAGGCGCTACAGGCGCTGTTTTAGGAGCGCAAATTCTACAGGCAGAAGAACGCAAGGGGAGTGTTGCAAAATATAAAATAGATGCTCATTATAGCATTGATTTTGATTCTGCAGAACACACTTCGTTGTTTATTCCCATGCCGAGCGTTGTAGCGAGCAATGTGAAATTACAAGGCAATCATGCTAATTATCAAAGCATGCTCAATTTTGGCGTGCCTTATTTGCAAGTGGATTTTTCAAAAAGCGCTCAAAAAAAGCAAGTCCATTTGTCTTATGAGGTCGCTAGCTACCAATTAAAGGATCGTTTGTTTGATGCGAACGATTTTGTAGCGATGGGGCGTTATGAAAGAGACGATGCGAGCGTGGCTAATATTGCCAACCAGCTCAAAGGGATCACTCCCAAAGAAAGCGTTCGTAATTTCTATGCGTTCATTAAGCATGACATGCCTAAAAGACAAAAGGCTTTAGAGGGTAAAGAAAATTTACCGAAACGAGAGAGTTTGCCTTGGTTTGCGACCATTTCAAAAGAGAGCATGTTTGTGTCCTTATGCCATGCGTGTGGGATTAAGAGCGCTGAAGTGCAAGGCTTGAAGCTAGGCCAAAACAGCGTGGTGAAAAACGCTTCTAGGGTGGAAGTGTATTTGCAAGATTCCTTATTGGCGTTTGATTTTCAAAGCGATCGCAAGGAAGTCTTTATCCCATTGAACCGCCATAAAGACATGCAGTTAGATTCTGCCTTATTGGCAACTTTTGGCGAGGCTTTCGCTCTTGTAGATGGTAGGGATTTAGGCAATTACGAGAGCAAACTTTTTGAAAGAAGAATGTCTTATACGGCTGTCTAAGGGCATGAGATTTAGGGATTTTCCTTAATGGTAAGCTTTCCTTTTTAGGGAGGGTTTGCAAAAAAGATTTAAAGGGTTGTCCTATGCGAGAATTTTTTAAGAAACTTGGATTAGAATACGCTTCTAAGCTATTTTTGGTTTATTGGCTGAGATGGATGTTGAGCGCGTTAGTCATGCTGCCTTTCATGGAGGTTTTTTATTATTTTAATTTTCCGCTGTGGCTCAATCTTTTCTTAGGGCAAACCATTGGAGCGGTGATTTTTTTCAAATTGGATAAGTTGATTTTTTCTAAAAAATAACCTTTTACAAGTTTAAAAAATCCTTAAGTTTTTTATTTCTAGGCTTTTTTAAGAAATTCAGATTTTAAAGACAAGTTCTGCCCTTCCACTTTGCAATCCACATTGTGATCGCTATTGACAAGCTTGATGTTTTTGATTTTGGTGCCTTTTTTAAGCACTAAAGATGGACCTTTAACCTTTAAATCTTTAATGAGAATAACGGAGTCTCCGTTTTGTAAAACATTATTGTTGCAATCTTTAACGATCAATTCTTCATCATTAGCCTTGCTTTCATTCCATTCATACAAACAGCTAGAGCAAACCAATTGCGTGCCGTCATGGTAGGTGTATGCGTCGTTGCATTTAGGGCATGGGGGTAAATCTTGCATGGTAATGTCCTTATTTGATTTGATATTTTCATGTTATCTAAAGCAGGGTTATAAAACGCTTTATTTTGATAAGGATTCTCTCTAACCCTAAAATCGCATTACAAAAACTATCGCTTGCTTTTTGCAAGCTCTTTTATTGTGTTTATTTTAAAAAATACCTTTGATTATTTTTAAGTTTTCTTTAGCTAGTGAGTGTTCAAAAAGCTCTTTTTTAAAACAAGTTACCAAATGCCACCAATAAGTTAAAACTCGATCCAATAACCATAATAATTAAAGTTTTTTAGGTTAATATTAAAAATCCATTTACAAACAAGGAGTAAAAAGATGAAAAAAATGGGCTTTCTTTTTTCGGCGGTGGTAGCTATCGTTGTTATGACTCATAGCTTAAGCGCTAAAGATCCGAATGTGTTGCGTAAGATTGTTTTTGAAAAATGTTTGCCTAATTATGAGAAAGACCAAAACCCATGCATAGAAGTCAAACCCAATGCCGGCTATGTGGTTTTAAAAGATATTAACGGCCCGTTGCAATATTTGTTGATGCCAACAACTCGCATTGATGGCGTTGAAAGCCCTTTGTTGCTTGATCCTTCTACGCCTAACTTTTTTTACTTATCCTGGCAGGCGCGCGATTTTATGAGTCAAAAATACGGCAAACCCATTCCTGATAGCGCAATCTCTTTGACGATAAACTCTCGCAAAGGCCGTTCGCAAAACCATTTGCATATCCACATTTCTTGCATTAGCCCTGAAGCGCGCAAACACCTGGATAACAATCTAAAAAACATCAACAGCCGTTGGTCGCCATTACCGGGCGGCTTGAACGGGCATAAATACTTGGCGCGTCGGGTAACAGAGAGCGAGTTAGTGCAAAAAAGCCCGTTTGTGATGCTTGCCAAAGAAGTGCCAGGAGCGCGCAAACGCATGGGAGATTATGGGTTAGCGGTGGTGCAACAAAATGACAACTCATTTGTCTTGTTAGCGACGCAATTCAATCCACTGACTTCCAATCGCGCTTCAGCCGAAGAGATTCAAGATCATGAATGCAAGATTTTAAATTGAAGCGAGTCAAAATTTAGGGCTTGAGCGATAATTTTAAACAGCGTTGTTAGGGGGGTGTTGCAAAACCCCCTATCTCTCTATCCCTTATGAGTTTGACTAACTCTTATCCATAACACTTCCAACAAAACCTTAAATCCGCAATCAATCGTTTTAAAAAGCCATTTAGGAACGACTTTTGCTTTATTTGGCATAGATTGAATTTCTTTACATTAAAGGATAACCATGCTTAGGTCTTTATGGTCTGGTGTTAATGGGATGCAAGCCCACCAAATCGCTTTGGATATTGAAAGTAATAATATTGCGAATGTGAATACTACCGGTTTTAAATATTCTAGAGCTTCTTTTGTGGATATGCTCTCTCAAGTCAAACTCATCGCTACTGCACCCTATAAAAACGGGTTAGCGGGGCAGAATGACTTTTCAGTGGGGCTTGGGGTGGGCGTAGATGCGACGACTAAAATCTTTTCACAAGGCAATATCCAAAACACGGATGTCAAAACCGATCTAGCGATTCAAGGCGATGGTTTTTTTATCATTAGCCCTGATAGGGGGATCACTCGTAATTTCACTAGAGATGGGGAGTTCCTTTTTGACTCGCAAGGGAGTTTGGTTACCACCGGCGGGCTTGTGGTGCAAGGGTGGGTGAGAAACGGGAGCGATACCGGTAATAAAGGGAGCGATACGGACGCTTTAAAAGTGGATAATACCGGTCCTTTGGAAAACATTAGAATTGATCCAGGAATGGTGATGCCAGCCAGAGCGAGTAACCGCATTTCTATGAGGGCGAATTTAAACGCTGGAAGGCATGCGGATCAAACAGCAGCGATATTTGCTTTGGATTCTTCAGCCAAAACCCCCTCAGATGGCATTAATCCGGTGTATGATTCAAGCACGAATTTAGCTCAAGTCGCTGAAGACATGGGCTCTTTATACAATGAAGATGGCGACGCTCTTTTATTGAATGAAAATCAAGGGATTTGGGTGAGTTATAAGAGCGCCAAAATGGTCAAAGACATCCTCCCTTCCGCAGAAAACAGCACGCTTGAATTGAATGGGGTTAAGATTTCTTTCACGAACGATTCTGCGGTGAGCAGGACTTCAAGCTTAGTGGCGGCTAAAAATGCGATCAATGCGGTTAAAAGCCAAACAGGGATTGAAGCTTATTTAGACGGCAAGCAGTTGCGTTTGGAAAACACCAATGAATTGGACGGCGATGAAAAGCTTAAAAACATTGTGGTTACTCAAGCCGGGACCGGGGCGTTCGCTAACTTTTTAGATGGCGATAAAGATGTAACGGCCTTTAAATACAGCTACACGCATTCTATTAGCCCTAATGCGGATATTGGGCAGTTTAGGACCACTGAAGACTTGCGTGCATTAATCCAGCATGACGCTAATATCGTAAAAGATCCTAGCTTAGCGGATAATTACCAAGACTCAGCCGCTTCTATAGGGGTTACTGTCAACCAATACGGCATGTTTGAAATCAACAATAAAGACAATAAAAATATTATTAAAGAAAACCTTAATATTTTTGTGAGCGGGTATTCTTCAGACAGCGTAACGAACAATGTTTTGTTTAAAAATGCGATGAAAGGGCTTAACACCGCTTCTTTGATTGAAGGGGGAGCGTCAGCAAGCAGCTCTAAATTCACCCATGCTACCCATGCGACAAGCATTGATGTGATAGATAGTTTAGGGACTAAACACGCCATGCGCATTGAATTTTATAGGAGTGGGGGGGCGGAATGGAATTTTAGGGTGATCGTGCCTGAGCCTGGGGAATTAGTAGGGGGGTCAGCGGCTAGGCCGAATGTGTTTGAAGGAGGCCGTTTGCGTTTCAATAATGACGGATCGCTCGCTGGCATGAACCCGCCTCTTTTGCAATTTGATCCTAAAAATGGCGCTGATGCCCCCCAACGCATCAATTTGGCCTTTGGTTCATCAGGGAGCTTTGACGGGCTCACGAGCGTGGATAAGATTTCTGAAACTTATGCGATTGAGCAAAACGGCTATCAAGCGGGCGATTTGATGGATGTCCGTTTTGATTCTGATGGGGTGCTTTTAGGGGCATTTAGTAATGGCAGGACTTTAGCGCTCGCTCAAGTGGCTTTAGCGAATTTCGCTAACGATGCGGGCTTGCAAGCTTTAGGAGGGAATGTCTTTTCTCAAACCGGAAACTCTGGGCAAGCTTTAATCGGTGCGGCTAATACGGGGCGTAGGGGTTCGATTTCAGGGTCTAAATTGGAGTCTAGTAACGTGGATTTAAGCCGGAGTTTAACGAATTTGATTGTGGTCCAAAGGGGCTTTCAAGCGAACTCTAAAGCGGTAACCACATCTGATCAAATCCTTAACACGCTATTAAATCTTAAGCAATAAACTAAAAGATTACTCTAATACAATATAATAGGGTAAATTTAAAGATTAAGGTTTAGTATGCATGAATACTCGGTCGTTTCTTCTCTGATCGCTCTTTGCGAAGAGCATGCGAAGAAAAATCAAGCCCATAAGATTGAAAGAGTCGTGGTCGGTATTGGTGAAAGAAGCGCTATGGATAAGAGCTTGTTTGTGAGTGCGTTTGAGACTTTTAGAGAAGAATCTTTGGTGTGCAAAGACGCTGTTTTGGATATTGTAGATGAAAAAGTTGAACTAGAGTGTAAGGATTGTTCGCATGTTTTTAAGCCTAACGCTTTGGATTATGGGGTGTGCGAAAAATGCCACAGCAAGAATGTAATTATCACTCAAGGCAATGAAATGCGTTTGTTGTCTTTGGAAATGCTAGCGAAATAACCACTAATGCAAGAAGAATTAAACGCCTACCAGCAAGAAATTAAAGACACTAGAGAAGTTTTAAAAAAAATCCGTTTGGAATTGAAACAAGTCCAAGAAATCTTGCGTAAGAAAAAAAATACCTTAAAGGGTTTGAAACAAGAAATCTATCAAAAACAATTAGAAAAAGAAAACTCCCACTCCAACAAAAAACCACAAAATACAGAAGAATGGATTTTCCCTAAAGCCCTTGAAGAAGTGGAAATTTACACTAAAGACAATCAAATCATCAAAGCTAAACCATGCAAGCGTTTGTTTAATGAAGGGCTTTATTTGCAACACCGCAGCGTTTTGCGCGAAAACAGGCTTTTAAAAAACCACCTTTCTAAAAAAGATTTTGAAATTGCGTTGCTCAAAATTGAATTGAGGGATTTGCATAAAGAAATCAAGCTCTATCAAGTCCAAAATCTTTTGAAGGACAAATAATGCCCACGATTTTAGTGAGCGCTTTAGAAGCGAGCTCCAATGTGCATTTGGAGGAATTACGCCGTAATTTGCCCAAAGATTATCGTTTCATTGGCGTGTTTGAAGGTAATGGCGCGCTTTATAGCCCAAGGGAATTTTCTATCATGGGTTTTAAAGATGTGATAGGCCGTTTAGGTTTTTTACTCAAAGTGCATAAAGAAATGGTCCAATTAGCCAAGCAAGCGGACATGGTGCTTTTAATGGATGCTTCTTCTTTCAATATCCCCCTAGCCAAAAAAATCAAAAAACAAGACCCTCATAAAAAAATCATGTATTATATTTTACCGCAAGTTTGGGCATGGAAAAAATGGCGCGCTAAAACCCTTGAAAAATATTGCGATTTTTTGGGCGCGATTTTGCCTTTTGAAGCGGGTTATTACCAACAAAAAGCCCAATACGTAGGACACCCCTTACTAGATGAGATTAAATATTATAAAAAAGATATTAAGGGTGAAACTTTAGTGTTTATGCCAGGGAGCCGAAAAAGTGAAATCGCTAAAATATTCCCTTTGTTTGTTGAAGTGGCTCGCATTTTGGAGCAAAACGAAGGGTTTAAAAGGCGTGTGTTGGTCGTGCCGAGTTTCTTTAAGGGGTTGGATTTGAAAGCTCTTTATGGAGAAGATATTGAATGTTTTGAAATTTCTTACGATGCGCATAAGAGTTTATTTGAAGCGGAGTTTGCATTCATTTGCAGCGGCACGGCGACTTTAGAGGCTGCTCTGATTGGCACGCCTTTTGTGTTAGCGTATAGGGCTAAAACGATGGATTTTTTGATCGCTAGAATGTTTGTCAATTTGCATTACATAGGGTTAGCGAATATCTTTTATAACGCCTTAAACGATGAGACTCCAGGGCTTGGGGAGAGCCAGTTACACCCCGAATTGATCCAGCATTTTTTGAGCGTGGAGAGTTTGTTAAAAGCGTATGAAACGATGGATAGAGAACGCTATTTTAAAGAAAGCTTGAGATTAAGGGAATATTTAGCCAGTGGGAGTAGCAGAAAAGTCGCCAAAGAGATGGCTTTTTTGCTGAATTTAACTTAATTTTTACTATAATCTCTACTGAATAAGCTTAGGAGATTAAATGAATAAAGAACCTATGAGTATGCATGGATACAATAAAATCTGTGCGGAATTGAAGCAATTAAAAGAGGTGGAACGACCTAATATTGTGAAAGAAATTGATATTGCTAGAGGGCATGGGGATTTGAAAGAAAACGCTGAATACCATGCCGCTAAAGAAAAACAACGCTTCATTGAAGCGAGAATCGTGGATTTGAGCGAGATCATTTCTAACGCTCAAGTGATTGACCCAAGCGTTTTAACGCACCATAAAGTGAGTTTTGGGAGCACGATTAAAATCCTTAATTTGGATAACGATAAAGAGTTTTCTTATACGATAGTAGGGAGCGTGGAGAGCGATCCGGCTAAAGGGCTGATTTCTTTTGGTTCACCGATTGCAAAAAGTTTGATCGGCAAGAGCAAGGGCGATGCAGTCAGTATCCAATTGCCTAGTGGGGAAAGCGATTTTGAAATTTTAGACATTTATTATAAAGAGATTTGTTTTGATGAAAATTAAAATCCAAAAAATCCATCCGAACGCCCTTATCCCTAAATACCAAACCGAAGGTTCTTCAGGCTTTGATTTGCATGCGGTAGAAAATGCAATCATCAAACCTCATAGCGTGGGGTTAGTGAGAATAGGGATTTGTTTGTCTTTAGAAGTGGGGTATGAATTGCAAGTGCGTACCCGTAGCGGATTGGCGTTGAACCATCAAGTGATGGTGTTAAATTCTCCTGGCACGGTGGATAATGATTATAGGGGCGAAATTAAGGTCATTTTAGCGAATTTGAGCGATAAAGATTTTACAATCCAAGTAGGGGATAGGATCGCTCAAGGGGTGGTTCAAAAAACTTATAAAGCCGAATTTATAGAATGCGAACAATTAGATGAAACTTCAAGAGGAAGCGGGGGGTTTGGCAGCACGGGAGTGAGCAAGGCATGAGCATTAAGGAAAATTTAGAGCAGGTTAAGAGCGAGTTTAAAAGCGATGAAAAGCTTTTAGAGGGGGCGTTTAGATTAGAAAAATTTTTCAAGCGCTATAAGTGGGTTTTATTGTTTATCGTGGTGGCTTTTATCGCTTATTTGGGGGATACAAAGTTGCAAGATTACAAGCATGAGCAAACTAAAGAGCGGATCACTCAAATTTATAATGAAGCGCTAGAGAGCCCTAATAATATAGCCTTACAAAACAAACTCAAAGAAGTCGCCCCACAATTGTATGATTTGTATCAATTCGCCAGAGCGAGCGAGCATAACGATGTGAATGCGTTTAAAAAACTTTCGCAATCGTCTAATGAAATCGTCAAAATTTTTGCACAATATTCTTACGCATCGCTCTCTAGAGATAAAAACTTGCTTGAAAAAAGCCCCATTCTTAAAGAGATGAGCGCTTTGCAAGCGGTGGATTTATTGTATGAGGAAAATTCTAAAGATGCGATCACAAACGCGCATAAAAATTTATCAACTATCCCTTTAAGTTCTTCATTATATGCTATGATTTCTGTTTTAAAACATTATGGAATATTAGAAGATACCCAACAAAACCTTTCCAAACCAACCCATCTAAAAAAAGAAACTATTCAAGGAACGCATTGATTTGATGAACAAACAATTTTTAATCTTACTGATAACTCTCATTATCTTCAGTGGCTGTAACATGAGAAAATACTTCAAACCCTCTAAATCCCAAATTAAAGGCGAAGCGTATTTCCCTAACCATTTGCAAGAAAGTATCGTTTCGTCCAATCGTTATGGAGCCATTTTGAAAAACGGGGCGGTGATAGGCGATAAAGGTTTGACGCAGCTAAGAATCGGTAAGAATTTCAATTATGAAAGCAGTTTTTTAAATGAGAGTCAAGGGTTTTTTATCCTCGCGCAAGATTGCTTGAATAAAGTGGATGAAAAAACAAGAAAAAGCAAGGTGGCTAAGACTAAAGAAACGGAATTGAAATTAAAAGGCGTTGAAGCAGAAGTTCAAGATAAAGCCTGCCATCAAGTGGAATTGATTAGCAATAACCCTAACGCCAGCCAACAATCTATCATTATCCCTTTGGAGACTTTTGCCTTGAGCGCGAGCGTTAAAGGGAATCTTTTAGCGGTGGTGTTAGCGGACAATTCAGCGAATTTATACGACATCACTTCTCAAAAATTGCTTTTTAGCGAGAAAGGTTCTCCGAGCACCACGATCAATTCTTTAATGGCGATGCCTATTTTTATGGATACGGTCGTGGTGTTCCCCATGTTAGACGGGCGTTTGTTGGTCGTGGATTATGTGCATGGAAACCCTACGCCTATTAGAAATATTGTTATTAGCAGCGATAAGTTTTTTAACAATATCACCTACCTTATCGTGGATGGCAATAACATGATCGCTTCTACAGGAAAGCGCATCCTTTCAGTGGTGAGCGGTCAAGAGTTCAACTATGATGGGGATATTGTGGATTTGCTCTATGATAAAGGGACTTTGTATGTGCTGACTTTAGACGGGCAGATTTTGCAAATGGATAAGAGTTTGAGGGAATTAAACAGCGTGAAATTACCCTTTGCTTCGCTCAATACCATTGTATTAAACCACAATAAATTGTATTCTTTAGAAAAGCGCGGGTATGTGATAGAGGTGGATTTGAATAGTTTTGATTCGTATAATGTCTATAAAACACCAACGATAGGTAGTTTCAAGTTTTTTTCATCTAATCGTTTGGATAAAGGGGTGTTTTATGACAAAAATCGGGTGTATTACGATCGCTATTATTTAGATTATAATGATTTTAAGCCAAAACTTTACCCCCATGCGGCTGAATTCAAGCCGTCTCAAAAAGGAGAAAAAGGAAACGCTCCTATTTATTTGCAAGAAAGGCATAAAACTAAAGAAAATAAACAGCCTTTAGAAGAAGACAAAGCTAAGCCAAAAAATAGCGGTTTTGAAGAAGAAGAAGTTAAAGCTAGAAGGCGTGAGCCTATTAATGATCAAAATAACGCTATTAAAAAAGGTGCAGAGAATAACGCTCCAAAAGAAGAGCCAAAACTCAGTCCTAAAGAAGAAAAACGCCGCTTGAAAGAAGAAAAGAAAAAAGCTAAAGCCGAACAAAGAGCGAGAGAATTTGAACAAAGGGCGAGAGAACATCAAGAAAGAGATGAAAAAGAGCTTGAAGAAAGAAGAAAAGCTTTAGAAATGAATAAGAAGTGAGCCTATGCCAGCTGGGCAATCTTTTAAAGATTTGAAAAACCTGGTTTTATGCGATATAGGCAACACGCGCATCCATTTTGCACAAGGTTATCGGCTCTTTTCAAGCGCTAAAGAAGATTTAAAGCGTTTGGACATTCAAAAGGAAATTTTTTACATTAGCGTGAATGAAGAAAATGAAAAAGCCCTTTTAGATTGTTACCCTAACGCTAAAAATATTGCAGGATTTTTTCATTTAGAAACCGATTATATAGGGCTTGGGATAGACCGGCAAATGGCGTGTTTGGCGGTGGCTAATGGCGTGGTGGTGGATGCAGGGAGCGCGATTACGATAGATTTAATCAAAGAGGGCAAGCATTTAGGGGGGTGTATTTTACCCGGATTAGCCCAATATACCCATGCGTATAAAAAAAGCGCTAAAATCTTAGAGCAGCCTTTCAAAGCCTTAGATTCTTTAGAAATTTTACCTAAAAACACCAGAGACGCCGTGAATTATGGCATGATTTTGAGCGTGATTGCTTGTATCCAACATTTAGCCAAAGATCAAAAAATCTATCTTTGTGGGGGCGATGCGAAATTTTTGAGCGCGTTTTTAGTGCATTCTGTTTGTAAGGAGCGCTTGGTTTTTGACGGCATGGAGATCGCTCTTAAAAAAGCGGGGATACTAAAATGCAAATGATGCACAATTTGAGTTTTTTAGGCATGTTTGTGGCCGCCTTGAGCATGTCTTTAGGGCATTGTGTGGGCATGTGTGGGGGGATTGTGAGCGCGTTTAGTCAAATAAGATTGTCTCAAACGACAAGTTTTTCTTACCAGCTCGCTTGCCATGCCTTTTATAATTTAGGAAGGATCAGCACTTACATGCTTTTAGGGGCTATAACGGCAGGATTAGGGCATAGCCTTAGCGTGGGCATGGGTTTTAGGGGCGCTTTATTGATGGGCATGGGGATTGTTTTAATCCTTTTAGCGCTTTTAGGATCTAAAGTGGAAAAATTAAGCTTTGAAATCCCTTTCATTTCTCTTTTGATGAAAAAAACCTTGCGATCTCAAAGCGTTTTGGGGCTGTATTTTTTAGGCGTGTTGAACGGGTTTTTGCCTTGCATGATGGTGTATTCGTTTTTAGCGAGCGTGATTCTTAGTCATAGCGCGTTTATGGGGGCGATGCTAGGCCTTTCTTTTGGGCTTGGCACTAGCGTGCCGTTGTTTTTAATGGGGGTTTTTTTGAGTAAAATTTCTACCTCTTATAGGAAATTTTTCAATCTTTTGTCTAAAAGTTTGATGGGGGTTTTTGGGCTTTATGTCCTTTATATGGGGATCATGCTCATTAACCACCAAACACCCCATGCAATGCAGCACCAAAGCGATATGATGCACCACCAAAACCACACCACACCACACCAAGAAAGCCACCATGAGCGCTAACAAAGCCCTTTTTTTAGACAGAGACGGCATTATTAATATTGATAAAGGCTATGTGAGCCAAAAAGAAGATTTTGAATTCCAAAAAGGGATTTTTGAATTGTTAAGGCATGCGAAATCTTTAGGTTATAAACTGCTTTTAATCACCAACCAATCCGGGATCAACCGAGGCTATTACACCCTTAAAGACTTTGAAAACCTCACCGCATACCTCCAAGAAAGCTTGCTTAAAGAATTAGGTTTTAATTTAGATGGCATTTATTTTTGCAGGCACGCCCCAGAAGAAAATTGCGCTTGCAGGAAGCCAAAACCCTCTTTGATTTTACAAGCCTCCAAAGAGCATCAAATTTGTTTGGAAAAATCTTTTATGATAGGCGATAAAGAAAGCGACATGTTAGCCGGCTTGAACGCTAAAGTTAAAAATAACCTCTTATTGAGCGCAAATTTTTTAAAAACTCCTCATTCTTGGATACAATGTAAAAATCTTAAAGAGATGATTGATTGGATTAAATAAGGATAATAATGCGTTATATTGATGATGAATTAGAGAATCAAACGATTTTAATTACCGGTGGGGCTGGTTTTGTGGGCAGTAATTTGGCCTTTTATTTTCAAGATAACCACCCTAAAGCTAAAGTGATCATTTTAGATAAATTCCGTAGCAACACGCTTTCAAGCAATGGTCGTCCGAGTTCTTTAGGGCATTTTAAAAATTTAATCGGTTTTAAGGGGGAAGTGATCACGGCTGATATTAATAACCCTTTAGATTTAAGGCGTTTAGAAAAGTTGCATTTTGATTATTTGTTCCACCAGGCCGCTATCTCTGATACAACCATGTTAGATCAAGAATTAGTGATGAAAACCAACTATCAGGCTTTTTTACGGCTTTTAGAAATCGCCCAACCCAAAAAGGCTAAAGTGATTTACGCTTCTTCAGCAGGCGTTTATGGTAACACCAAAGCCCCCAATGTGGTAGGCTCAAACGAAAGCCCTGAAAATGTTTATGGCTTTTCTAAGCTTTGCATGGACGAATTTGTCCGATCCCATTCAAGCGATCTCATTCAAGTGGGCTTACGATTTTTTAATGTCTATGGGCCTAGGGAATTTTATAAGGAAAAAACCGCCTCCATGGTTTTGCAACTCGCTTTGCAAGCGCTAGCGTTTAAGGAAGTCAAGCTTTTTGAATTTGGCGAGCAGTTAAGGGATTTTGTCTATATTGAAGATGTGATCCAAGCGAATGTGAAAGCGATGAAAGCCCAAAAAAGCGGGGTTTATAATGTGGGTTATTCGCAAGCCAGGAGCTATAATGAGATTGTTAGCATTTTAAAAGAGCATTTAGGGGATTTTAAAGTGAGTTATATTAAAAACCCTTATCCTTTTTTCCAAGAGTACACGCAAGCGCATCTTGAACCCACTATTTTGGATTTAGACTACACCCCCTTATACGATTTAGAAAGCGGCATTAAGGATTATTTGCCCCATATCCATGCGATTTTTAAAGAACAATACGCATGAAAAAAATCTTAGTCATAGGGGATTTGATCGCTGATTATTATTTATGGGGGAAGAGCGAACGCCTTTCGCCTGAAGCCCCTGTGCCTGTTTTAGAAGTCAAAAAAGAGAGCAAGAATTTAGGCGGAGCGGCTAATGTGGCCAATAACCTCATCTCTTTAGGGGCTAAAGTCTTTTTATGTGGGGTAGTGGGCGATGATTTAGAGGGCAAGCATTTCATTAACGCTTTAAAAATAAGAGAGATTGACACTTCAGGCGTCTTAGTAGATAAAACCCGTTGCACCACGCTCAAAACGCGCATTATCGTGCAAAACCAACAAATCGTGCGCGTGGATAAGGAAATCAAAGATCCCTTAAACGCCGATTTAAAAAAACATCTTTTAGACTTTATCGCAGAAAAAATCCAAGAAATGGATGGGGTTATCCTTTCAGATTACAATAAGGGCGTTTTGGATTTTGAACTCACCCAAACCATCATTGCATTGGCCAACACGCACCGCAAGCTCATTTTATGCGACCCTAAAGGGAAAGATTATAGCAAATATTCCCATGCGAGTTTGATCACGCCCAATCGTTTTGAATTAGAGCAAGCGCTCCATTTGAAATTAGACAGCCATGCCAATTTATTAAAAGCGCTTAAAATCTTAAAAGAAACTTATCATATCGCCATGCCTTTAGTCACTTTGAGCGAGCAAGGCATCGCTTTTTTGGAAAAAAACGAGCTAATCAATTGCCCCACCATCGCTAAAGAAGTTTATGATGTAACCGGGGCAGGCGATACGGTGATTGCAGCTTTAACGCTTTCTTTATTAGAGTCAAAAGATCTTAAAAAAGCTTGCGAGTTTGCCAATGCAGCAGCGGCTGTGGTGGTGGGTAAAATGGGGAGCGCGTTAGCGAGTTTGGAAGAAATCGCTTTGATTTTAAACCAAACGCACCCTAAAATCCTTTCTTTAGAAAAGCTTTTAAACATTTTAGAGCATCATAAACAAAAAGTCGTTTTCACCAATGGCTGTTTTGATATTCTCCATAAAGGGCATGCGAGCTATTTGCAAAAGGCTAAAGCTTTAGGGGATATTCTCATTGTAGGGTTAAACAGCGATGCTTCCATTAAAAGGCTTAAGGGGGATAAACGCCCCATAGTGGGCGAAAAAGACAGAGCTTTTCTTTTAGCGAGTTTGTCTTGCGTGGATTATGTCGTGGTGTTTGAAGAAGACACGCCCATAAAATTAATCCAAGCCCTAAAGCCTGATATTTTAGTCAAGGGGGCGGACTATCTCAATAAAGAAGTCATAGGGAGCGAGTTGGTTAAAGAAACTTGTTTGATGGCGTTTGAAGAAGGGTATTCTACAAGCGCTATTATAGAAAAAATTAAAAGGACACACAATGATTAAGGATTTGATTAAAAAAGAATTTTTAGCCCATAAGGAAGCGTTAGAAAAAAGTTTAGAAAGTTTGGAAGGAGCGTTAATCCAAAGCGTCCAACTTTTGATAGAAACTTTAGAAAATCAAGGAAAAATCCTTATTTGCGGTAACGGGGGGAGTGCGAGCGATGCGCAGCATTTTGCCGCTGAATTGACCGGGCGCTATAAGTTGGAAAGAAAGGGTTTGAGCGCGATAAGTTTAAGCACGGATACCTCAGCCCTCACGGCCATTGCGAATGATTATGGCTATGAAGAAGTGTTTGCCAGACAATTAGAAGCGCTAGGGAATAAAGAAGATGTTTTGATAGGGATTTCTACAAGCGGTAATTCCAAAAATGTCCTAAAAGCTTATGAAAAGGCTAAAGATTTGGGGATTAAAACGATTAGTTTAGTGGGGCGTGATGGAGGAAAAATGAAGCCTTTAAGCGATATAGCCTTGATTGTCCCTAGTGATGATACGCCACGAATCCAAGAAATCCATATTCTTGCCATCCATATTTTATGCGATTGCATTGAAAGGCATTTCGCTCATAAAAATTAGCCCTTAAACGCTATGCGTTTGAATTTAAACAGAAAATGATCCAATAAGATGCAATGAAAATAAAGAAAGGATCAAAAAACAATAAAAAACCCAATCAAAGCAAATCGCTTGAAAAATAAGCCCATTTTTCTGTCTTCGCTTTCATTGATCTTCTTTAGAGTGTGTCTCCATTGAAAATTGAATTTTTCACAATCACATAATCAACTTTTCGAATCGCTTCAAGGTCTCTCCCACCTGCATAAGAGATCGCAGATTGTAGATCTTGATGCATTTCAATCAGCGTATCTTTTAAGGATCCTTTATGTTGGATCCAAATTTTTTTACCTTCGATATTTTTCTTTTCACCTTTTTGGAATTCTGATGCAGATCCGAAATATTCTTTATATGCGATACCATTTTCTATTTTTGTTTCTCCAGACGATTCTTCATGCCCTGCAAAAAGCGAGCCAATCATGACCATTGTCGCGCCAAAGCGTATTGATTTTGCAATATCCCCATGCGTGCGAATGCCACCATCTGCAATAATCGGCTTTCTTGCTGCTTTAGCGCACCATCTAAGAGCCGCCAGTTGCCAACCACCAGTGCCAAAGCCTGTTTTGATTTTGGTGATACACACTTTCCCGGGCCCGATGCCAACTTTCGTAGCGTCAGCACCGGCATTCTCTAATTCACGGACTGCTTCTGGCGTGCCAACATTTCCGGCAATCACAAAAGTTTCTGGTAAATGCGTTTTGATGTGTTGGATCATTCTAATGACAGAATTTGAATGGCCATGCGCAATATCGATCGTGATATAGTCTGGCGTTAATCCTTGTTTGGCCAACTCTTCTACAAAAAGATATTCTTCCTTTTTTACCCCCACACTGATTGAGCTAATTAATTGGCGTTCCTTCATTTTTTTGATAAATGGGATTCTTGCCGCTCCATCAAAACGATGCATGATGTAGAAATAGCCATTTTCTGCTAGAAATTCTGCGATCGAGTCATTGATGATTGTTTGCATATTTGCTGGCACTATGGGCATTTTAAATGTGTGTTTACCTAATGTAGTGGTCGTATCGCACTCTGAACGGCTATTCACGATACATTTATTGGGGATTAGTTGGACATCTTCATAATCAAATACTTTCAATGACACGATCCTTTTTGCTTTAAAACATTATTTTTACCTTAATTTGAATAAAAAAGCAAGAGAAAATGATATAGGCTCGAACAAGGTTTGGGCGTCAAAGACCTTACAGATAACCACAATAAACAAGAGATACAATATTGCAAAGAAAACGCTACAATAAACTTTCTATAAGTCTAATCACAAAAAATAAGGAATCATAAGATGCTGCAAACCATCAACTTAACGCAACGCTATGCGACTAAAAAATTGTTTGAAAACGTGAATATCAAGCTGGATAAAAACAAGCGCTACGGGCTTATTGGGGCTAATGGCGCAGGAAAGTCCACTTTTTTAAAGATTTTAAGCAAGAGTATTGATTGCAGCAGTGGGGAAGTTATCATCACAAGCGGGATGAGAATGGGGGTTTTAGGGCAGGATCAATACGCTTTTGAAGATTTGAGCCTTAAAGATGCGGTTTTAATAGGCAATAAGCGTTTGTATGACGCTATCAAAGAAAAAGAGCGCTTATACACTGAAGGCGATTTGAGCGATGATAAAGTGAATGCGAGACTAGGGGAGTTGGAAACCATTTGCGTAGAAGAAGATCCCATGTATGAATGCGAAGTGGTGATTGAAAAGATTTTAGAAGATTTAGGCATTCCTAGCTCTAGGCATAACGATTTGATGAAAACCTTGCCAAGTAGCGATAAATTTAAGATCCTTTTAGCTCAAGTGTTATTCCCTAAACCGGATATTTTGCTTTTAGATGAGCCTACAAACAATTTGGATTTAAACGCCATTGAATGGCTAGAAAACAATCTCAAACGCCATGAAGGCACGATGGTGGTCATTAGCCATGACAGGCATTTTTTGAATGCAGTATGCACGCATATTTTAGATTTGGATTTCCATAGCGTGCGCGAATTTAGCGGGAATTATGACGATTGGTATATCGCTTCTACTCTGATCGCTAAACAGCAAGAGGCTGAACGCAATAAAAAACTCAAAGAAAAAGAAGAGCTAGAAAAATTTATCGCTCGTTTTAGCGCTAACGCTTCCAAAGCCAAGCAAGCCACCAGCCGCCAAAAACAACTGGATAAATTAGACATTCAAAGCCTAGCGGTATCTAGCAGGAGGGATCCAAGCATCATTTTTAAACCCAAACGCACCATTGGCAACGAAGCCTTAGAATGCGAAAATATTTCTAAAAGTTATGATGGGCAAATTGTTTTAAATCAAGTGAGCTTGAAAGTGATGCCTAAAGATAAAATCGCCCTCATAGGGCCAAATGGCGTGGGAAAATCCACGCTTTGCAAAATTTTAGTAGAAGAATTAAAGCCCGATAAGGGCGTGGTGAAATGGGGGGCGACCGTTTCAAAAGGCTATTTCCCTCAAAACGTGAGCGAAGAAATTAGCGGCGAAGAGACCTTGTATCAATGGCTCTTTAATTTCAATAAAAAGATTGAAAGCGCTGAGGTGAGAAATGCATTAGGGAGGATGCTTTTTAATGGCGAAGAGCAAGAAAAGTGCGTGAACGCTTTGAGTGGGGGCGAAAAACACCGAATGGTTTTATCCAAGCTCATGCTAGAAGGGGGGAATTTTTTAGTCTTAGACGAGCCGACTAACCATTTGGATTTAGAAGCGATTATCGCTTTGGGCGAAGCGCTTTATAAATTTGATGGGGCGGTGATTTGCATAAGCCATGACAGAGAGTTGATTGATGCGTATGCAAACCGGATCATTGAATTAGTCCCAAGCCCTAAAGGCGCTCAAATCATTGATTTTAAAGGCAGTTATGAAGAATACCTAGCGAGTAAAAAATGAAGCCACGAGACATTGAAATCATTCAAAGCGTTTTAGAAACGATTGATGAGCCTATTAACCCTACTAAAATTTATCATAAGGCCAAAGAGCTTTTTGAAAAAGGCAAGATTGCAAAAATGTTTGATTGTGGGGGCAAAACCCCACACCAGAGCGTTAGCGCTTATATTTATGAAGCCTTAAACAAGGGCGAAGAAGTGCCTTTTTTTAAGGTGCAAGAAAAACCAATTTTAATCGCTTTAAAAAGCGCGGCAAACGAGCCGGCTATGAAAGAGCCGGATTTAAGCGCTGGAAAGCCAAGCGTTCCAATTACGCATGAAAGGGATTTGCACCCTTTTTTAACCTACATGGCTTTTGATAATGAAAATTTGAAATGCTACACAAAAACCATTTTTCATGAAGAAAGTTCAAAATCGCAAAAAGGCATGGACAGATGGCTTTATCCGGACATGGTGGGGGTTAGGTTTTTACACGCCGAGCTGTCTTTGGCGTGATTGATTTAAGGACTGATGAAGATAAAAGCGCTATTTTATTGAACGCTAGATACAAAGAAAAAATTGACTACACTATGGCTCAAGAACTCAGCGAAAAAAATAAAAAATTCCGTGATTTTTTAAAGAGCGTTGTGGATTATGATCCAAAAGAGTCTCACCGCTATAAGGCCGAGTTTGATGAAATCAAAAAGAAAGATGAATTATACCCTAACTCGCAACTTTCTTTTTAAAAATGAGGTTTTAAAAAACGCTTAAAGCGTTTTTTACAAAAAATAGCAAAGAGCTTGATTTTAATCAAGCGATAGCTTATTAAAAAAGCGGTCTTCTCGGGTTAAGGGGTTTTCTTAAGGGGGTTAAGGGGAGAATTATTTCAAAATACCCCCTATCCCCTTAAGGGAATGAGTTTTATCAAAAAATAGAATTTTAAAAATTAAAAATTTTAGTTATCAGTGTTTGGTAAAAAAAGCCTTTATTGATTATAAGGGCGTTTCAAAACCCCTAAATAAAGCGCTAAAGAGCAACACGACCAAGCAATCCCTAAACAAAACCCTCCTAACACATCGCTAGGGTAATGCACCCCTAAATAAACCCTATCATACGCCATTAAAAAAATCCAAAAAAGTAAAATGATAGCGCCAATGGTTTTAAAGCGAGCGTTTGCATTAGAATAGCACAACAACAACGCCAAAGAGCCATAAAAAAGTGCAGAAGCCAAAGCATGCCCGCTAGGGAAGCTGAAGCCATGCGCTAAGGCTAATTCGCCATTCGTTGCAGGCCGTGGGCGCGCGACTAAATGCTTAAGGAGTTTTAAGGTGATTTCACCTAATAAGATGCTAGAGAAAAACCACACCCCTAAAGCGATGCGTTTTTGAAACCCAAACCACACGCTAATGAGTAAAGCGATAGAAGTGGTGAGCTTGCTTTGCGCAAACCAAGTGCTAAAAAACACGAAAGAAAGCCACGCGCTCCCTTGAATGGGGGCTGGGTTGCGGATCAAATCTATAAAAAATAAATCTAATTGTTGCACCCACTCTTGGCGTGAAGCCACCCCACTTATCATTATGCCAAATAAAATAAAAAAAACGACCCCCACCACCCCAAGCGTCTTAGCCGCTTTTTTCTCTCTCACGCTTATCGTTCTGTCAAACACCATTCAAACCCCTTTTAATTCTTTTTAAAAAGGGGATTATAGCTGATTTGTTTAAAAAATAAGTTTTACAACAACCATAAAATGGAGTAATTAAAAACCATTTTTTAAAAAATTAACAATAAAGTTTTAATTATTGGTATTTGATGAGAATAGAGTCAAAATTCCTTGTCTAAAATGCTGTTATAAAAACTGCAACACTCACAGGAATGGAAAGCAATTTAATATCAAATTTCAAGCTTGGTTCTACTTTAGAGCTTGTATTATAAATGCGTAATGAAAATGACCACCCTTCATTTAAAACTAATTCTAATGTATTGAAACTTTTAGGTTTGAAATCAAAATGAATCATTCTAGTAGGCAATTTGCTTAAAGGGATAATTCTTTTAGGCTTATTTTTCACGCTGCGATTAAGAGTGTTATTAAAATGGTATGCCTCTAATTTAGTTTTTTGCTCTCTTTCTAACAAAATCGCTTTGTAAAAATCGTATTTACCCAACAAATACTCAACCATTTTTTGTGGGACTTTATTTTTCTTATTTTCATTAATTCTTAAAACCTCTTTTTTGAAAGCTTGTAATAACGGGGCATAAATTTCTTGTTCTTTATTAGGAAAATCCCTCCACAACATGCCTTCTTTTTTAGCGTTTTTTAGTCTTTCAAAGAGTGGTTTTATAGCGTCTTTGTAATTTTGAGACACTCCAACACTCAAGCCATTTTTCTCCAAAATCCAAGTTTTTAGAAAGCCTAGAATGCTTTATGCCATCATGGTTATGTTTAACGCTTAACCCTATGCAAAATCTATCAAGATCAATTAAAATATCTCGGACATCACCTGCTTCACCGAGTTTGTCTTTTTGTAAAGATAGTGTGATTTCATTTTGCGAGTTATCTATGACTTCGCTTAATAACGGCTCACAATCCAACAAAAGCAACACGCCTTGTTTAGCGCTTTCTAAATAACGCTCTTGTAAGGATTTTTCTAAACTTCCATAAGCCCTATAACATGCATTAAACCCGTTTTGTTTATCCACTATAACCTTTTTAAAAACGCTTAATTTTTGCTCTAAAGCTAAAAACCATGCGTATTCATACGCCCTACCTTGATTGTTGCTCTTATCGCTCAATATAACACCTTATAAATACTTACAGCAATCTCTTTAGCCAAACTTACAGGCACAGCATTACCTATCATTTTATAAGCGTCGTTAAGATTTTCATAAACAAAATAAAAACCATCATCAAAACCTTGAATCCTCGCACACTCCCGCACGCTCAAAC
This sequence comes from Helicobacter pylori, assembly GCF_001653455.1. Taxonomy (NCBI): domain Bacteria; kingdom Pseudomonadati; phylum Campylobacterota; class Epsilonproteobacteria; order Campylobacterales; family Helicobacteraceae; genus Helicobacter; species Helicobacter pylori. The sequence continues at coordinate 832,734 of NZ_CP011486.1, read as the reverse complement.
GGCGGTATAAATGTTGGTAATCTTCTATAAATCTGCAATCATTTTTGCCAAACTTAGCCATTTTGGGGGCTTGTGGGTGCAGTTGGCATTGTCTTCCTGATGCTTGTATCGTAAAAGCTTGTTCATCCCAATTTTTTACACGATTCCTGCTCATAAAGATCGGCGAATAAGAACCAATAAAATATTCATGATTGTTAATGGCGTTAGGGTTATGTTTGTTTTTGGCTAAAGCGCACACCACGCTATCTTTTAGATCCCAAATAACATCTTTTAAAGTGAGTTTTTTTAAACGCGTTGAGCCTTTAGGAAAAGCGTAATTGACTTTTAAATCCTTCCTAAAACCAATATAAAAAACCATAAGCCTTTCTTGCGCTACCCCATAGTCTTTAGCATTCACTAAATGTGTATTGACTTCATAGCCGCACTCCTTAAAAGCATCAAGGATATTTTTTACGCTCTTTTCGTGGCGTTGAGCGAGCATGCCCCTTACATTTTCAGCTAAAAAAAATTTGGGCTTAAGCTCTTTTAAAAGGCACAAATATTCATAAAATAACTGCCCCCTAGCGTCATCAATCCCTTTTAAATTCCCCGCTTCTGACCAACTCTGGCATGGCGGACCGCCAATAATCCCATCAACAGAAAAGTTAATTTCACTGGTTTGTAAATTTTTAATGTCTTTTTCTAGCAGTTGTGTATTTTTATGGTTGAGTCTGTAAGTGGGTGCGATATTTTTATCGTATTCATTGGCAATGACTATTTTAAACCCTGCTTTTTCAAAGCCTAAATCCAGCCCTCCGGCTCCAGCAAATAATGAAAGTAAATTCAAAGAATGATCCTTATATTCTGTTCAATCTCAATATCTTATAATGAAAGAATTTTACAATAAAATCGGGCTATCCTAAAGAATGGGTTAGCATTATTTAAGGTTTTAGTTATCAGTGTTTGATTAAAATAAAGCCTTAAATTTTTAAAAACCGCCAAAACAAAAACAAAAAAGGGGCTTATCTCATGGAAAACACAAACAAAGCGAGCGCGAAATCTAATAACCATGCTTCATCAGAGCGCAACGAATTGCACAACGCCATTTGGAAAGTAGCGAACGAATTGAGAGGCTCAATAGACGGCTGGGATTTCAAGCAATACGTTTTAGGCATTCTTTTTTACCGCTACATTTCAGAAAACATGACTAATTACATCAATTTAGAAGTGCGAAAAGATGATCCGCATTTTGATTACGCCAAGTTGAGCGATGAAGAAGCTGAAATCGCAAGAGGAACGATAGTTGAAGAAAAAGGCTTTTTCATCCCGCCTAGCGCGTTATTTTGTAATGTGTTAAAAAACGCGCCCAATAACGAAGATCTCAATGTAACCTTACAAAACATTTTCACCGAGATAGAAAAATCCAGCCTTGGCTTTAAATCAGAAGACAATGTCAAAGGCTTGTTTGCGGATTTAGATGTCAATAGCAATAAATTAGGGAGCTCTCATAAAAATAGGGTGGAAAAATTGACTAAAATCCTTCAAGCCATAGGGGGCATGCAATTAGGCGAATATCAAAAAAGCGGGATCGATGTTTTTGGCGACGCTTATGAATATTTAATGGCGATGTATGCAAGCAATGCCGGCAAAAGCGGAGGGGAATTTTTCACCCCCCAAGAAGTGAGCGAACTGCTCGCTAAAATTGCTCTGCACAACCAAGAGAGCATTAATAAAGTTTATGATCCATGCTGCGGGAGCGGATCATTGCTCTTGCAATTTTCTAAAGTGCTGGGCGATAAAAATGTCTCCAAAGGGTATTTCGGGCAAGAAATCAATTTGACCACCTACAACCTTTGCCGTATCAACATGTTTTTGCATGACATCAATTATTCTAAATTCCACATCGCACTAGGGGACACGCTTTTAGACCCAAAGCATGAAGACGATGAGCCTTTTGATGCGATCGTTTCTAACCCTCCTTATTCCACTAAATGGGTAGGCGATAAAAACCCTCTTTTAATCAACGATGAGCGTTTCAGCCCAGCCGGCGTGCTAGCGCCCAAAAACGCCGCCGATCTCGCCTTCACCATGCACATGCTTTCTTATCTTTCCAATCAAGGCACTGCTGCGATCGTGGAATTTCCCGGGGTGCTTTATAGAGGCGGTGCGGAAAAAAAGATCAGAGAATATTTAGTGAAAAATAATTTCATTGACTGCGTGATCGCTTTGCCTGAAAACCTCTTTTTTGGAACGAATATCGCTACTTGCATTTTAGTGCTTAAGAAAAACAAAAAAGACGACACCACGCTTTTTATTGATGCGAGTAAGGAATTCCTCAAAGAAGGCAAACAAAACAAACTCAAAGCGCGCAACCGAGAAAAGATTTTGCAAACCTACACCGAAGGAAAGCCATCAAGCATTTTTCGGCTCTAGTGGCTATGGAAGAAATCAGAGAAAACGATTACAACCTATCGGTGAACCGCTATGTGGAGCAAGAAGATACGAAAGAAATCATTGACATCAAAGCGCTTCAATTGGAGATTGCTCAAGTGGTGGGAAAGCAAAGCGCTTTACGAAACAGCCTTGATCTAATTATCAAAGAGCTAGAAGCTTAAAAGGAGGCAAAATGAACAAAATAGAGCGCTTACTCCAAACCCTAGCGCCTGATGGGGTGGGGTTTAGGAAGTTGGGGGAGGTGTGTGAAAGCACAAATAAAAAAACGCTTAAAATAAGTGAAGTGAGCGAAGTAGAAAGAAATGGTATGTATCCAGTGATAAATTCAGGGAGAGATTTGTATGGTTATTACCATGATTTTAATAATGATGGAGAAAATATAACTATTGCATCTAGGGGAGAATATGCAGGATTTATAAATTACTTTAATGAAAAATTTTTTGCAGGGGGCCTATGCTATCCCTATAAAGTTAAAGATACTAGCAAACTTTTAACAAAATTTTTATACTTTTATCTCAAAACTAATGAAAGCCAAATTATGGAAAATCTTGTTTTTCGTGGTAGTATCCCCGCTCTCAATAAAGCAGATATTGAAAATTTTCTCCAAAACAAGGGATAACATGAATTACGAAACCATCGCAGAAAGCAATGAAAGCACGGTAGTAGCGGAATTTCATAGCGATAATGAAAGGAAAAGTGCTTATGAGAGCGAGGTGCAATTAGAAGGGGAATTTATCGCGCTTTTACAAAAACAAGGCTATGCATTTAAAAACATCCACAACGAAAAAGAATTGAAAGACAATTTAAAAGAGCAGTTAGAAAAGCTTAATGATCATCATTTCACGCCCAAAGAATGGGAGACTCTTTATTCTCAATTCATCGCTAATAAAAACGATGATTACAAAGCCAAAACGAGGAAAATCCAAGAAGATCCGATTTTTAACCTAACCCTTGAGAACGGGAAAACCAAAAACATTAAAATCATTGATAAGAAAAATATCCATAAAAACGCCTTGCAAGTGATCCACCAATACAGCGCTAAAGGGGGGAAGTATGAGAACCGCTATGATGTGAGCATCCTTGTGAACGGCTTGCCTTTAGTGCATGTGGAATTGAAAAAAAGGGGCGTGGCGATCAGAGAGGCGTTTAACCAAATCAAACGCTACAAAAGGGATAGTTTTAGTGCCGAAGATGGGCTTTTTGAGTTCGTGCAGATTTTTGTCATCAGTAACGGCACGAGCAGCAAATACTATTCAAACACCACAAGAATGGCGCAAATTGAGAAAAACAACAAGGCCGATACTTTTGAATTCACGAATTATTGGGCGGATAGCCAGAATTGCAATATTGAAGATTTAATGGATTTTGCTAAGGCGTTTTTTGCAAAGCACAGCCTTTTGAACGTTTTAACGCGCTATTGCGTTTTCACCAGCAATGAGGTTTTATTGGTGATGCGGCCTTATCAAATCGTGGCAGCAGAAAGGATTTTGGAAAAAATCAAAGCCACGCATAATCATAAAACTTATGGGAAAAGCCAAAGTGGAGGCTATATCTGGCACACGACAGGGAGCGGTAAAACCTTAACGAGCTTTAAAAGCGCGACTTTAGCCAAAGAATTAGAACATGTTGCAAAGGTTTTGTTTGTGGTGGATCGAAAAGATTTAGACTATCAGACCATGAAAGAATACGATAAATTCCAAAAAGATTGTGCTAATTCTAACACCAGCACCAAGATTTTAAAAGAACAGCTTGAAAACCCTAACGCTAAAATCATTATCACCACGATCCAAAAATTAGACAAATTCGTTAAATCGCACCTTAAAGGGCATGCGATTTTTAATGAAGAAATCGTGATGATTTTTGATGAATGCCACAGGAGTCAGTTAGGCTCAATGCATCAAATCATCACTAAAGCGTTTAAAAAATACCACCTTTTTGGGTTCACCGGCACACCCATTCTTCCACAAAATTGCGATAAAAACAACCCGCTAGGCACGACAGAGCAGAAATTTGGGACATGCCTCCACCAATACACCATTATTGATGCGATCAGGGATAAAAATGTCTTGCCCTTTAGGGTGGAATACCACAACACCATTAAAGCTAAAGAAAATATTAAGGATAAAGACATTAGAGCCATTGACGCGCAAAACGCTCTTTTAGACACTAGGAGAATTAAAGAAATCGCTAAATGCATTTTAGAGCGTTTCAATCAAACCACTAAAAACAAAAAATTCAATTCCATTCTGGCATGCCAAAACATAGAAATGCTGAAAAAATACTACCAAGCCTTTAAAGAAGAAAAACACGACCTTAAAATCGCTACGATTTTTAGTTATAGCCCTAATGAAGATTTTGATGCATTAGAAGATGAAAACAATGAAAACACCGCTGGGCTAGACAAAAGCTCAAGGGATTTTTTAGAGGGCGCGATTGCGGATTATAATCAAAGGTTTAACACTTCTTTTGACACTTCGGATCAAAAATTCCAAAGCTATTATAAGGATCTTTCTCAAAAAATGAAAAATCGTGAAATTGATCTTTTAATGGTGGTGAACATGTTTCTTACCGGGTTTGACGCTACCAGGCTTAACACCCTTTGGGTGGATAAAAACTTGAAATACCATGGGCTAATCCAAGCTTTTTCACGGACTAACCGCATTTTAGACAGCGTCAAAACGCATGGGAATATCGTTTGTTTTAGGGATTTAGAAGAGGATTTGAATGCCGCTCTCACGCTTTTTGGCAACAAGGACGCTCAATCTGTTGTGTTGTTAAGAAAATATGAAGACTATTTGAAAGGCTATATTGATGAGAATAAAGAATACGAGGGCTATGAGAGTTTGATTGAAAGGCTTTTAACCGAGTTTCCCCTAAAAGAGCCGATCATTTCAGAAAGCCAGAAAAAGGATTTTATCAAGCTTTTTGGCAAGATTTTGAAACTAGAAAATATTTTAAACAGCTTTGAAAATTTTAATAAAAACGATTACATCAGTCCTAGGGATTTTCAAGACTATCAAAGCAAATACCTTGATTTTTACGATGAAATGAGGCCAGAAAAAAGAGGGGATAAAGAAGAGATTAACGATGATTTGATTTTTGAAATTGAACTCATTAAGCAAGTGGAAGTCAATATTGACTATATTTTAAACTTGATTGAAGAGTTCGCTAAAGAGCATCATTTAGAGATCCAAGGCGTTAAAAATAAAATAGAGCCGATCGTTAACTCCAGCATAGAATTAAGGAATAAAAAAGATTTGATCATGGATTTTATTGATCAATACAACAACCAGGATCAAGAAGTCCATGAATATTTTCAAAATTATATCCACCAAAAACGAGAAGAGGAATTCCAAAATATCATAGAAGAAAACCGCTTGAATGAAGAAAAAGCCTATTCGTTCATGCAGCATGCCTTTAAGGGGGGCGAAATTGATTTCAGCGGGACAAAATTCCCTGAAATCATTGAAGAAAAACCCTCCATGTTCAGCTCGCGCTATGCAGAGGTGAAAGAAAAAGTCGCTGCAGCCCTTTCTCGCTTTTTCCACCGCTTTTGTGATCTCACTAGCGCTATCTTTAAAAAAAATGGGGTTAAAAAAGATGAGATTAATGAAAAATAGTTCATTTTGTTGAACGCTTTCACATTAAATTTCAAAGACAAGCACCGCCTGATGGATTTTTTTGTAAAATACAAGAAATTTTAAGGAGGTTTTAAAATGTTGAAAGAATTACGCCAAAAACGCCCCTTAGTGCATAATATCACTAATTATGTGGTGGCGCAATTTGTGGCTAATGGCTTGTTAGCCTTAGGGGCATCGCCTTTAATGAGTGATGCGATTGATGAAATGCAGGATTTAGCAAAAATTTCTGACGCGCTCGCTATCAATATTGGTACTCTCAATGAACGCACTATTTTGTGCGCTAAAGAAGCTATCAAACATTATAAGGCTTTAAATAAGCCCATTGTGTTAGATCCGGTGGGGTGTTCAGCAAGCGCTTTGCGTTATAACACAAGCTTAGAGCTTTTAAAAAGCGAAGGGGTTAGCGCGCTTAGGGGTAATGCTGCAGAATTAGGCTCTTTAGTGGGTATTTCTTGCGAAAGCAAGGGGTTAGATTCCAAGCATTCTACCACGCCTATAGAAATTGTCAAATTAGCGGCTCAAAAATATTCTGTGATAGCGGTAATGACGGGTAAAATAGATTATGTGAGCGATGGGAAAAAAGTTTTTAGCATCACTGGGGGGAGTGAGTATTTGGCTGTGATTACTGGGGCTGGGTGTTTGCACACTGCAGCGTGTGCGAGCTTTTTAAGTTTGAAAAAAGACCCCTTAGATTCTATGGTGCAACTTTGCGCGCTCTATAAACAAGCCGCTTTTAACGCGCAAAAAAAAGTGTTAGAAAATAACGGCTCCAATGGTTCGTTCTTGTTTTATTTTTTAGACGCTCTAAGCTTGCCCATAAAGTTAGAAAATAGCCTTATTGAGGAAGCGTTATGAAAGTTTATCCGCAAGTTTTAAGCATTGCTGGTAGCGATAGCGGTGGGGGTGCTGGGATACAAGCCGATTTGAAAGCGTTCCAAACTTTAGGCGTGTTTGGGACAAGCGTGATCACTTGCATAACCGCTCAAAACACACAGGGCGTGCATGGGGTTTATCCATTAAGCGTGGAGAGCGTGAAAGCGCAAATCTTAGCGATCAGAGATGACTTTTCTATCAAAGCGTTCAAAATAGGAGCGTTATGCAACAATCAAATCATTGAATGCGTAGCGGACACTTTAGAAACCTGTGATTTTGGGTTTTGCGTTTTAGATCCGGTGATGGTGGCAAAGAATGGGGCCTTGCTTTTAGAAGAAGATGCGATTTTAAGCTTAAAAAAGCGCCTTTTACCTAAAGCCAATTTACTAACCCCTAACCTCCCTGAAGTTTATGCGCTTACAGGCGTTCAAGTGCGAGATGATAAAAGCGCTTCAAAAGCGATGGGCATTTTAAGAGATTTAGGCGTTAAAAACGCTGTGATTAAAGGGGGGCATACAGAACATTTTCAAGGGGAGTTTAGCAACGACTGGGTGTTTTTAGAAGACACTGAATTGATCCTAAACGCCAAGCGCTTTAACACGAAAAACACGCATGGCACGGGTTGTGTTTTATCTAGCTTGATTGTGGGCTTACTCGCTCAAGGGTTGGATTTAAAAAACGCTATTATAAAGGCTAAAGAACTTTTAACTATCATCATTCAAAACCCCTTAAATATTGGGCATGGGCATGGGCCTTTGAATTTGTGGAGCGTTAAAAAGCATGTTTGATGCGGATTGCTTAAAACTCATGTTTGTGGCTGGTTCGCAAGATTTCTACCATATAAAAGGCGATAGGATAAACGCGCTTTTAGACACTTTAAAATTAGCTTTACAATCTAAAATCACAGCGTTTCAATTCCGCCAAAAAGGCGATTTAGCCTTACAAGATCCCACTCAAATCAAACAATTAGCCCTAGAGTGTCAAAAATTATGCAAAAAATACGGCGCGCCTTTTATTGTCAATGATGAGGTGCAACTGGCGTTAGAATTAAAGGCTGATGGCGTGCATGTGGGGCAAGAAGACATGGCTATAGAAAAGGTGATCGCTTTGTGCAAGAAGCGCCTTTTTATAGGTTTGAGCGTCAATACTTTAGAGCAAGCCCTAAAAGCGCGTCATTTAGATAGTGTAGCCTATTTAGGGGTAGGCCCTATTTTTCCCACACCATCTAAAAAAGACGCCAAACAAGTTGTAGGCATAGAACTTTTAAAAAAAATACAAGATAGCGGGGTGAAAAAACCCCTTGTAGCGATTGGGGGCATCACGACAGATAACGCTTTAAAAATACAAAAATTTAGTGGTATCGCCGTCATTAGCGCGATCACACAGGCTAAAGATAAAAGTTTAGCGGTTGAAACACTTTTAAAAAATGCGTGAGGAATTCTAAAATTTTATATAAATTTTATCCCACTAGCACGAAAAATTTCGTCCTTTAGGACGAGAATATGCAAGCGCATAGCTGTTAGGCTATATTGAAACTAAAAAATAGCCAAATACTTTTAGTCTTTTTGGGGGCAGGAAATGCCCATGCAGACTTTAAAGAACAAAGCCTTTCATGTTAGTTTAGCGTCCGTTGGTTAGTGTTTGTTGGGACGCTTTAGTTAGGAAGCCCCTTGCTTTAGGAAGGGCGTTTTCACATAAATTTTATATAGATTAAAGATAAAGGCTTTGTTTTAGTGGGGTAATAAAATTAAAAACGCTAAGAAAATAGAGCTTAAAAAAACAAAATTTAAAAATAAAGTTTTTCGTTATTGAGATTTAGAGCGGATTAAAAAATCTAGCCTATCGTATCCAACAAACGCTCTTCAAATGCAAAAAGCATGGGGGTTTTTTCGCACGCAATTTCCACGCAAGAAAAGCCTAAAAGGGTGTTTTGAGCCTCTTTTAAAATTTCTTTAGTCCTTTGGAGGGTGGTTTTTAAAAAAAGTTGTTTTTCTTTTTCTTTCAAGTAGATAACGCCGCCAATTTCGCCTAAATTAGGATAGAGGGCGTAAAAATCAACGCTTTGTTTTTTGGCTTTCATTTGCAAAAAGGCTTTTTTGCGCTCGTTTTGAACCACAAAGCTTAAAACCTGCGATTGCAAGCTTAAAAGCATGTTGGCTATATTCAAAAACTCTTGAGAATTTTTAGCATGGACTAATTTTTCGCTTAAAAGTTCTTTGTATTCTTTTAAGGGGGTGCTGTCTTTAGCGCTTAAGATTTCTTTGATTTTTTTCATTTCAAGGGTGGGCAAATCGTCCAATGCGTCTAAGATTTTTGGGGCAGGCACTAAATTTTTAAGCACAATATCGCCCAATTGGTTTCTTTGCATGGTCGCAAAATAGGGCTGATTGATTTTCAATTCCTGTTCGCTTTTAGTGGGGATAATTTTATTACCCACTTGCAAAAGAAAAAGGCCTTTATCTTGTTTTTCTAGCACCTTTAAAAGAATGGGTAAGGTAGCGTTAAAATGGTGCGTAGCGTTTTTGGAATGAAGAGCGTTAAGCTGACTTATAGCGTTTAGGGCTTCTAGCATTAGAGGGCGTTGTCCTTGATAAAATCAAGGATTTTAAAACTGGCTTCTAGTTTGTTCATAGAAGGGATTTTTTGGGTTTTTTTATGACTGAAGAGCCATAATTCATTGTCTAATGATCCAAAAGGGCGTGAATCTTTAATGAGGTTCAAAGCGGCCACAGAACAATCCTTGCCGTTATCTTGAGAAGGTTTTAAAAGATTTTGCGCATTTTGCATGGCGTTTTGTTGATCGTCTTCGGCTTTAAAACCGATTTTAATAAATTGATTGGGATCAACAGAAGCTAACAAATCCTTATTTTGAACGCATTCAATGTTTAGCGTTCCACCCAACTCGCTTTTTTTAAGCTTATGGTTAAAAGAAATTTTAGGCGCATAGTCGCTAATGGCGGCTAGATTAAAGAGTAGGGGTTTTAAGGCATGTTTTTTTAAGTTTTTAGCGGTTTTGTTTAAGGCGTTTTCATAAGATTGGGTATCACTGACTAAAATTTTTGCGATTTCTTTAGGCAAAGGGGTAGGGAAGTTTGAGGCAATGAAAGTAACTTTTGCTCCCTTAAAATATAACGCCAAAGCCAACGCGCTCGCTTGAATCCCGCTAGAAAGATTGCTGATGATTCGAACGCTGTCAATCTTTTCCACGCTCGCGCCGCCCATAACTACCACTTCTCTGTTTTCAAAATAAGCGTCTTTTAAGAGCGTTTGAGCGGCTTTAAAAAGGATTTCTAAAGGCTCAGCCATCGCTCCATCGCCTTTAGTATCGCATGCTAAAAGGGCGTTTTGAGTGTCTAAAATGATGTGATTGAAATCCTTTAAGCGTTGCAAATTGCTTTGAGTGATAGGGGATTTAAGCATGTTAGTGTTCATGCTAGGGGCTAGGATTTTAGGGGAAGTGCAGGCTAAAAACGCCGCGCTAACGGTATTATCCGCTAAAGCGTGAGCGATTTTAGACAGGCTGTTAGCGCTTAAAGGGGCAAAGATGAGCAAATCAGCGTTAGCAGCGCATGCGATGTGGTTATGGTGCAAGGCGTTTTGGTGGTTGTAATGCCATTTTTCATTGTGATCGTGTAAGACCTTATGATGGCTCAAGGCTTCAAAGCTTAAGGGTTTGATGAATTTTTTCGCACCCTTGCTCATCACCACTTGAACACTAGCCCCGCTTTTAAACAACAAGCGCACTAATTCTAGGGATTTATACACCGCAATAGAGCCGCTCACGAGCAATAAAATGCGTTTGTTTTCCAATAATCTTAAAGGGTAAAATAAATCTTCTAAAAAATTCATAATAATTTTAATAAATCATCAGGCTCTAGCCATTGGCTATTATTATGACTGCTGTATTCAAAGTCAGGGGCGACTTTTTGGCCTTTTTCGTAGAGTTTAGTGAGCGTGTAATCTTTGGGCGTTTGAAAGCTTATAGTAGGCTGAATGATGAAAAAGTCTTCAAATTCTAGGGCTAAATGGCTTTCATCTTTAGGGATCATCACTTCATGGAGTTTTTCGCCCGGGCGAATCCCTATGATTTTAGTGGGAATATTAGGGGCTAGGGCTTTAGCGAGATCAGTCATTTTCATGCTAGGGATTTTTGGCACAAAAATTTCACCCCCATGCATTCTTTTCAAGCTTTTTAACACAAAACAAACCCCTTCATCTAAAGTGATCCAAAATCGTGTCATGCGAATATCCGTGATAGGGATTTCACTCGCCTTGTTTTGGACTAATTTCTTAAAAAACGGCACCACGCTCCCACGACTCCCCACCACATTACCATAACGCACCACGCTAAATTGCGTTTGAGAAGCGCCTTTAAAGTTGTTCGCGCTCACAAAAAGCTTATCGCTGCACAATTTAGTCGCGCCATAAAGGTTAATGGGGTTAGCGGCTTTATCGGTGCTTAAAGCGACAACCTGGCTGATTGCATTTTTTAAGCATGCATTAATCACATTGCTCGCTCCCATGATATTGGTTTTAATGCATTCTAGGGGGTTGTATTCTGCGATGGGGACATGCTTGAGCGCGGCGGCATGGATACAAATATCCACGCCCTCTAAAGCGTAATCCAAGCGCTCTAAATCCCTCACATCGCCGATAAAAAAACGCATCCTGCTGTCATTAAATTCCATGGCCATTTCGCTTTGTTTCAATTCATCTCGGCTATAAACGATGATTTTTTTGGCGTTGGTGGTTTCTAAGACTTTACGAACAAAGCATTTGCCAAAACTCCCAGTGCCTCCGGTGATTAAAATCGTTTTGTTATCCAGCATGGTTTGATTCTTTGGCATGTTTTACCAGCGATAGCCTAAAGAAGCGCTAAAGATTCTTAATTGCCCAATGTTTGGGGATTGATACAAGCTAGAGCGGTTGCTTTTAAAAGTGAAACTTCCTGCTACGCCCAAATCAAAGCCCCTAAAGTTGTATTTCGTCCCAAAAGCCACAGTATAGCCATTAGAGTCCGGAATGCCTATCGCATCTTGGGGGCTTGGGGCTTGGTCATAATCAAAAGCGCCCATCAAACGCAAACTTTTACCCATGTAAGTTACCCCTAATCTAAAGGTGTTCGTGTCCCTCCAGCCAGCCCCCATGTTCATCACGCTTTTAAAATTCGCCAAACCCACCATTTTTTTAAGCGTTTCAGCGTCTAAGGAAGCGACCGTTCCGCTCAAGCCCTTGTAAGTAGCGTTCGCAAAATCAGGGGTTACTAAGAATTTATTCCCTTGACTCCAAAAAGTGCGTTCAAACACCCCCTCAACCCTTAGGCGATCTTTAAAAAATTGATGGGCGTAGGCCAGGCTTAGAGTTTGGGGGAGTGAAACATTGATATTCAAACTGCCTTTAGTCAACACGCTCCCTAAAGAAGGACCAAGCTCTGTGATAGCCACTAAACCGCCTTGCATGTTAAAGGTAACCGAAGAATTATACACCACTGAAAACATCCCATGATCAAACACGCGCAAACTCGAACCCACCCTATAGCCCCCTGATATGCCTTGCCCGTTAGACTTTTGCACCACTTCAGTCGTGCCATAAAGATTCGCGCTCGCTTTCACTAAACCGCTATAGCCCATGATTTTTTTCAAGCCATTGTAAAACTCTTGACAGCTTTGATTGTTCATATCCCCACCGGCTTTTTGGCAATTAAGCGCCGGCTGATAGCCGATATTGCCTAATAAAGTCATCATGTTGCTTGGCACTTGATTGGCAAAAACATTATTGGGTAAATTTAAAATTTGCTCCGCGCTCAAGACCGAAGCGCCCTCTAAAGGCACATAAACGGTGTTATTAAAGCTCCCGGTCGCATAAAGCCCCCTCAAACCCACCCCCACAGAAAAGCGGTTATTAACAGTGTAACTCATGCTAGGGGCAAGCTCTACCATCATGATGAAAACGTCATGCAAAAATTCCCCCCCTTTACCATTCCATTTCATGCCCAATCCGCTAGGAGCGGTGAAACTCCCCCCAAAAGTGAAGCCGTTATGCGTGCGCGTTTTATAAAAGAATTTGGGTAAAACAAAATTAGTCGTGCCTGTCCAGCCATTCACGATTTGAGTGTCAGGATTTGAAGCGAGCGTTACGACTTTTTGATTGGTTAGATTCATTAGCCCTTGAACCCGATTGATTGCTTGTTGCAAGCCATCTGTAGCGGCCGTATTCCCGAGCGCTTTAAGGATATTGCCTAATCCTATAGTGTTGATGATGCCTAAAATATTTTGTTGGCTTTTATTGATTTCTAAGCTCGTTACCGAATACAAGCCTTGATTGGTTGTAGGGACTTTAAAGCTAAAGGCCGGGATGTTAATCACGGTGGTGGTCATTTCAAATTCGCTTCTGTTTTCGCCCCAATCGTTGGTAAAGCCCATGTTTGCCGGGTTGTAAAAAGAAGCGTCAGCGCCCCTAGCCCCAGCGACATAAGCCGATCCTAAAGCCGTGCCATTCAGGCTTTGCTCTTGGATTTTAAAACCATTCGCATAAGAGAGTAAGGGCAAGCTCAAAGCGAGTAAATGGCGTTTTTTGAACTTTTTAAGACAATAGAGTGGGGAAAAGTTTTTCATTGAAGCTCGCTATCAGCGTTTTCATTGTCTTCTAAATCTTGTAAAGAAGGCTCATAGGGTTCAATCCTAATGGCGATTTTTTGCGTCAAATTCTGGAAAGAAATCAAACCATTTTTTCTTTCATAAAGGATAATTTCTCCGCTTTTTTGAAACCTTTGGATCACATATTCAGGGGTTAGGTGGCGTTTTCCTAAACCTTTAAAAATATCCCTCCCTAAAACAATGTCATCAAACAAATCCCCATAGCTCACCTTACCAAACAAATCCCTTGCAGCAATCCATTTGGCCGAACATTTTTGGCTAAAACAAATGTTTCGTTTAGTCATATAAATATCGCCCACTTTTTGGCTGAGCTTGTAAAGGGTTACTTCAGTGTTGCGGTCTTTATCGGTTTTAATCGTGCCGTAATCATAAAAGCGAAAAACCGGCGTGTTGATATAAATGAGCCTGAACTGGCGCAATGCATTCAAAGTTTCTTCTCTTTTTTTACGAGCTTCTTCTTGTCTGATTTGCTCTCTAGTCTTAGGGGTTTGCTTAGAAAAAGGGTGTTTAGAGCAAGAGACAAAAAAGAGTGTCATGAAAAATAGCAAAAAAGCGCTTCTAAAATACCGCATAATTGATGAGGTAGAGGGTTATCCTCTCGCTCCGCTCAAAATGCGATACCAAATCCTGCCGTCTAATTTAAGCTCCATGCTCACTTGACACAAGCCGTCTTTATAGATGGTTTCAGTGATTTCAGCGTTACGAATGAGAGCGTTGACCCTCGTTTTAATCACAGAATTTTGCAAAACCATGTCTTTGACGGTGTCTTGGGCGTTCACCCTAATACCATACATTTTTTCCCCTAATTGGCGGTAACCATCAACAATAGCCGCTCGCTTGGCTAAAGCTAGAGCTTGAGAGGGCGAAATGGTGGATTCTGGAGCCACACCCATGCCTACTGCATTCAACTCAATGACATTATTAGGCGTGAGGATAGGGGTGTTAGGGATAGCGTTAGTGGGGTTAGAGCTAATGATAGGCTGATCGTTATTCTCAATGCGTGGGCTAGGGAGAGGCTGAACGCTCTTTCTAGGGGTGAAGTTGGTTGGGGGATAAATTGGGGCTTGCAAGCCATTAGCTGAAGGGGGGATTAGCTGGGCGTTAGTGTTACGCTTTTTAAAAAGACTGCAACCACTTATCAAAAGAGCGGCAACAAGCAACGAATTAATACCAAAAAAGGCAGTGTGCAAACGCATGGGCATTTTCCTTAAAATGAGTTCATCAAGGCTATTATATCATTTTTGAATGGATTTGTCATGTTGGAGTCTTGCTAAATTGTAGCAAGGTTTAAATTGATTAAGCGTTGATCATAGATCTAAAAAAGGCTCAAAGGCATTTTTTAAGATTAAATAGCAAGGAGCTTCATTTTAATTGAGTGATCATCTCTTAAAAAAGCGCTCTTTGGGGGTTATGGGGGGAGAATTTTTCAAAATACCATCTATCCCCTTAAGAGAAAGAATTTTACTATAAAAATGAGACAAAGTTCAAAAAACATTTTTAATAAAAAGCTTTAGTTATTGCCAATCAAGTGAAGCACCCAAACATTAAAGATGTTTGGGATTTTTGTTAAGGTGCTTTAAACAAAACCAAAAATTGAAAACCAAAAATTAAAAAAAGTAAAATTTTTGAAACGCTTCTTTAAGAATGGGGCTAAATTTTTTAAAATGAGTCAAAAAAGAGTTTATCAATTGCTTTTTATTAATTGCTTTTTTAATTATCAATTTTTACAAACAACGATTATTTTTAAATCCCTATATAGTAAAAATCGTGCAAGTGGTGTCCTTGGCGGGATTCGAACCCACGACCTTACGATTAGGAATCGTACGCTCTATCCAGCTGAGCTACAAGGACATTTTAGATATATTATAGAAAGTTATAAAAAGCAAGAAACTTTTTTATAAGTCCCTTGCTGAGTGAATCAAGCTTACTTGCCTTCTTCAACTTTTTGTTTAAGGATTTTACCGGCTTTGAATTTAGGCACTCGTTTGTCTTCAGTTTTATAAGTTTTATCGCTTCCTGGCACTTTGCCCTCTTTGCCTTTTTGCTCTACAGTTTCAAACTTGCCAAAACCGATCAGCTCCACGCTCTCACCCTTGCTTAAAGCTGTCTCTACCGCTAAAGTAAAGGCGTTGATCGCTTCTTCGGCTTCTCTTTTGCTGTTGTATTTACCTGCTTCTTTAACCAAATCAATAAATTCCGCTTTGTTCATGTGGATAACCCCTTTTCTAATGGATGCCAAAACTCAAGCTCATCGCCTAGCATTGACTGACTGTGAGCAATAATTATAATCAAATCCTAAAGATAAATCAAGCAAAAACGCTTTTTTAAGGGGGTTTAACCTTTAAAAAAATTAATTGGTTTGAGCGCTCTTTTTATCTTTAGCGTTAAGGATTAAAGGCGTGCCTAAAAAATTAAATTCTTTCCTTAAGGTGTTGATCAAATAGCGTTTGTAGCTGAAATGCAAGGCTTTAGGGCGATTCATTACCAGCGAGATTTGAGGGGGCTTGGTGGCAAATTGCGTGGCGTAATACACTTTCACTAATTTCCCTCCATCGCTTGGTAAAGGGTGTTTTTGGGTGGCTTGAGAAATCACGCTATTGAGCAAGCTTGTAGGAATGCGTTTAGAAAAACACTCATAGACTTCTATAATTTTATGTTTGATCTCTTCAATATGGCGCGTTTTTAAGCAGCTGGTTGTGATCACAGGGGCGTATTCTAAAAAGCGGAATTTCCTTTTTAAGACCGCCATGATCTCTTCATAAGGGGCGTAGCGGATGTCCCATTTGTTTAAAATAAGAATGATCCCTAAAGAGTGTTTATCTGCTAAAGAGCTGATCTTTTCGTCCAATTCCACAAAAGGAGCGCTCACGTCTAAAACTAAAAGTGCAATGTGGGATTTTTCTAAGGCTTTTTGAGTGCGTTCTAGCGCGTATTTTTCAATGCCTAAAATTTTGCCCCTATGCCTGATGCCAGCGGTATCCACAAAGCAAATTTTTTGATTTTTCACTAAAATGGTTTCATCTATGGGGTCAATAGTCGTGCCAGCCACGCTAGAGACGATGCTTCTTTCTTTTTTTGTGAGCGCGTTTAAAAGCGAGCTTTTGCCCACATTCACCCTACCGATAATACCCACTTGAATGATTTCTTCTCCATTATTTTCTTCTTCTGCGTTATTAGGGGTTTCTAAGCTTTCTAAAATATCTGTATCCAAATCTTGCTCTATGACTTTGGTTAAACCTAACGCATTCAATATTGCATCAATTAAAACGCTAATGCCCCTGTTGTGCGAAACGGAAATATTAAAACTCTTTGGCATGCCAAAAGAAGAAAACGCATAAGCTCGCTCTTTTTCTTTGTCGTTATCAATTTTATTAATCACTAAAAAGCAATTAGGATTGATCTTAAAAACCTCTCTAAAAAGCTTGATGTCTTCATCGCTAGGGATAGACTTGCCATCTACAACATACAAAATCAAATCGCTCATTTGAGCGGCTTTTAAATTAAACGCTTTGATTTCTTTAGATAAAAAAGCGTCTTTAGCCATGCCCCCTGTATCTAAAAGCTCCACTTCATGACCATTTAGCGCGATTTTTCGTTTGTTAATGTCTCGTGTTGTGCCTGCAAAGTCTGAAGTGATAGCGATCCTTTCTTTAGCCAAGCGGTTAAATAGTGAACTTTTCCCCACATTAGGCTGGCCTAAGATCGCAATGGTTTTTAAGGTGCTTGCATTCATCTTTCTTATCGCTTCATTTTAATCAAAATTAGATTACAATATTATAGTTATTTAAAGCTTAAATAAGGGTCTGGCATTGTTTTTGGTCAAAAAAATGGTTGTGGCAATCGTGGTTTTGTGCTTTTTAGCTTGCTCGCAAGAGGGTTTCATTAAATTGCAAAAAAAAGCCCAAGAGCAAGAAAATGACGGCTCTAAACGCCCTAGCTATGTGGATTCTGATTATGAAGTTTTTAGTGAAACGATTTTTTTAAAAAACATGGTGTACCACCATGCACACCCTACAAATGAAACACACGCTTTCGCCCAATTAATAAACGATGGAGACAATGACCCTAAAGAAACCCCTTTGATTTTATTGAATGAACCCAACGATAATGAAAAAAACCCACCCCTATACCAAAACGAGTCCCATAACAACGCTAATAATGAAAAAAACCCGTTCCTTTACAAGCCTAAAAAAGAAACCAAAAATCCAAGACTCATTGAATATTCCCAACAAAATTTCTACCCCCTAAAGAATGGGGATATTGCTTTAAATAGAGATGGGGATCAATTTTTGATAGAAATCAAATCCAAAGCCTTGAAGCGTTTTTTAAAAGATCAAAACGATAAAGATCGCCAGATCCAAACTTTCGCTTTTAATGACACGAAAACACAGATCGCTCAATTTAAGGGCAAGATTTCTTCGTATGTTTATACCACCAATAACAGCGATTTGAGTTTAAGGCCTTTTTATGAATCGTTTTTGTTAGAAAAAAAGAGCGATGATCTTTACATGACGGATAAGGCTTTAGATGCGATTGAGGTTTCAAAGTGTCAAATGGTGTTAAAAAAGCATTCAACCGATAAATTAGACAGCCAGCATAAAGCCATTAGCATTGATTTGGATTTTAAAAAAGAACGATTTAAGAGCGATACGGAACTCTTTTTAGAATGTCTTAAGGAAAGTTAGGGCTTTTATTATAATAATTTAGATTTTTTGGGTAGCATATAAATTAAATATTACAAAGTGATGAGAGAATGTCAATGTGGATCACCCAAGAAATCACGCCGTATTTGCGTAAAGAATACACCATAGAAGCGAAATTATTAGATGTTAGAAGTGATCATAATATCTTAGAGATTTTTAAATCTAAGGATTTTGGCGAGATTGCGATGCTTAACCGCCAGTTGTTGTTCAAGAATTTTTTGCATATTGAAAGCGAATTGCTCGCTCACATGGGGGGTTGCACTAAAAAAGAGCTTAAAGAAGTTTTGATTGTAGATGGGTTTGATTTGGAATTAGCCCACCAGCTTTTTAAATACGATGCGCATGTGGATTTTGTGCAAGCAGATGAAAAAATCTTGGATAGTTTTATTAGTTTTTTCCCCCATTTCCATGAAGTGAAAAACAATAAGAATTTCACGCATGCCAAACAACTCTTAGATTTAGACATTAAAAAATACGATTTAGTTCTTTGCTTGCAAGAGCCGGACAAGCATAAAATTGATGGTTTAAAAAGAATGCTTAAAGAAGATGGCGTGTTGATTTCGGTAGCCAAACATCCGCTATTAGAGCATGTGAGCATGCAAAACGCCCTGAAAAACATGGGCGAGTTTTTTTCTGTTGTCATGCCTTTTGTAGCGCCTTTAAGGATTTTGAGCAATAAGGGTTATATTTATGCGTCTTTAAAAACCCACCCCTTAAAAGATTTGATCACACCAAAAATAGAAGCGCTAAAAAGCGTGAGGTATTATAATGAAGACATTCACAGGGCCGCATTCGCTCTCCCTAAAAATCTACAAGAAATCCTTAAAGACAATATCAAATCTTAAAATGGTTTTAAAAAACGCTATCGCTCTCACAGGGGGGATAGGCACCGGTAAAAGCACCACCATTAAATTATTGCAATCGCAAGGCTATCAAATCTTAGATGCGGATAAAATCGCCCATCAATTGTTGCAAGAGCATCGGCTAGAGATCGCCCAACATTTTGGATCAAGTATTTTAGAAAAGGATGTTCTTGACAGAAAAAAACTTGGCGCGATCGTGTTTCAAAATGCTAATAAATTAAAGTGGCTAGAGGATTTTTTGCACCCCTTAATCCGTGAGTGCATGCTTAAAAAAGCCTGTGAATTAGAGAAAAATCATCAAGTGTATTTTTTAGACATCCCTTTGTTTTTTGAAGTGGGGGGTAAAAAACGCTATCCTGTGAGTAAAGTGGTCTTAATCTATGCGCCAAGAGCTTTACAAATTGAGCGCCTTTTAGAGCGAGACAAACTCAAAGAATCTGAGATTTTGCAGCGCTTAGCTTGTCAAATGGATATAGAGCAAAAACGCGCCATGAGCGATTACATTATAGACAACAGCTCCAGTTTGAAAGATTTAAATAAGCAGGTTGAACGCTTTTTAAAAACGCTCTTATAAGCTCGTTTTATACCTAAGCATGTTAAACTACCATTAAATTTTTTGTAAGGCTAAAACATGATCACTTTAAAACAAGCCCTTTCTTTATCCCAAGATGAATTAGAAACCCTTAAAAACGAAATTGACGCTAAGGTTAGAGCTTCAGATTTGAACGCTTATATTAAAGCCCCTAGCCTTAATGGCGCTAGTGCTAAGGGTGTGCCGATCCTCATTAAAGACAATATCAGCGTTAAGGGGTGGGAAATCACTTGCTCCAGTAAGATTTTAGAAGGCTATGTCGCCCCTTATCATGCGAGCGCGATTGAAAACTTGCACCAAAACAGCATGGCAGGGTTTGGGCTTTCTAACATGGACGAGTTTGCGATGGGGAGTACCACGGAGTCTAGTTGCTATGGGATCACTAAAAACCCACGAGACAAAAACAGAGTGCCTGGGGGGAGCAGTGGGGGGAGCGCAGCAGCGGTAGCTGGTGGCTTAGCGGTGGCGGCTTTAGGGAGCGATACGGGCGGGTCTATCAGACAGCCGGCGAGTTATTGCGGGTGCGTGGGGTTAAAACCCACTTATGGGAGGGTGAGCCGTTATGGTTTGATTGCGTATTGCTCTAGTTTTGATCAAATCGGGCCTATCACGCAAAATGTAGAAGACGCTTCTATTTTGTTTGACGCCATTAGCGGGTATGACAGCAAGGACTCTACGAGCATAAATCTCAAACCCACGCAAACCTTTAAAAACCTTAACAGAGACAAACGCTTTAAAATCGCTATCTTAAGGGATCACATTAAAGATGCGAGCCATGAAGTGCAACTCGCTTATGAAAACACCCTTAAAGCCTTGAAAGAAATGGGGCATGAAATTGTAGAAAAAAAGATGCTAGATTCGCATTATCAAATCTCTATCTATTATATTATTAGCATGGCTGAAGCGAGTTCCAATCTGGCTAGATTTGATGGGGTGCGTTATGGGAGAAGGGCTCAAAATATTAAAGATTTAAAAGAATTGTATCTTAAAAGCCGCAGTGAAGGTTTTGGCGATGAGGTGAAGCGCCGTATCATGTTAGGGAATTTTGTCTTAAGCAGCGGGTATTATGACGCTTATTATTTGAAAGCCCAACAAATGCGTTTGATGATCAAAGAGCAATACAACAAGATTTTTGAAGAAGTGGATTTGATTTTCACTCCTGTAGCTCCTACGAGCGCCCACTTATTCAACTACCATGCAACCCCTTTAGAAATGTATTTGAGCGATATTTACACGATTGGGGCGAATTTGAGCGGTTTGCCAGCCCTTTCTTTGCCGGTCGCTAAAGATCCTTTAGGCTTGCCCATAGGGATGCAATTCATTGCTAAGGCTTTTGATGAGCAAAGCCTTTTAGATGTTTCCTACGCTTTAGAGCAGGAATTGGATTTAAAATTAGATTAAGGATACAAAAATGAGAATTTTACAAAGGGCTTTGACTTTTGAAGACGTGTTGATGGTGCCTAGAAAATCTAGCGTTTTACCTAAAGATGTGAGCTTAAAATCTCGCTTGACTAAAAACATTCGTTTGAATATCCCTTTTATTAGCGCGGCTATGGATACGGTTACGGAGCATAAAACCGCTATCGCTATGGCGCGCCTTGGGGGGATTGGCATTGTGCATAAAAACATGGATATTGAGACGCAAGTCAAAGAAATCGCTAAGGTGAAAAAAAGTGAGAGCGGGGTGATCAATGATCCTATTTTTATCCATGCGCACAAAACGCTAGCGGACGCTAAGGCTATAGCGGATAATTACAAGATTTCAGGCGTGCCTGTGGTGGATGATAGGGGGTTGTTGATTGGGATTTTAACCAACAGAGATGTGCGTTTTGAAACGGATTTGAGTAAGAAAGTGGGCGATGTGATGACTAAGATGCCTTTAGTTACCGCTCATGTGGGCATTAGTTTGGATGAAGCGAGCGATTTGATGCACAAGCATAAGATTGAAAAATTGCCCATTGTGGATAAAGATAATGTTTTAAAAGGCTTGATTACGATTAAGGACATTCAAAAACGCATTGAATACCCTGAGGCCAATAAAGATGATTTTGGGAGGTTAAGAGTAGGGGCGGCTATTGGAGTGGGGCAATTAGATAGGGCTGAAATGTTAGTTAAGGCTGGGGTTGATGCGTTGGTGTTGGATAGCGCGCATGGGCATTCGGCGAATATTTTACACACTTTAGAAGAGATTAAAAAAAGCTTGGTGGTGGATGTGATTGTAGGGAATGTGGTAACTAAAGAGGCTACAAGCGATTTGATTAGCGCGGGAGCGGACGCTGTTAAAGTGGGTATTGGGCCAGGGAGCATTTGCACCACTAGGATTGTGGCTGGGGTGGGAATGCCCCAAGTGAGCGCGATTGATAATTGCGTGGAAGTGGCGTCTAAATTTGATGTTCCTGTGATTGCCGATGGAGGGATCCGCTATTCAGGCGATGTGGCTAAGGCTTTGGCTTTAGGGGCATCAAGCGTGATGATAGGCTCTTTACTCGCTGGCACAGAAGAATCTCCTGGGGATTTTATGATCTATCAAGGGAGGCAATATAAAAGCTATAGGGGCATGGGCAGTATTGGGGCTATGACTAAAGGGAGTTCTGATAGGTATTTTCAAGAGGGCGTAGCGAGTGAAAAATTAGTCCCTGAAGGCATTGAAGGGCGTGTGCCTTATCGTGGTAAGGTTTCGGATATGATTTTCCAATTAGTAGGGGGCGTGCGTTCTTCTATGGGGTATCAAGGGGCGAAAAATATTTTGGAATTGTATCAAAACGCTGAATTTGTAGAAATCACTAGCGCGGGGTTGAAAGAAAGCCATGTGCATGGCGTGGATATTACTAAAGAAGCCCCTAATTATTATGGGTGAATTTTAAAAGAAAACAAGACAAATTGTTAAAAAACTCGTTAAAAAGCTTGGTTTAATGAGTTTTTAAAACTTAATTGCTACAATTAAGGAAATTTTCAATAAGGCTTAGAGAAACTTTTTCATGGAACACAGAGTATTTACTATTGCTAATTTTTTTAGCTCCAATCATGATTTTATCACCGGTTTTTTCGTTGTTTTGACAGCGGTTTTAATGTTTTTAATTTCTCTTGGCGCATCGCGCAAAATGCAGATGGTGCCTATGGGGTTGCAAAATGTGTATGAAAGCATTATTAGCGCGATTTTGAGCGTGGCTAAGGATATTATAGGCGAAGAATTGGCCCGCAAATACTTCCCCCTAGCTGGCACGATCGCTTTGTATGTCTTTTTTTCTAACATGATAGGCATCATTCCTGGTTTTGAATCCCCCACGGCTAGCTGGAGTTTCACGCTGGTTTTAGCGCTGATTGTGTTTTTTTATTACCATTTTGAAGGCATTAGGGTGCAAGGCTTTTTTAAATATTTCGCCCATTTTGCAGGTCCTGTGAAGTGGCTTGCGCCTTTCATGTTCCCTATTGAGATCATTTCGCATTTTTCTAGGATCGTGTCTTTATCGTTTCGTTTGTTTGGGAATATCAAGGGCGATGACATGTTTTTGCTCATCATGCTCTTATTGGTGCCTTGGGCTGTTCCTGTAGCGCCCTTTATGGTTTTATTTTTCATGGGGATTTTGCAAGCTTTTGTTTTTATGATTCTCACTTATGTGTATTTGGCAGGGGCTGTTTTAACCGATGAAGGGTATTAAATAAATATTTTTGTTTAGGTATTGCAAGCCAAAGTTTTATTTGGCTTTAATATTTTTTAAGGGTCAAAATAAGCTCTCATCAAAATCATCAAACCAATTCAAAAGTTTAATGAGAATGCGAAAACACTATTTAATTAAATGGTAGAAGTGGATTAGATGAAAGTATCATTTGTAGCGATAATTGGAAGTCTTATGGTGGGTTATGGGTTATAAAATAAAACGCTCAAAAAACGAACTTGCAAAAAGAAGAAACCATATCAATTAAGATAGTGAGCTTTTAAAAGGATCGTTTGAGTGAGTTTAAAAGGATAAAAAAATATTTTTTGCTTGATTTAAAAGAGTGTGAGTTTTTAGGTATAAGCAAAACTTGTATTAAGAGATACGAGAAATCCGCTTAAACTATCTTAACTTTTGTTTTTTAAAACTTTGTTTATGGTAAAACTTTTAAAAGGATAGGGGGTAATTTTGAAAGCATGCTCCCCCTAATAACGCTTTTTAAAATCACCGCTTGCTTGCGTAGGTTCTTTTGTATTTTATTATCAATACTCAATTTTAATAGCTTTTATAATTTTTTAAGCAATCATTGGATACAATCCATCATACTTCTGTTTTGGATGTGTTTGGGTTTTAGAAGTGTTACTTTTTTATAACTTTTTCATATTCTTATGGGTATGTTGTTATTTTTTTAGTGGAGAATTTTATCTTGAAAAACATTTATGTAGGGAATTTGGTTTATAGTGCTACCAGCGAGCAAGTCAAGGAGCTTTTCAGTCAATTTGGCAAAGTGTTTAATGTCAAGCTTATTTATGACAGGGAAACGAAGAAACCCAAAGGTTTTGGCTTTGTAGAAATGCAAGAAGAGGGCGTTAGTGAAGCGATCGCTAAATTGGACAATACGGATTTTATGGGCAGAACGATTAGGGTAACCGAAGCTAATCCTAAAAAATCTTAATCTTAATAGCATTAGAAAATTAGAAATCGTTTTCTAATGCACTTCATTCTCTTAATGCGTCTTATTTAAATTGTGCGTAGAAGCTAAAAGGGGTTGAAACTCTTTTGAAATCCATTTAAAACTTTAATCCATTCTCAAAGCGATTAAAAATCAGTCTTGTTCTAATCAAAAATTAAAGCCTTAAATGTTTTTTAGTATTTTTATCATCTTTTGCAAGTCATACAAACTGCCACCATTTCAAATATTTAAAATGGAGTTCTCTCATTAAGGCGATTTTGGGGCTGTAGGGCTCTTCTTTTCGCGCTATCGTAGAAATTTGCTCATCATCAGCGATCGCAAAAGATTGTAACACCAGGTTTTTCACGCCATGGATAAAAGTAGCGTCCATTATTGTATCCACAGGAACAACCCATCTCTGGCTGTATTTTAAAAAAACTTTGGCGATTTTGGGCGTAATCACATAGCCTTGCGTCCCCACCCCTTCGCTATAAGCCTTAATGATCCCTATATATTCTTGTATCTCTTGGTTTTGATGATCTAATGGCTCACTTTTGACATTGGGATCATATGGTAAATGCATCAAACGCACATAGCCTAATTCTTGAATGTGTTTTTCTAAAAAATCCAAGTCCTCTTTAAAATTTTCTTTCAAAGTGATGTCATCTTCTAAAATACAAATCGGCTCATTCAAATCTATGCATTTTTCCCATAAAGAATAATGACTCGCATAACACCCAAGCTCTCCCAAACTCATAAATTTCGCATGGTATTTTAAAGCGTAATAAAACTTAGAAAACTCACTGATGAGATCGATTGCAATCCCCATGTCTTTGATGTTTTGCGCGATGAAATAGGGGTGCAAGCGCTTTTTAACTAGGGGGTGCAACCCGCCTTCAAAAGTCTTAGAATAAATCGCATCAAAAATTTCGGCTTTATGGTGGGTGGCGTTGATATTATTGAGTAGAGTTGTAGTGTCTCTAAAAACTAAACCAAATGTGTCGCACACTTTTTTATTTAAAGAAATGATAAAAACACGCAAGCCAAACTCCCATAATTTTTAATCCATTATATCGTTTTTAGGCTCTGTTTTATCATAAAACTCTTAAGGGGATAGGGGGTAAAATAGTTCTTCCACCCACAACCCCCAACTAAATCCCTCTAAAGAGCGCTTTTTAAGAGATTGCCGCTTGACTAAGCAAGTTCTTTTATCATGTTGATTGTAAAAAATGTTTTGAAGCGTTTTTAAATTTTGCGATCAATTTTTAATTAAAAATAAATAGCGAGAGAGTGAAATTGCATTGCAACTAAAATAACAAAAAACTAAAATACTTTATAAGCTTTGAAGAGTCAAATGAATGTTTGGAGCAAAAGCCCATAACCCTAAATCTAGGGTTATAAGCCTGATTTAATGGTGTTCTAAATAAGAAATCACGCTTAAAGCCGCCGTAGCACCATCGCTTGCCGCGCAAACCACTTGTTTAGGGGCAAAAATGCGAATATCTCCCGCCGCAAACAAACCTTGAACATTTGTTTTCATGGAAAAATCCACGACTATTGAGCCGTATTCATCGCATTTGCACAGCATCGAGCCGTCCTCTTGCTTCAATACCGCATTATTCACATCGTAACCCACAAAAACAAAAAATCCCGGCACAACCAATTCGCTTGTTTTGTTAGTGGCTGTATTTTTAACGCTTAAAGAAGACACACCAGCACTATCGCCCTTGATTTCTTCCACCACATAAGGGGTTAAAAACTCAATTTTATCGTTCTTTTTAGCATGCTCTAAAGTGATAGGTGCACACCTAAAGCCATCTCTCCTGTGGATGAGATAGACTTTTTTGCAGATATTGGCTAAATAAATCGCTTCTTCTACGGCGGTATCGCCCCCACCAAGCACCGCTACTTCCTTATTTTTATAAAAGAAGCCATCGCATGTTGCACAAGTGCTCACGCCTTTACCCCAATACTCTGACTCGCCTTTAATGCCTGTGCGTTTAGGACTACCGCCGGTAGCGATAATCACGCTTTTAGCTTCAAAAGTTTTGCCGTCTTCTGCCAAAATAACAAAATGAGTGTCTTTTTTGGAAACCCTTTGAATGGCAGTCATTTCGTGCTTTAAGCCAAAGCGAAAGCATTGCTCTTGCCATGGTTGCATGAAATCCAACCCGCTCACCACTTCCTTCACGCCCGGGTAGTTTTCAATCTCGCTACTGCTAGTGATTTGCCCTCCAGGCATTCCTTTTTCAAACAAAACGGCGTTCTTAACACCGCCTCTAGTGGCATAAAGCCCCGCACTCAAACCTGCAGGACCACCTCCAATAATCGCGCAATCTATCATGGCTACTAGCCTAAAAGTTTGTTCAATTGTTCTTTTAAAGCGACTTTAGTTTGCACGCCCACTAGCTGATGGACGACTTCGCCATCTTTTGTGAATAAAAGGGTAGGAATGCTTCTAATCCCAAATTTCGCACTCAATTCTTCTTGCTCATCGGTATTGACTTTACAAATTTTAGCCTTACCTTCATATTCGCTAGCCAATTCATCAATCACAGGGGATAGCATCTTACAAGGACCACACCATGGCGCCCAAAAATCCACTAACGCAACCCCTTTTTTAATGGTGCTTTCAAAATTTTCTTCAGTTAATTCAATATAGTGACTCATTGGTTACTCCTAATTATTTTATGATTTTGATTAACGAGAATTATATTAGCTTAATAATGTTAATGAAAACGCATTTATTTCCTGTAAAAATCTAAAAAGTGATATTTTCTAAAAGCTCAAAATTACCTTTTTTCACAATGAGAGCGTCAATGCAAAAATCGCTATTAGGATCTTTTTGAGACAAATAACAGCGGATCGTTTGAATGATTTTTTGTAATTTACTCGGCGTGATCGCATAAATGGGATCAAAATTTTCCCCGCTTTTGACTTCAACGAAATGCAAAACCCCCTTTTTAAAAGCGATAATATCAATTTCGCCAAATTTTGAAAAAAAATTCCTTTCTATGATTTCAAAACCTAACGATTTTAAAAACTCGCAAGCTTCTTCTTCGGCCTTTAAGCCCTTTTCTTTATGCTTGTTGTTGAAAAAGTGCATTCAATTTTCCAAGCGGATCATTTTAGGGGTATCCAACACGCTTTTTAAATTTTCAAGCTCTTTTAGGGCGTTTAGAAACGATTTTTCGCTCGTGGTGTGCGTGGAAAATAAGATTTTAGCCTTGTTGGAATGCAAGATTTCTTTTTGCAAGACATTGTTGAGCGAAATATCGTTTTTGGCTAAAATCGCGCTGATTTGAGAAAAAACCCCTTTTTCATCGCTCACCAACAAACGCGCATAATAAGCGCATTGGATTTCTTCTTTGGGTTTTAGGGGGAGTTTTTGGGGGGTTTCAAAGCCTAGCATTAAAGAGCTTTTTTTCCTTGCGATTTCTATAATATCGCTAATGACTGCACTTGCGGTAGGCTCTCCCCCAGCCCCAGCCCCATAATACAAAGTCTCGCCCACCTTATCCCCTATGACGCTGATAGCGTTCATCACCCCATCCACTTTAGAAAGCATGGATTCGTTTTTAATCATGCTTGGATGCACCCTTAATTCAATGCAATCTTGGTGTTTTTTAGCGATGCCTAAAAGTTTGATGCTATAACCAAACTCTTTTGCAAACTCCATGTCATCTGGCTCTATTTTTTCAATGCCTTCAATGAGAATTTCTTCTAATTTCGCATCAATGCCATACGCTAAAGACGCTAAAATCAAAAGTTTGTGCGCTGCATCAATGCCTTTAATGTCAAATTCAGGGTTCAATTCCGCATAGCCTAAATGTTGCGCGTCTTTTAAAGCGTCCTTAAAACTCGCTTGATTTTTAAACATTTGGCTTAAAATGTAATTGCTTGTGCCGTTTAAAATCCCTTTGAAAGAAAGGATATGATTAGCGCTCAAGCCGTCTTTTAAAGCCTTGATAATAGGGATCCCTCCGCACACGCTCGCTTCAAAGCCTATGGGGGTGTTTTTAGCGATTTGCTCTAATTCATAGCGGTGGTACGCTAACATGGCTTTATTGGCTGTAACGAAAGCTTTTTGTTTGGCTAAAGTTTTTTTAGCTAAAAGATAAGGCGCTTCAACCCCACCCATAAGCTCCACAACAATATCAATCTCCTTATCTTCTACCAAGCTTTCTAAATCGTTACTGATTTCAAAAGCATAGCCCTTGTGTTTTTGAATGTCTCGCACCACCGCTTTTTTAATGGCAATTTCCACACCGGCTCTGTCTTTTATAATCTCTTGATTTTCTTGTAAGATTTTAGCGACCGCGCTCCCCACACACCCTAAACCCACAAGCCCTATATTCAATCTTTTTTTCATGCTTTTTCCTTTAATTTCGTTTTTTTAAAACGGCGTTTTTTTCTTGCTCGCTCGCTTTTTCTATCGCTTCAAAACTCCCAAAATAATCCAACAATTTTTTCACGCTGGCTTCTCCTATGCCCTTTTCTTTTAAAAGAGCGATTTGTTTCATGTTTTTAATTTTAGTGGATCGGTGGAAGTTTATCGCATACCGGTGGCTTTCATCGCGCAATTTTTGCACCCATTGCAAGCGTTTGTCGCTAGGGAGCAATTTAAAAGTATCGCTAGGCGTATGGATAATGTCTTTAGCGCCCCCTTTAGAACGATAAGCTTTAGAATCCCTTTTTTCTTTAGAAATAGCGATCACTTCTACAAAACTCCCGCTGCTTTTTAAAATTTCTAAAGCGATGTTTAATTGCACCCTCCCTCCATCTATCACCCACAAATTAGGCGGTGGCTCTTTAATAAAATCTAAAGCCCTTCTGGTGAGCAATTCGCTCATTTGAGCGTATTCATTCAAACCTTTTAAATGGTAGCGCCGATAAGAGTTTTTTTGGAATGCATTATTTTCATACACGACCATTCCCCCCACGCATTGGCTGTTTGCATGGTGGCTTGTGTCAAAGATTTCCACCCTATAAGGCACGCACTCTAAATTGAAGAGCGAACGCACCTCTTCTAAAATTTCTTCTTCATTGGAGGTTTTTTCTTGGCTAAAAATCTCTTGAGCGTTTTTCATAGCGATTTCTATTAAAGCGAGCTTATCGCCCTTTTTAGGGATATTAAGAGTGATTTTTTTAGAGTGTTTATGATTGATAAACTCTTGCAATTCTTTAAGCGTTTCATTAGAGCAAGCACTCAATAGAATTTGTTCAGGCATTAAAGGCAAATGCGATTGGTAATGGTTAATGATTGCTTGTTTCATCGCTTCATCAGCGTCAAACCCGTTGAGGGAGTGGATTTTTTCAAACGCTGAAGAAATGATTTTACCCCCACGCATGAACATTTTCACTAGCACCGCCTTGTTGTTTTTGCCATAAAAAGCAAAAATATCCAGATCATAGAGTTTGGCTAAATCCATGCAAGTGAAAGGGGCGATTTTTTGGATTTTAGCGATCCTATCTCTATAGATTAGAGCTTCTTCAAAACGCAAATTACTAGAAAGGCGATCCATTTTTAATTGAAGTTCTTTGATGAGCCTGTCTTTATTTTCAATCATCTCTAAACATTCTTTAGCGATTTTTAAATATTCTTCTTTAGTGATTTTATCCTCGCATGGAGCTTTACAACGCTCTATTTGATAAAACATGCATGCCTTTTTATCCTTAATGCAATTTTTCTTTTGAACCAATGGGAGCAATTCATACAAACTATCCAAAATATCTTTAGCCCCGCTAGTAAAAGGGCCAAAATATTTAACGCCAGGCTGTTTTAAAATTTTTCGTGTGATTAAAGGGATAGGGAAATCAGTGGAAAAATCCATATAAATATAAGGGTAAGTTTTATCGTCTCTTAAAAGAATATTGTATTTGGGTTTGAGCTGTTTGATTAAAGAATTTTCTAAAATCAAAGCGTCTTGCTCGTTTTCTACCACAATCGTTTCTAAAAAAGCGATTTGTTTGACCATCATTTGAATGCGCAAACTTGCACGATGGTTGGGCGTGATTTCATTATTACGGACAGAAAAATAGCTTTTGATGCGCTTTTTTAAATTTTTCGCTTTACCGATGTAGAGTAATTGGTGGTTTTTATCAAAATATTGATACACCCCACTGCTATTAGAAAGGTTTTTTAAACTGGACAATAAATCAGCCATTTAATTCTCAAAAAAACTGCGTTGGTAGTGGATCAAAGAGCGCGCTTTTTCAAAACATTCATGCAAATGAGCGTCTTTAATGGGGTTATGGAACAACCCTAAAGCGCTAGGGCGATAAAATTGGGCTTGCTTTTTAACAGGGGCATAAAAATTGGCCTTTTCTAGTGAATCTTTAGGCACATAAGCCACAATTTCTAACGCATCTAACCCATCAAGCCTGCAAGCATGCCCTTGCACGCTTAAAAAATGATTGATTTCTTTAGCGACTCGTTGGTTAAATTCCTTACACGCCCAAAGATCTTTAAATGCAAAAAGCAATTTAGAATCTTTTATGAAGATAAAAAGCAAATTTTTTTGTAAACTTAAAGGCATAAAAACCTTAAGCTTTTTGAGTTTCAAAAGAGTTTCAAGCTTTTTATAAGACTTTTTTTGAATGAGTAAGGAGAAAATATTTTGTTCCATAAACTGATCTTAACATGCTTTTTAACGCTTGTGGCGCTAACCATTCAAGCTTGCGGCTATAAAGCCCCTCCATTTAATGAAAAGCCGGCTAAAAAAACTTCAAACAGCTCTAATTCTTCTATGCAAACGCCCACCAATAACACCACGCCAGAATTTTTAAATCAGCCTTAAAAACACTACTATTTAAAGGCTTTGATTTCTAGGGTTTTTGTGGCCAATCTTTGGGCCTCGCTCTCATCATGCGTTACCATAATAAAAGTGGCGTGAGAATTTTGGTGTATCTCTTTGATGAGATCTTGCAAATTCTTGCGATTAGAACTATCTAAAGCGCTAAAAGGTTCATCTAATAAAATGAGTTCTGGCCTGTGGATAATCCCCCTAATAATGCCCACTCTTTGGGCTTGCCCCCCACTCAATTCGTTAGGGAATTTATCCATAATATTCTCATCTAACCCCATTTTTAACGCTAAAACTTTGGCTTCTTTTTGAGCGGCTTGTTTGTCAATGCCTTGCAAATTAAGACAAAAAGTCATGTTTTGTAAGGCGTTTAAATGAGGGAATAAGGAATTACCTTGAGCGATATAGCCTATTTTTTGGCGTAAAAAAGCGTTGTTTGAATCAAGGGTTTCATTAAAGATTTTAATCCTCCCCAGATTGGGTTTTAAAAGCCCTAAAATCAAACCTAAAAGCGTGCTTTTACCGCTCCCGCTCTCCCCTAAAATGCATAAAAAATCCCCTTTTTGAATGCTTAAATTAAAATCTTTAAAAATCGCGCGATTGTGGTAATTAAAAGATAGATTCTCTATTGTAACGATTTCTTCCATGCTTATAACCCCATGCTTTCTAAAAAGTCTTTAGCCACTATTTGGGGGCTTTTTTTCAACACTTCCACCTGATAGTTTAAATCTTGCATTTTTTCATCGCCAATCTTTATTTTTTCTAAGAGTTCTAACACTTCAGGGTATTTTTTGACAATTTCTTTTCTTATAACAATACCGGCTTGATAATTAGGGAAAAAGCCTTTATCGTCCTTAAGCACCTTTAAATCAAGCTCTTTGATTTGAGCGTCTGTCGTGAAAACATCTAAAGCGTTGATTTTATGGGATTCAAAACTCTTATAACGCAAATTAATATCCATTTCATGCAAACTTCTAAAATGGAAGCGATAGGCTTTCACTAAACCCTTAAAAGCGTCCTCTCTTTCAAAAAAGTCAAACTCCGCGCCAAAATCAAAATTAGAGCTATGAAAGGCTAGATCGCTGAAAGTTTCAATAGCGTATTTTTGAGCGTCCTCTTTAGAAATCGCTAAGGAATAGGTGTTGTTAAAGCCCAAAAGCCCCACCCACAAAAGATTAAATTCTTTCTCATAACGCTTTTTAATCGTTTCAAAATCCACTTTTTGAGTCAAAGGGTTTTTGAGCGTATTCACCCAAGCGGTGCCGGTATATTCCACATACAAATCAAAATCGCCCCTAAGTAAGGCCGGATGGATATTCATCGTCCCTCCACCAATGCCAAACGCTCGCTTAATGGGAATATGGTGTTTTTCTAACAAAAGGCTTAAAATCTCGCCCAAAATATACTGCTCGCTGTTAGGTTTTGTCGCCACGACTAAAGGCTTTTCTTCTATGGTGTTTCTAGGCGCTAGCCATAATACGCTCGCTAGCAATAAAAAGAGGAATACCGCTAAACTGACATAAACCCTTCTTTTTTGTTTTTGGGTAGCGTTTTGAGAAAGCAGGCGTTGCAAGGCGTTTTCATGCTGGAACACGCTCACAAATTGATCCGCTAAAACGCTAAAAACCGCAATAATGAAACTACCCGCCACTAAAAGCGTGGTGTTTTGTGTGTTTAGCCCTCTAAAAATCGCTTGCCCTAATCCCCCAGCCCCAATGAGCGCCCCAATCCCAGCCATCGCCACCAACATCACCACCGCAATCCTTAAGCCCACTAAAATTTGGGGGATAGCGAGTAAGAATTGCACCCTAAAAAACAACTCTTTGGGGTTACACCCTAGCCCAATAGCGGCCTTAATGACTTCTTCTCTCCCCTCTTTTAAAGCGTTATAAGTGCTATGGACAATCGGCAATAAGCCGTATAAGACCAACACTAAAAGGGCGTTTTTTAACCCCACCCCAATCAACGGAATAAATAATGCAAATAACGCCAGCGAAGGAATGGTGTAGAGGAAATTCACCACAGGGAGTAAAAAGGCTCTAGCCTTTGAATTGTAAAACACAAAAACCCCAATCAAAACCCCAAACACCAGCACGATAAGACTAGAAAGCGAAACGATGATAAAATGTTGCGCGATCAAATCTATAAAATAAATAAAGCGATCATGAAATTCTTTTATCAAATATTTTACCACGCTTATTTTTAACACCATTGCAACTAAATGTTGTATCGCTATATCTAAAGAATGGATCAACCATTCATACAATTCTTTGATCAATTGTTTAAAAACGCCCATGCTTAGCATTATAACCAAACTTATTCTAATAAAGGGGTTTTAAAACGCTAAAGGCATTCTTTAGCGTTAGTTATAGGTTAAAATTGAAAGGTTCGTTTGCCTAAATTCGTGCTAACTTCTATCCATAAGGGCTGGTTTTCGCATAAAATTTCATAGGCTACGCTTTGATTCCTCACTAAAGAAACGCTTTTTGGCGTGGGGTAGAGCGCGCAAGAACGGCCTTGATTGATGTCAATTTTTAAGATGACCACACTCTCTACTAGAGCGCTCACCTTTAAATAATACGATTCTCTAGCCCCTTGCCATTCCAAATAGGGCGTTTTTTGGGGGACAATTTCTAAAGCCACCAAAGGGCTTTGAGCGATTTTTAAACGCATTTTTTGCTCTTGCTCTTTTAATTCTTGTTCTCTATTAATCCCTTTATCAATCAAATCAAAAAGGTTTGAAGAAGCGTCCTTATCTCTAGCGACAAGGCTTGTTAAAAACAGAAAGATTAACAAAAAAATTGGTTTCATGCGACTTATTCTTGCTGTTTGTGGGGATTGAACTCTTCATCTAAAATAGAATGGATCTTGCTCAAATCATTCGCATCGGTTGAAAAAAAGATTTCCACACGGTTGTTTTTCATTCTGTTTTCTAGGGAGTCATTAGGCGCGATAGGGTTTGTAGAGCCATAAGAAGAAAAAGACAATTGATTAGGGTCTACGCCGTATTGCATAAGGACTTTCATCACCCTATAAGCGCGATTAGCGGCCAATTCGTAATGGCTTTTAAAACGGGTTTTAGTTAAAGGCGTATCATCTGTAAAACCTCTCACATTAATATGCACCCTTTTAGGGAGTTTTTGAATGATTTTAGCGATCCGTTCAATATAAAGCATCATGTCTTGATTAATGGTATCTGAAGTAGCGTTTTCAAACAGCAAACTAGAGGGGAGCTTTAAAACAGAGCCTTGATCAATTTGCTCTAAAACACTGCCTTCGCCTTTGCGAGCGATAGTGGCTTTTGTTTCGGTGTTTTGTGAAGCCGGCTTGGAGCTTTCACTCGCCATTTGTTCTTCTTCTTTTCCTGAATCAGGGGGGATCACTAAAACCGGCTGCATCGCTTCTGGTTTGGGAGCGTAATTGAAAATTTTAATGAATTCGGTTTTTAAGGCTTCCACTTTGGATTTATTGACCGCTGAAATCGCATAAAGAGCGATAAAAAGCGCAAGCAACAACGACAAAAAGTCCGCATAAGGAACCGCCCATTTTTCGCCGGCGGGGCATTCGGTGGGTTTGTTTTTCTTAGCCATGTTTAGCCTTCAAATTGAGACTTTTTAGGCTCACCGGGAGCGATGTAATTTAAGAGTTTGTTTTCTAAATCCCTTGGATTTTCCCCATTAGCGATGCCTAAAATCCCCTCTAAAAGAACGGTTTTTTCTTTAATAATGTCTTTAGACTTAGCCTTGAGCTTATGCCCAAAAGGGCCAAAAATCGCATAAGAACACATAATCCCTGTAACAGTAGCCGTAAATGCCCCAGCGATCCCTGCTGCCATTTCAGCCGGGTTGTCTAGTTTTTGTAGAGCTAGCATAAGCCCCATAACCGCCCCCACTAACCCCATCGTAGGCGCGGTTTCGCCGGCAGTCTCCCAATAATGAGCGGCGCCGTGGTAGTATTCTTCCATTTCTTCAATGCTGATTTCTAAGCTTTCTTTAACGGATTTGAGATCCTTACCATCTATGATCATAGACAGGCCATTACGGGTGAAATCGTCTTCAATTTGCGCCACCCGCCCCTCTAAACTCAATACCCCATCTTTTCTGGCTAAAGTGGCCAATTCCACCAAATTTTTAATGGTTTCGTTTAAATTGATTTTAGGGTTTAAAAAAACAATTTTTATTTCTTTGTAAGCGGCTTTCACGTAACGTGCATGCGTGCCTGTCATGGCGGCAAAAAGCGAAGTAGGCACGATGATAATGACTGAACTCAAATGGATAATGTGCAACGGGTTACCATCTTCTAAAATATCGCCTAGCGAAATAGAAGCGACCGCCAATACCAAGCCTAGTATGGTTGATAGATCCAAAATTTACCCCTTAATCTAAATTTCATAATCTTGTAAATGCGTGATTTTATGCGCGCCACAAACCCTACATTCAGGGTTTTTGGAAGCTTGAATTTTTTTAAAATCCATCGTTTTAATATCGGCTATAAGTAAAGTATTTATAAGTAAAGTTTCAAACCCTAAAAAATATTTAAGGCATTCACTCGCTTGGATACACCCTAAAATTCCAGGCAAGACCCCAAAAAGCCCTGAAGTAGGATTTAATCCCTTTTTAGGGGGCTTGTCAAAAACACACGCTAAACATGCGCTATGGGGTAAAACGCTCATGCTTTGTCCTCTGTATTCTAAAACTCCAGCATGCGAATAGGGTTTTTGGGCTAACACGCAAGCGTCATTAATCAAAAATTTAGCGTCAAAATTGTCTGTAGCGTCTATGATAAAGTCATAAGGCCCTATGAGAGAAAGAGCGTTATTGGCCTTAAAGCGTTCTTCAAAAATCTCTATTTCAATACCCGCATTGAGTTGTTTCAAGCGGGCTTTCGCGCTAGAGACTTTAGATTGGTTTAAAAAATCCTGTGAATGGATGATTTGGCGTTGCAAATTACTCATCTTTACTACATCAAAATCTACAACGCCTATTTTTCCTATCCCAGCAGCACACAAATACATTAAAACCACTGAGCCAAGCCCCCCAGCTCCAACGACTAGAACGCTAGATTGTAAAAGCTTTAATTGGCCCTCTTCGCCCACATCTTCTAGCATGATATGGCGCAAATAACGCTCTTTTTCTAGCTGGCTTAGCAATTAAGCCATCCTTGAAACCCAAATTTTAGAATGCTCTCTTTCAGCAAAAAAACTCGTTTTATCCCCATGCCCTGGATAAATCTCTATGTCTTTAGAAAAATCTAAATTTTGAAACCTTATCAAGGACTCTTTCATGTCTTTTTCATTAGAATAAGGGAAATCATAACGGCCAATGCTGCGATAAAAAATAAAATCCCCGCTAAAAATCACCCCTTCTATTTCTATGATAGAACAGCCGGGCGTGTGTCCGGGAAAATGCCAGTATTTAATGGTCGTGTTTGCTATCTCTAAAGTCGTGCAACCTTTGTTGCAAGGCACGCTAAAATTGGGGCTAAAAACGGGCATGCCCAAATGAAAAATATCATTTTCTAGCATGAACACATCATCTTTAGGGGCGTAAATGGGGGTATTTTTAAGGATTTTTGATAGTTGGGCGCTATCCCAGACATGGTCATAATGCCCATGCGTGATTAAAATCGCTTTAGGGTTTTTGGCGTTTTCTAACACCCATTCGCTGCTAGAAAATCCGGGATCTATAATGAAATCTATCCCACTAGAAAGCTTCACAATATAAGCGTTTTCTTCCACCGCCCCACATTCTCGCCTTAAAATTTCCAAACCACTAACTCCCTACTAAACTAGCTTAAAAAATCATCAAATATCATAGCGCAAAAATAAGGCAATTTTGACTAGAATAGCGCTCTCTTATTGCGATTGAGATGAGTTTAAATGAAAGGAAAATCGTGCGTTCGTTTGGGAATTACATGCAAGAGTGGCTTTATGGAAAAAAAGGGTATTACAGAAAGGCTAGTATCGGTCAAAAAGGGGATTTTTACACTTCGGTGTCTTTGAGCAAGTTTTTTGGGGGTGCTATGGCGTTTTATATCATCAAACTTTTAGAAGAAGAAAAATTATTTTTGCCTTTAAAAATTGTAGAAATTGGCTCTCACCATGGGCATTTTTTGAGCGATATAGCCAATTTTTTAAACGCTTTGAGCGAGGGCGTGATAGAAAAATGCGAGTTTGTCAGCTGTGAGCCTTTAATAGAATTGCAAAATATCCAACAAACCACTTTTAAACAAGCCACACAATTAGATTTAACCAACTGCGATTTAAAAGGGCTTGATTTGAAAAAAAGGAAAGTGCGTTTGTCGTTTCTAATGAATTGTTTGACGCATTCGCTTGCGAAATTATCAAAGACAATCAAATGCTTTTCATCACCCATGATCACCAAAGCGTTTGGGATAATATCAACGAGCCTACAAAAGAACTTCTTAAAACCTTGAATTTAAAAGAAGGGTGCGCGCCGTTATTTTTGAACGCTTTTATTAAGGAT
Source organism: Helicobacter pylori (assembly GCF_001653455.1). NCBI lineage: Bacteria > Pseudomonadati > Campylobacterota > Epsilonproteobacteria > Campylobacterales > Helicobacteraceae > Helicobacter > Helicobacter pylori. The sequence goes on along the minus strand of NZ_CP011486.1, from coordinate 795,074 downwards.
TTGTTAGAAAAATTGGATAAGGCTTCTTCTTGGGTGTTTTTGAGCTTTGATTATGGCGATACAATAGAGAGGAAAGACATGCATTTAAGGGCTTTTAAAAACCATCAAGCGTTGGATTTCAAGGATATTTTAAACCATTTAGCTTCTTTGTATCAGCAAAGCGACTTGACTTATGATGTCAATTTTTCTTTGGTGCGTTTTTTGTTTGAAAAACACCATGCGCAATTTTCATTCTTTAAATCGCAGGCTAACGCTTTGCTTGATATGGGGCTTATGGAATTGTTGGAGGTATTTTCAAAAAGCGTGAGTTATGAAAGGTATTTAAAAGAAGCCGCTAAAATCAAACCCCTAATTAGCCCCGGAGGTTTAGGGGAGCGTTTCAAGGCGGTGGAGTTTGTGAAAAAGGGGTGAAATATAAAAAAAGATCAAAGCATTTTTAAGACTAAATCATAAAGAGCTTGCGTGTTTTTAAGGGGGGAGCTTATATCTTGGAATTTTTAGAATATTAAACACTAAGTATTTACTATTAAACATTACGATTTCAAAATTAGTTTGTTGGAAAAATGAGAGCGGCTAACCCACTTTCTCAATTAAGGTAAGAGTATCAGGACATTTTAATGAAAAAGTTTATTAAAATGCTAAGTTATAGTAAAGAAGGAAGGAATATAATACGCCTTTTGCTCTTACCTGGCGACATTATACCAAAAAAAAGGTGTTACTTGAACCCTACTTTTAACATTCTATTTTTCTTTTTTACAAAATGAAACAATTTTTAGCTTTATTTAGTTAAGGTTGGTGTTTAAAAGAAAGAATTGCTATAATTTGAAACAATTTAAAACTATTGAAAGTAAAAAAGGGGTTTTTTTGAAAATTTTTCTTTCTTGCAAGTCTTTGTTGCACCAAAAAAGTTTGGAATTTTATTTGAGCGATTGCCTTTCTCCTGTGGAAGCTTGCGACTTTGTCTTAAGCGATGATGAAAAGCTAGAGATTAGTAAGCCCCTATGCTCCATAGAAGAATGCTTAAGAAAGCCTTTCACCAAACAGAGCGTGAAAGAAGATGTAAAAAATTTTTATTGCGCCTTAAAAGAGAGCGAAAAACCTTGCGAAGAAATCAAATATTCTAAAGAGCAAGAGATCCAAAAATTATTAGAAGAATACACTCAAAAATTATGCCAAATCATCAACCAGTAAAAAAATTTAAGATTATTGGGGGGGATTGCAAGGGGCTAGGGTTGAATTTGCCTAAAATTTCTAGCACACGCCCCACCAAAGCGATCGTAAGAGAGTCGTTTTTTAACACTTTGCAAGCAGAAATTAAAGGGGCGCATTTTATAGAAGCGTTTTCAGGCAGCGCTTCTATGGGGTTAGAGGCTTTGAGTAGGGGAGCAAAGAGCGCTTTGTTTTTTGAGCAAAATAAAGACGCTCATGCCACGCTTTTAGAAAATATTTCTCTTATTAAAAACCGCTTGAAAAAAGAAATTGAAATCCAAACCTTTTTAGATGACGCTTTCAAACATTTGCCCACGCTGCGCTTAAAAAATGGCGTTTTGAATATCCTTTATTTGGATCCGCCTTTTGAAACAAGCGGGTTTTTAGGGATTTATAAAAAATGTTTTCAAGCGTTAGAAAGGTTGTTGGAACGCTTTAATCAAACAAATCTTTTAGTGGTGTTTGAGCATGAAAGCACGCATGAAATGCCTAAAAGTCTTGCAACTTTAGCTATAATCAAACAGAAAAAATTCGGGAAAACGACTTTAACTTATTTTCAATAGGAATAGGCATGGCAGAAGAACAAGAAAATACCGCACAACAACCCCCAAAAAAAAGCAAAACCCTTTTATTTGTCATCATTGGGAGCGTGTTAGTGATGCTTTTATTGGTGGGGGTGATTATCATGCTGCTGATGGGGAATAAGGAAGAATCTAAAGAAAATGCCCCTAAAAACGCCCAAGAAGTTCAAGCTAATCCTATGGCGAACAAAAATCAAGAAGCCAAAGAAGGCTCTAATATCCAACAATATTTAGTGCTTGGGCCTTTGTATGCGATTGATGCGCCTTTTGCGGTGAATTTAGTCTCTCAAAATGGCCGACGCTACCTTAAAGCTTCTATTTCGTTGGAATTGAGTAATGAAAAACTTTTAAATGAAGTCAAGGTCAAAGACACAGCGATTAAGGACACGATCATAGAAATCCTATCGTCTAAAAGCGTGGAAGAGGTGGTTACTAATAAGGGTAAAAACAAGCTTAAAGATGAAATTAAAAGCCATTTGAATTCGTTTTTGATTGATGGCTTTATTAAGAATGTTTTTTTCACTGATTTTATCATTCAATAATTTTAAATGATTGGCATAGATATTGTCTCTATTGCTAGGATAGAAAAGTGCGTGAAACGCTTTAAAATGAAGTTTTTAAAGCGTTTTTTATCGCCAAGCGAGATTCTTTTATGCAAGGATAAATCAAGCACGATCGCCGGGTTTTTCGCGCTCAAAGAGGCTTGCTCTAAAGCCCTTCAAGTGGGCATTGGCAAGGAATTGAGCTTTCTAGACATGCACATTTCTAAAAGCCCTAAAAACGCCCCCTTAATCACCCTTTCCAAAGAAAAAATGAACTATTTTAACATCCAAAGCTTGAGCGCGAGCATCAGCCATGACGCTGGTTTTGCAATAGCGGTTGTAATGGTTTCTTCGTCAAATTTATAAATAACGCACCCTAAAACCCCATAACATTCTGTTTTTAAAAAACGCTTAAGCTGTTTAAAAAACACAAAAACCTTTTTCAAATTGTTTTAATAACAAATTGTAAATAAATAAAATCAAACTTCAATTCTTAAGATAATTATAATAATTATTCTTATATAGTATGCCGGTTTTTAATTAAATGAGAAAGGTTATCATAATGAATGATTATTTGATAGTAAAAGCTCCTTATTTTTTAGCGTTGGGTGTTTTGACTTTTTCTTTTAGCTCTTTGGTGGGCGCGAAAGATAAGCACCATTTTTTAAAAAAAGTTACAACCACTGAGCAAAAGTTCAGTTCAAGCGCCCCGCTTTCTTGGCAAAGTGAAGAAGTGCGTAATGCCACAAGTTCTCGCACCGTGATTTCCAACAAAGAACTCAAAAAAACGGGTAATTTGAATATTGAAAACGCCTTGCAAAATGTGCCAGGGATTCAAATTAGAGACGCTACAGGCACAGGCGTGCTGCCTAAAATTTCGGTGCGCGGTTTTGGTGGGGGCGGTAACGGGCATAGCAATACGGGCATGATTTTAGTCAATGGTATCCCTATTTATGGCGCGCCGTATTCTAATATTGAACTGGCGATTTTTCCTGTAACCTTCCAGTCAGTGGATAGGATTGATGTGATTAAAGGAGGCACGAGCATCCAATACGGGCCTAACACTTTTGGGGGTGTGGTGAATGTCATCACGAAAGAAATCCCTAAAGAGTGGGAAAATCAAGCGGCTGAAAGGATCACTTTTTGGGGGCGTTCGTCCAATGGGAATTTTGTAGATCCCGAAGAAAAGGGTAAGCCCTTAGCCCAAACTTTAGGCAACCAAATGCTGTTTAACACTTATGGGCGAACGGCCGGGATGTTGGGTAAGTATATAGGCATTAGCGTGCAAGGCAATTGGATTAATGGGCAGGGTTTTAGGCAAGATAGCCCCACAAAGGTGCAAAACTACTTGCTTGATGCGATTTATAAGATTAATGCGACCAATACTTTTAAAGCTTATTATCAATATTATCAATACAACTCTTACCATCCAGGCACTTTAAGCGCGCAAGATTACGCTTATAACCGCTTCATTAACGAGCGCCCTGACAATCAAGATGGAGGGCGAGCCAAACGCTTTGGGATCGTGTATCAAAACTACTTTGGCGATCCGGATAGGAAAGTGGGAGGAGATTTTAAATTCACTTATTTCACGCATGACATGAGCAGGGATTTTGGGTTTTCCAACCAATACCAAAGCGTGTATATGAGCAGTCAAAACCAAATTCTCCCCTTTAAAGGGAAAGGAAAGATTAGCGCGACTAACCCTAATTGCGGGTTGTATTCTTATAGCGATACGAATAGCCCTTGTTGGCAATTTTTTGACAATATCCGCCGCTTTGTGGTGAATGCCTTTGAGCCAAAACTCAATCTCGTGGTCAATACCGGCAAAGTCAAGCAAACTTTTAATATGGGAATGCGGTTTTTAACTGAAGATTTATACCGCCGATCCACCACCAGGAAAAACCCTAGCATGCCTAATGGGAGTGGGTTTGATCCAGGGACTTCACTCAATAATTTCAACAATTATACCGCCGTGTATGCAAGCGATGAAATCAATTTCAACAACGGCATGCTGACAATCACGCCAGGGTTGAGATACACTTTTTAAATTATGAAAAAAAAGACGCTCCCCCTTTTAAGGTAGGGCAAACCCCAAAAACGATTAAAGATCGTTATAACCAGTGGAATCCCGCAGTGAATGTGGGCTATAAACCCATTAAAGATTGGTTGTTTTATTTCAATTATCAAAGAAGTTACATTTCGCCCCAATTCAGCAATATCGGTAGTTTTGTAGGCACAAGCACGGATTATTTTCAAATCTTTAATGTCATGGAGGGCGGCTCACGCTATTATTTCAACAATCAAGTGAGTTTTAACGCGAATTATTTTGTGATTTTTGCGAACCACTATTTTACCGGGCGCTATGGGGATAACAGAGAGCCGGTGAATGCGAGATCGCAAGGCGTGGAGTTAGAGTTATATTACACGCCTATTAGAGGGCTTAATTTCCATGCGGCTTACACTTTCATAGACGCTGTTATCACAAGCCACACGATGGTTACTAACCCTGCTGATCCTAAAGGGCCTAAAAAAGACATTTTTGGCAAGAAACTCCCTTTTGTAAGCCCGCACCAGTTTATTTTAGACGCAAGTTACACTTACGCTAAAACCACGATAGGGTTAAGCTCTTTCTTTTATAGCCGAACTTATAGCGATGCGCTAAACACCGTGCCTTTCACTCAATATGCGCCCACGATTAAAAATGGGGCTATCACCACCAAAACAGCGGGCATGACGCCGTGGTATTGGGTGTGGAATTTGCAAATTTCTAGCGTTTTGTGGGAACGCAAAAAGCAAAGCGTGAGCGCGAGCTTGCAAGTCAATAACATTTTTAACATGAAGTATTGGTTTAGCGGGATAGGCACTAGCCCTAATGGTAAAGAAGCCGCTCCTCCTAGGAGCATCACGGCGTATGTGAGCTATAATTTTTAAAATTTAGGGTTTCAATGGCTTGAGCAGTTGGGAATAAAAAATAATATTTTGTTTTAAATGGTTTCTTAGGGTTTGGTAATTGGGGCAAAAGATTTCCACGCAACGCCAAAAATTTTTAGAATGGTTTTTGTGGATCGTGTGGGCGAGCTCATGAATGATGACATAATCAATGGCTTCTTTTTGAGCACCAATCAACAATAACGCAAAACTCAAGCGGTTATGATAAGAGCAGCTCCCTAAAACCTTGGCGTTGTTTCTAATATTAAAACTGGTGTATGCAGTTTGCATTTTTTGCGCGATTAAGGGGAGTTTGTGATCCAAGTAAGTTTTTAGGATTTTTTTAAGATCTTTTAGGGTGTAATCGTTAGCGTTTTTAACCTCATCAAAGATGAGGATTTTGTTTTTATAAGTTTGTAGGTTAGTTTGTAGGAGTGAGTATTTTTCTTGCATGATTGGAAAGGTTTTTTTTAGCCAAATTTCTTGCTCTTTTAAAAAAGCGTTCGCCCTGGCTTGAGAGCAAGAATAGGGCATTTTGAGAAACACTTCTAAAGAGGGCGTTACGCTCAAACTTAAGGTTTTAATCTTTTTACTTTTTTGAATGGTGATAGGAATATTTTCTAACATGATGCGTATTTTACTAAAATTTGTGCTAGAATGTAATCAAGTTTAACATTGATTTTATTTGTATTAAGAATTAAGGCTAACATGCGTGTTTTTATTATCCATTTAAGCCCAAAAACTTGTCATGATTTTTCTTTAAAAGAAACCCGTATCGCTCCCCTTTTAAAGAGTCTCAAACTTCAAGGGATCTCTTATGAAATCTTTGATGCGATCTATTCTAAAACCTCTCCCACTCAATTGCACCCCTTGATTTTAGAGCATTTGCACCCTTCTTTTGCGGTTGGAGATTTGTTGGCTTTTTGTAAAGATAAAAAACACCCCCCATGCGCGTTCAAAAATTTCTTTTACGCGCTCAAGCATTGCGGGAAGAGGATGGGGTTTGGGGAGCTTGGGTGCTATGCGAGCCATTATTCTTTGTGGCAAAAATGCATAGAACTCAATGAAGCGATCTGTATTTTAGAAGATGACATCGCTTTAAAAGAGCATTTTAAAGAAAGCCTAGAGTTTTGTTACCAACACATCAACGAATTAGGCTATATCCGTTTGATGCATTTAGAAGAAAATGTGGCTAAAAAAAAGACTTCCGTTAAAGGGGTTTCTCAAATCTTAAATTTTAAAGATGGTATTGGCACTCAAGGGTATGTTTTAGCCCCAAAAGCCGCGCAAAAATTATTGAAATACAGCGCGCAAAAATGGGTTATGCCCATAGATTGCGTGATGGATAGGCATTATTGGCATGGGGTTAAAAACTATGTGTTAGAAGAATTTGCGATTTTTTGCGATGCAATGAACGCTCAAAATTCCAACACAGAAAAACAAAGGCCTAAAAAATTACCCTTAAGCATTAGGATAGGCCGATCTTTGCATAAAGGCGCGATCAAACAATGGAATATCTTGAAATTGCTTTTTCCTCACTAACAATAAAGTAATAATCGTTATTAAACATGCTATATTTCTTTTTTCACAATCTCAATTAAGTTTTGATTGGATGAGATTAGGGGGAATGAGATTTAGGGAGTTAGAATGGTTTTAAAACGAGTTACTGAAGCTTTAGAAGCGTATAAAAATGGCGAAATGCTGATTGTCATGGACGATGAAGACAGAGAAAATGAGGGGGATTTGGTTCTAGCCGGGATTTTTTCCACCCCTGAAAAAATCAATTTCATGGCCACGCATGCCAGGGGGTTGATTTGCGTGTCTTTAACCAAAGATCTAGCGAAAAAATTTGAATTACCCCCTATGGTTAGCGTGAATGATTCTAACCATGAAACCGCTTTCACGGTATCCATTGACGCTAAAGAAGCCAAAACCGGGATTTCTGCTTTTGAAAGGCATTTAACGATTGAATTATTGTGCAAAGACACCACCAAACCGAGCGATTTTGTGCGCCCGGGGCATATTTTCCCTTTGATCGCTAAAGATGGAGGCGTGTTAGCGCGCACGGGCCATACTGAAGCGAGCGTGGATTTGTGCAAATTGGCTGGATTAAAACCGGTGAGCGTGATTTGTGAAATCATGAAAGAAGATGGCTCTATGGCGAGGAGAGGGGATAAATTTTTGAGCGATTTTGCCCTTAAACACAACCTTAAAACCCTTTATGTCTCTGATTTGATCAGCTATCGTTTGGAAAATGAAAATCTGCTTAAAATGTTTTGTCAAGAAGAAAGAGAATTTTTAAAACACCAAACGCAATGCTACACTTTTTTAGACCACCAGCAAAAAAACCATTACGCTTTTAAGTTTAAAGGTGCAAAAGCCAACGATTTAGCCCCTTTAGTGCGCTTCCACCCTATCAAAGAGGATTTTGATTTTTTAACGACTGATGCGTTTGAAGTGTTTTTTAAAGCGTTAGAATATTTGAAGCGCGAGGGGGGTTATTTGGTTTTTATGAACACCCATTCTAAAGAAAATAATATCGTTAAAGATTTTGGGATTGGGGCGTTAGTGTTAAAAAATTTGGGGATAAAGGATTTTAGGCTTTTAAGCTCTTCTGAAGACAGGCAGTACCAAGCTTTGAGCGGGTTTGGGCTTAGACTTGTAGAAACGATTAGCCTTTAAAGCTTGTTTCATTTGATTGAATGCGTTGCAATATTTTTAAGATATAATAAACTCTTTTTAAGTCAAGCAATAAAGTTTGCAACCTGATGAGAGTAATAATAGAGTTTATGCTAATTTCATTAAAAATATTCCTAAAAATACTATTAAAAATATTTCTAAAAATACTATTAAAAATATTTCTAAAAACATTCCAAAAAATTTGGGTGGTTTGCGTGGTGGTTTGGGGGTTAGGCTGTAGTTTTTTAAACGCTAATAGCATTCAATTAGAAGAAACGCTCAGACGCCCCTCTAAAAATCTTATCTGGCAACACTTTAGAAAGAAGTTTAAAAAAAGCAATACGATCCCTTATGCCCCTAATAGCCGTTGGAAATATTTAGGCACGAGCATTGGGATTTTGGGCGTATCGTTGGTGATAGGGATTATAGGGTTGTATCTCATGCCAGAGAGCGTAACGAATTGGGATAGAGAAAAGTTTGGCATCAAAAGTTGGTTTGAGAATGTCCGCATGGGGCCAAAACTAGACAACGATAGTTTTATTTTCAATGAAATTTTGCACCCTTATTTTGGGGCTATGTATTATATGCAACCGCGCATGGCTGGGTTTAGCTGGATAACTTCGGCGTTTTTTTCTTTTATCACTTCTACGGTTTTTTGGGAATATGGCTTGGAAGCGTTTGTGGAAGTGCCTAGCTGGCAGGATTTAGTGATCACGCCTTTATTAGGATCGATTCTAGGGGAAGGGTTTTACCAGCTCACGCGCTATATCCAACGCAATGGGGGTAGGCTTTTTGGCTCTTTATTTTTGGGGCGTTTGGTTATTGCACTGATGGATCCTATCGGTTTTATCATTAGGGATTTAGGGCTTGGGGAAGCTTTAGGGATCCGCAATAAACATGAAATCCATTCCAGTCTAAGCCCTAATGGTTTGAATTTGACTTACAAATTTTAAAAAAGAAACCTTATGTCAAGCGACTTCAAAAACATTTTCATTAGCGCTAATAATTCTAAACGCACCAAGCTTGATTGATAACGAAAAAAGAACCAAGTGGGTTCCTGCATACTCCTATGACCTAAACAATTCCTTTACTATGGATAGCGTGCTAGGTAACACTTACAAACCCCTTAAAGCCACTCCATTTAACACTAACGCTAGGTATTGCTTCATTAACGAACAAGACCTACTCAATCAGCTCATCAATGTTGGCGCTAAGTTATCCAACGACATTTCATTAGCGATAAGACAAACAGAGAAAATAGACCTAATTTATGCGTTAGTAAAAGACATCACATACAACAGCTTAACCAAGCACTATGATTTTATCTTTGAGATGGATAACCTTTTAAGCGACCAAGATATTAATCAGTTAGTGATTGAAGTCCCTAAATCAGCCCTAAAGGGAGTAGAACTCAATCAAGTCAAAAATGTATTGATTTCTCAAATCTACAATAGAGCAACTAGTTTTAGGGGCGATGGGGATATTAAAGAATATATCAAAGAATGAACCCTTGGTATTTTAAAAGATTTTATTAAAAAAAATTATAAAGAGTTTTGATAGAATACCTTTTTTTAAAAGATGCGTTTTTAAACTAATTTTAGGAGTATTCTTGAAACGATTAGAAGTTTCTAACCAAGCCAAATTACCCACTCAATTTGGGGAGTTTTATATCCAGTGTTTTAGAGAAAAAAACTCTAATGGCTCTAAAGATCATTTAGTGATTTTCACCCTTGATTTTCCAGAAAATCCTTTAGTACGCTTGCATTCAGAATGCTTAACCGGCGACGCTCTAGGCTCTCAAAAATGCGATTGCGGAGGGGCGTTGCAAATGGCGTTAGAAAGGATTTCTAAAGAAGGGGGGCTAGTGATTTATTTGCGCCAAGAAGGGCGTGGGATAGGGCTGTTTAATAAAGTCAATGCTTACGCTTTACAAGATAAGGGCTATGATACCATTCAAGCCAATGAAATGATAGGGTTTAAAGACGATGAAAGGGATTATAGCATTGCAGGCGAGATTTTAGAATATTACCGCATTAAAAAAATACGCTTGCTCACGAATAACCCTAAGAAAATCGCCGCTTTAGAAAAATACGCTGAGGTTACAAGAGAGAGCTTGATCGTGTGCGCTAATGAACACAATCAAGGGTATTTGGAAGTCAAAAAACTTAAAATGGGGCATTTATTGTGAAAACCATGAGTGCCAAGGGGTTTTAAAAACATTTTAAAATCATGCTTTTAAGAGATTTAATATAAGGGTAAAATGATGGTAGAAGTGCGGTTTTTTGGGCCCATAAAAGAAGAAAATTTTTTCATCAAAGCGAGCGATTTAAGGGAATTGAGAGCGGTTTTACAAGAAAAAGAGAGCCTAAAAGAGTGGTTGAGCGTTTGCGCTGTCGCAATTAATGATCGTTTAATAGATAATTTAGATGCGCCTTTAAAAGATGGCGATGTGATTAGTTTGTTGCCACCGGTTTGTGGGGGCTAGGTGTTAAAAATCATTCAAGGGGCGTTGGATACTGACAAGCTTTTAAAAGCCTATCAAGAAGAGGCTTGTGCTAAAAACTTTGGAGCGTTTTGCGTGTTTGTGGGGATTGTGAGAGAAGAAAATCACCTTCAAGGCTTGAGTTTTGATATTCATGAAGCGTTGTTAAAGGCTTGGTTTGAAAAATGGCACCATAGAGCCAAAGATTGGGGCGTAACGCTGAAAATGGCGCACAGCTTAGGCGATGTTTTGATAGGGCAAAGCTCATTTTTATGCGTTTTAATGGGAAAGAATAGAAAAAACGCCTTAGAATTATACGAAAATTTTATTGAAGATTTTAAGCGTAACGCCCCTATTTGGAAATACGATTTAGTCAATAATGAACGCATCTACGCCAAAGAAAGAAGCCACCTTTTAAAAGGGAGCGGGATTTTAGCTTAAAAAGGAGTTTGAATGCAAACGATTCATATAGGCGTTTTGAGCGCAAGCGACAGAGCGTCAAAAGGGGTTTATGAAGATTTAAGCGGTAAAGCGATACAAGAAGTGTTGCGTGAATATTTGCTCAATCCTTTAGAATTTCATTATGAAATTGTCGCTGACGAAAGAGGATTGATTGAAAAATCGCTGATTAAAATGTGCGATGAGTATCAATGCGATTTAGTCGTTACTACAGGAGGCACAGGCCCTGCTTTAAGAGATGTAACCCCAGAAGCCACAGAAAAAGTGTGCCAAAAAATGCTTCCTGGGTTTGGAGAGCTTATGCGAATGACCAGCTTGAAATACGTGCCTACAGCGATTCTATCGCGCCAAAGCGCTGGCATCAGGAACAAGAGTTTGATTCTCAATCTTCCCGGTAAGCCAAAAAGCATTAGAGAATGTTTAGAGGCGGTTTTTCCAGCCATTCCTTATTGCGTGGATTTGATTTTAGGAAATTACATGCAAGTGAATGAAAAAAACATTCAAGCGTTTCGCCCCAAACAATAAGGAAAAAAGAATGCCACTCACTCATTTGAATGAAGAAAATCAGCCTAAAATGGTGGATATAGGGGATAAAGAAACCACTGAAAGAATCGCTCTAGCAAGCGGTCGTATCAGCATGAATGAAGAAGCTTATAACGCTATTGTTAATCATTGCGTTAAAAAGGGTCCGGTGTTACAGACTGCAATTATTGCTGGGATTATGGGGGCTAAAAAGACAAGCGAGCTCATTCCCATGTGCCATTCAATCATGCTCAATGGGGTGGATATTGATATTTTAGAAGAAAAAGAGACTTGCAGTTTTAAACTCTATGCAAGAGTCAAAACTCAAGCTAAAACGGGCGTAGAAATGGAGGCTTTAATGAGCGTGAGCATAGGGCTTTTAACCATTTATGACATGGTGAAAGCCATTGATAAGGGCATGGTGATTAGCGGTGTGATGTTAGAGCATAAGAGTGGAGGCAAAAGTGGGGATTATAACGCTAAAAAATAGAAAAAAATCTAATAATCTAAAGATGTTAGGGTAAAATAACATTTTGACAACAAAAGCGTGTTGGTTGCTTCGTGTTTGTTGTAGAATTTTAAAATATTACAATCAAGGATAGAACGATGAAAAAAAATGGTCATTTTAAGGATTTTGCATGGAAAAAATGCCTTTTAGGCGCGAGCGTGGTAGCGTTATTAGTGGGATGCAGCCCGCACATTATTGAAACTAATGAAGTCGCTTTGAAATTGAATTACCATCCAGCTAGCGCTAAAGCTCAAGCGTTAGACGAAAAGATTTTGCTTTTAAGGCCAGCTTTCCAATATAGCGACAATATTGCTAAAGAGTATGAAAATAAATTCAAAAATCAAACCGCAATTAAGGTTGAAGAGATTTTACAAAATCAAGGCTATAAGGTTATTAGCGTGGATAGTAGCGATAAAGACGATTTTTCTTTTGCACAAAAAAAAGAAGGGTATTTGGCTGTCGCTATGAATGGGGAAATTGTGTTACGCCCTGATCCTAAAAGAACCACACAGAAAAAATCAGAACCCGGGTTATTATTTTCCACTGGTTTGGACAAAATGGAAGGGGTTTTGATTTCAGCCGGTTTTATCAAGGTTACTATAATAGAGCCTATGAGTGGGGAATCTTTGGATTCTTTCACGATGGATTTGAGCGAGTTGGATATTCAGCAAAAATTCTTGCGAACCACCCACTCAAGCCATAGCGGGGGGTTAGTTAGCACTATGGTTAAGGGAACGGATAATTCTAATGATGCGATTAAGAGCGCTTTGAATAAGATTTTTATGGATATTATGCAAGAAATAGACAAAAAACTCACTCAAAAGAGTTTGGAATCTTATCAAAAAGACGCCAAGGAATTGAAAAACAAGAGAAACCGATAAAACAGATAAGAAAAAGAACGCTTGAACAGGTTTCTCAAAAGGGGGGTTTTAGCGTTCTTTTTAAGCGCATGTTTAAGGGCTGATGATTTAGTTACCTATACGGTCGTCAAAGAAGAAGATCTAGGATACCAACGATTTTTAGCCAAGAAGTGTTTAAGGGGTAAAACCCACCCTCCGTGTTTCACTAAGCCTAAAAAGCCAACGAGAAAGCCTTTTAACATAGACAAAAGTTCTCATTATTACGGCACAAGCGTGGTGCAAATGTCATGGCTACAGAGTAGGGAAAAATTTGAAAACCATTCAAAATACCGAGACATTCCTTTCGCTGAAGTCAGTTTGATTTATGGCTATAAACAATTTTTTCCTAAAAAAGAGCGTTATGGTTTCCGTGTTTATGTTTCTTTGGACTATGCTTATGGTTTTTTTCTTAAAAATAAAGGCATGTTAGGCGATAGTTTGAGAGAAAGCTCGCAAATCCCTAAAAGGTATAGAGAAAAATTGCAAAGGAAAGAGACTTTTATTAACGCTATTTTTTATGGCGTGGGAGCTGACTTTTTATACAAACGCGCGTTTGGAACGCTGATTTTAGGAATGAATTTCGTGGGAGAAACTTGGTTTTATGAAACAAATATTTTTAAAAAGTGGGCTAAAGATCCTTCAAGCATTTATCACCCTTACATGTTTCAAGTGATGCTGAATGTGGGGTATCGCTACCGCTTTTCAAGGTATAAGAATTGGGCGATAGAATTTGGCGCTCGCATTCCCTTTCTAACCAACGATTATTTTGAAACCCCCTTATACACCCTTCATTTCAAGCGCAATATCTCTGTCTACCTCACTTCAACTTATGATTTTTAGTTTTTTTAAATTTTTGAAAATTAGAATTAAAAGCGCTTTTTATAAACCGGAATTAAAATAAATTAAGCTATAATGACTATAAAACTTTAATTTTTAACCATTAAGGAAAAAGATGAATCTTGAAGTGAAAAAGATTGACACCGCTAACGCTTGTTTGAGTGCTAAACTTTCCATTGAAGATTTAGAAAAGCGTTATGATAAAATCGCTCAAAAAATCGCCCAAAAAGTTAAGATTGACGGCTTTAGAAGAGGTAAAGTCCCCCTTAGTTTAGTGAAAAGTCGCTATCAAGCTCAAGTTGAGCAAGACGCCCAAGAAGAAATGTTTCAAGAGATTTTAAAAAACGCTCTTAAAGAATTAGGGATTGAAGCTAAGGATCTCATCGGTAGCCCCAATTTCACTAAATTTGAAAAAAAAGACACGCATTTTGAAATAGAAGCGGATATCGGCTTGAAACCCACGATCGTGTTAGACCAGATCAAAGAGTGTGTGCCTAGCGTGGGAGTGGAAGTTCCAAATGAAGAAAAGGTTAATGAGCGTTTGAAACAATTCGCTAAAGACTATGCGAAGTTTATAGACACTGACGCTCAAAAAAAAGCTCAAAACGACGATAAATTAACGATTGATTTTGAAGGCTTTATAGACAATGCGCCTTTTGAAGGGGGCAAGGCTCAAAATTTCAGTTTGATTTTAGGCAGTAAGCAAATGCTAGGAGATTTTGAAAAAGCTCTTTTAGGCATGCAAGCAGGTGAAGAGAAAGAATTTTCTTTGACTTTCCCTAGCGATTATCATGCAGGGCATTTAGCCGGTAAAGAAGCCCTTTTTAAAGTGAAATTGCACCAGATTCAAGCGCGTGAAGTGTTAGAAATCAATGACGAACTCGCTAAAATCGTCTTAGCTAATGAAGAAAATGCGACTTTGGAGCTTTTAAAAGAAAGGGTTAAAGGGCAATTATTTTTAGAAAATAAGGCTAGGCTCTACAATGAAGAGTTGAAAGAAAAATTGATTGAAAATTTAGATGAAAAAATCCTTTTTGATTTGCCTAAAACGATCATAGAGCAAGAAATGGATTTGTTATTCAGGAACGCTCTTTATTCCATGCAAGCAGAGGAAGTCAAATCCTTGCAAGAAAATCAAGAAAAAGCCAAAGAAAAGCGTGAAAGTTTTAGGAATGATGCGACAAAAAGCGTGAAAATCACTTTCATCATTGACGCTTTAGCTAAAGAAGAAAAAATTGGCGTGCATGATAATAAAGTCTTTCAAACCTTGTATTATGAAGCGCTGATGACAGGGCAAAACCCAGAAAATCTCATTGAGCAATACCGCAAAAACAACATGTTAGCAGCGGTGAAAATGGCGATGATTGAAGATAGGGTGCTGACTTATTTCTTAGATAAAAACCTATCTAAAGAGCAACAAGAAATTTTAGAAAAAATGAGGCCCAACGCTCAAAAAACTCAAGTGGGCTGAACGGCTAAAAAGGAGAGATGATGGGATACATTCCTTATGTGATAGAGAATACCGATCGTGGGGAGCGCAGTTATGATATTTACTCGCGCCTTTTAAAGGATCGCATCGTTTTATTGAGCGGTGAGATTAATGACAGCGTGGCGTCTTCTATTGTGGCCCAACTCTTGTTTTTGGAAGCTGAAGATCCTGAAAAAGACATTGGTTTGTATATCAATTCTCCTGGTGGGGTGATAACAAGCGGTCTTAGTATTTATGATACGATGAATTTTATCCGCCCTGATGTTTCTACGATTTGCATCGGTCAAGCGGCTTCTATGGGGGCGTTTTTATTGAGCTGTGGGGCTAAGGGCAAGCGCTTTTCATTGCCTCATTCAAGGATTATGATCCACCAGCCTTTAGGGGGGGCTCAAGGGCAAGCGAGCGATATTGAAATCATTTCTAACGAAATTCTCAGGCTTAAGGGTTTGATGAATTCTATTTTGGCTCAAAATTCAGGGCAAAGCTTAGAGCAAATCGCTAAAGACACGGATAGGGATTTTTACATGAGCGCTAAAGAAGCTAAAGAATATGGCTTGATTGATAAAGTGTTGCAAAAAAATGTGAAGTGATCGCATGGCGTTATTAGAAATTATCCATTACCCTTCTAAAATCTTAAGAACGATTTCTAAAGAGGTTGTTTCTTTTGATGAAAAACTCCACCAACAACTAGATGACATGTATGAAACCATGATAGAAAGTGAAGGGATAGGGTTAGCGGCGATTCAAGTGGGCTTACCCTTAAGAATGCTGCTTATCAACCTCCCACGAGAAGATGGCGTGCAGTATAAAGAGGATTGCCTAGAAATCATTAACCCTAAATGGATAGAAACGAAGGGGTCAATGATGTATAGAGAAGGGTGCTTGTCTGTGCCGGGGTTTTATGAAGAAGTGGAGCGTTTTGAAAAGGTTAAAATAGAGTATCAAAACCGCTTCGCTGAAGTGAAAGTTTTAGAAGCGAGCGAGTTGTTAGCGGTAGCCATTCAGCATGAGATAGACCATCTCAATGGCGTGTTATTCGTGGATAAATTGTCCATTTTGAAGCGTAAAAAATTTGAAAAAGAACTCAAAGAATTAAATAAAAATCCCAAAAACAAGTCCTAGCCATGATTAACACGATATTTTGCGCGACCATGCAAAAGGGGGTGGCAGAAATCGTGGCTGTGGAAGCGACTTTCACAAGGGCTTTACCGGCGTTTGTGATTTCAGGTCTTGCTAACAATTCTATCCAAGAAGCCAAGCAGCGAGTCCAATCAGCCTTACAAAATAACGATTTCACTTTCCCGCCTTTAAAAATCACCATCAACCTTTCGCCTTCAGATTTGCCTAAATCCGGGAGCCATTTTGACTTGCCTATCGCTCTTTTAATCGCTTTGCAAAAACAAGAATTAAGCGCTAAAGAGTGGTTTGCTTTTGGGGAGTTAGGGCTTGATGGCAAGATCAAACCCAATTCTAACATTTTCCCCATGCTTTTAGACATTGCCATTAAACGCCCCCATGCAAAAATCATTGCACCTAAAGCGAATGAAGAGCTTTTTTCGCTCATTCCTAATTTGCAATGCTTTTTTGTGGAGCATTTTAAAGAAGCCTTAGAAATCTTGCAAAACCCTGAAATCAAAGCGCACACCCACATTAAAAACCTCCCTTTTGAAACGATAGAAATCCACCATAAAGAGTATTATTTTTCAGACACCTACGCTTTAGATTTTAAAGAAGTTAGGGGGCAAGCTATCGCTAAAGAAGCCGCTTTGATCGCTAGCGCCGGGTTTCATAACCTGCTTTTAGAAGGAAGTCCAGGGTGCGGTAAAAGCATGATCGTTAATCGCATGCGTTATATTTTACCTCCCTTAAGTTTGAATGAAATCCTAGAAGCCACAAAATTACGCATTTTAAGCGAGCAAGACAGCGCCTATTACCCCTTAAGAAGCTTTAGAAACCCGCACCAAAGCGCTTCAAAATCCAGCATTTTAGGCTCAAGCTCTTTAAAAGAGCCAAAACCTGGCGAAATCGCATTGGCACATAACGGCATGCTTTTTTTTGACGAATTGCCCCATTTTAAAAAGGATATTTTGGAAGCCTTAAGAGAGCCTTTGGAAAACAATAAATTAGTGATCTCACGAGTGCATAGTAAGATTGAATACGAAACCTCTTTTTTGTTTGTAGGGGCTCAAAACCCTTGTTTGTGTGGGAATTTACTCAGCACCACTAAAGCATGCCGTTGTCAAGATAGAGAAATCACGCAGTATAAAAACCGCTTGAGCGAGCCTTTTTTGGATAGGATTGATTTGTTTGTGCAAATGGAAGAGGGGAGCTATAAAGACGCGCCGTCGCACTCTTGGACTTCAAAAGAAATGCACCAATTAGTATTATTAGCTTTCAAACAGCAAAAGTTAAGAAAACAAAGCGTTTTTAATGGTAAGCTTAATGAAGAGCAGATCGAACGATTTTGCCCTTTAAATTTTGAAGCGCAAAAGTTGTTGGAGCAGGCGGCTGAAAGGTTTAATCTGTCCATGCGCTCTATCAATAAAGTCAAAAAGGTCGCTAGAACGATTGCAGATTTAAACGCTTGCGAGAATATAGAAAAATCTCACATGCTTAAAGCGTTGAGTTTTAGAAAAATTTCTTAAAATTTTTTAATAAGGGAGAGAAAATGCAAGAATACCACATTCATAATTTGGATTGCCCTGATTGTGCAGCTAAATTGGAAAGGGATTTGAACAAACTAGACTATGTGAAAAAAGCTCAAATCAATTTCAGCACCAGTAAGTTGTTTTTGGATACGAGCGAT
This sequence comes from Helicobacter pylori, assembly GCF_001653455.1. NCBI lineage: Bacteria > Pseudomonadati > Campylobacterota > Epsilonproteobacteria > Campylobacterales > Helicobacteraceae > Helicobacter > Helicobacter pylori. The sequence goes on along the minus strand of NZ_CP011486.1, from coordinate 777,130 downwards.
TTTGAAAAGGTTAAGGCTTTCATCAAGCAAAACGAACCGCATTTGAGCCTGTCTTTTAAAGAAGCCGTAGAAAAGCCCTTGAGTTTTACCCCACTCATCAGCACGATTATTGTCTTTTTGGGCGCGATTTTAATCTTGCACCTTGATCCTAGCCCTTTCATTGAAAAAGCGGTGTTTGTGGTGCTAGCATTAGTGTATCTCATAAGCGGTAAAGATGTGATTTTAGGGGCGTTTCGTGGGCTTAGAAAAGGGCAATTCTTTGATGAAAACGCTCTCATGCTCATTGCGACTATTGCGGCTTTTTGCGTGGGGGCTTATGAAGAAAGCGTCTCTATTATGGTGTTTTATTCAGCGGGTGAGTTTTTGCAAAAACTCGCTATTGCACGCTCTAAAAAATCCCTTAAAGCTTTAGTGGATGTCGCTCCTAATTTGGCTTATTTGAAAAAGGGCGATGAGCTAGTGAGCGTTGCACCTGAAGATTTGCAAATCAATGACATTGTGGTGGTGAAAGTGGGCGAAAAAGTGCCTGTTGATGGCGTGGTGATCAAAGGCGAGAGTTTGCTAGATGAAAGGGCGTTGAGCGGGGAGTCCATGCCTGTTAATGTTAAAGAAAATTCCAAAGTTTTAGGGGGGAGTTTGAATTTAAAGGCGGTGCTTGAAATTCAAGTAGAAAAAAGGTATAAAGATTCTTCTATCGCTAAAGTGGTGGATTTAGTCCAGCAAGCCACGAATGAAAAGAGCGAAACGGAGAAATTTATCACTAAATTTTCACGCTACTACACCCCAAGCGTTTTATTCATTGCGTTAATGATCGCTGTATTACCGCCCTTGTTTTCTATGGGGAGCTTTGATGAGTGGATTTATAGGGGGCTTGTGGCTTTAATGGTGAGCTGTCCTTGCGCGTTAGTGATTTCTGTGCCTTTGGGGTATTTCGGAGGCGTGGGAGCGGCGAGCCGAAAGGGTATTTTAATGAAAGGCGTGCATGTTTTAGAGGTGCTTACCCAAGCTAAAAGCATCGCCTTTGATAAAACCGGCACCTTGACTAAAGGCGTTTTTAAGGTGATGGATATTGTGCCGCAAAACGGGCATTCTAAAGAAGAAGTTTTGCATTACGCTTCTTGTTCGCAGCTCTTATCCACGCACCCCATCGCTTTATCCATTCAAAAAGCTTGCGAAGAAATGTTAAAAGACGATAAGCACCAGCATGACATTAAAAATTACGAAGAATTGAGCGGAATGGGGGTTAAAGCGCAATGCCATACGGATTTGATCATCGCAGGGAATGAAAAAATGCTCGATCAATTCAATATCGCGCACAGCCCTTCCCCAGAAAACGGCACGATCGTGCATGTGGCTTTTAACCAAAATTATATCGGCTACATTGTCATTAGCGATGAGATTAAAGATGACGCCATAGAGTGTTTGAGGGATTTAAAAGCGCAAGGGATAGAAAATTTTTGCATTTTGAGTGGGGATAGGAAAAGCGCGACTGAAAGCATTGCAAAAACTCTAGGGTGCGAATATCATGCGAGCTTGTTGCCTGAAGAAAAAACGAGCGTGTTTAAAACCTTTAAAGAGCGCTATAAAGCCCCGGCGATTTTTGTAGGCGATGGCATCAATGATGCGCCAACTCTAGCGAGCGCTGATGTGGGGATTGGCATGGGGAAAGGCTCAGAATTGAGCAAGCAAAGCGCGGACATTGTCATCACGAACGATTCTTTAAATTCGCTAGTGAAAGTCCTAGCGATCGCTAAAAAAACAAAAAGCATCATCTGGCAAAATATCTTGTTTGCTTTAGGGATTAAGGCGGTTTTTATCGTGCTAGGGCTTATGGGGGTAGCGAGCTTGTGGGAAGCGGTCTTTGGCGATGTGGGGGTTACGCTTTTAGCCTTGGCTAATTCCATGCGTGCGATGAGGGCTTAAAGCCTTGATCTAATCATTAAAGAGCTAGAAGCTTAAGGAGGCAAAAATGAACAAAATAGAAAAATTACTCCAAACCCTAGCGCCTGATGGGGTGGGGTTTAGGAAGTTGGGGGAGGTGTGTGAAATAATTAGAGGTAAAAGGGTTACAAAAAAAGAAATATTGGATAAAGGAAAATATCCTGTTGTATCTGGTGGGATAGGATTTATGGGGTATTTGAATGAATATAACAGAGAGGAAAATACAATCACTATAGCTCAATATGGAACCGCCGGATTTGTCAATTGGCAAAATCAAAAGTTTTGGGCGAATGATGTTTGTTTTTCTGTTATTCCAAACGAAACCCTAATCAATAGATACCTTTATTATGTATTAACAAACATGCAAAATTATTTATATTCTATTTCAAATAGAAGCGCTATACCTTATAGCATTTCTAGTAATAACATTATGCAAATCACAGAATTAAACACAGAATTAAAAGCGCGAAAAAAGCAATACGAGTATTACCGAAACATGCTTTTAGACTTTAACGACATCAACCAAAGCCACAAAGACGCTAAAGAAAGATTAGCGCACAAAACCTACCCCAAACGCTTGAAAGCCTTACTCCAAACCCTGGCGCCTGATGGGGTGGGGTTTAGGAAGTTGGGGGATATTGGGGAATATATAAGAGGCGTTACTTATAAAAAAAATCAAGAAATCAATGACCTAGAATGTGGAATTAAGGTATTACGAGCAAATAATATAACGCTATCAAATTATTTAAATTTTGAAGAGATTAAGGTTATCAATAAAAATGTAAAAATTAAAAAAGAGCAATACCTTAAAAAAAACGACATTTTAATTTGTGCTGGGAGTGGAAGTAGCGAACATATAGGAAAAGTAGCTTTTATCAATACAGATCTTAACTATGTTTTTGGTGGCTTTATGGGAGTGATTAGAATTCGTGAGGTAAATAGTCGCTTTGTGTATCATATTTTTACAAGTAATATTTTTAAACAATATTTAGAAAAATCTTTGAATACAACAACAATAAACAACTTGAATGCAAACATACTACAAAATTTTTTAATCCCCATCCCACCCCTAGAAATCCAACAAGAGATCGTTAAGATTTTGGATCAATTTTCAGCTCTAACCACCGATTTGCAATCCGGTATCCCCGCCGAAATAGAATTGAGAAAAAAGCAATACGAGTATTACCGAGAAAAATTATTGGCGTTCAAACCACTAAACCCACAAAAAGAAGTTAAAAAATGAGCATTTTTTACAATCAATAATAAAGAGCTTGATTTTTATCAAGCGATAGCCTCTAAAAAAAGCGGTCTTTTAGGGGGATTTAGTTGGGGGTTGTAGGGGGAGAATGATTTCAAAATACCCCCTATCCCCTTAAAAAATGAGTTTGAAATAAAACTTAAAAAATGAGTTTTTAAGTTTTGCTATAAGCTTAATAAAACAAATTTTAAAATGATAAAACAAAAAAATCCCATTTTTAAAAATAAAAGTTTTAGTATCACAGAGCCAAAAATACCCATAGCGTAGTGAAACCGCCCCTTGCTAAAGCAAGGAGCTTCCTAACTAAAGCGTCCCAACGGACGCTAACACGAAAGGCTTTGTTCTTTAAAGTCTGCATGGATATTTCCTACCCCAAAAAGACTGGAGGTATTTTGCTATCTTTTAGCTTAAATATAGCCTAACGGCTATGCATTTATATCTCCGCCCTAAAGGACGGAGTTTTTCGTGCGGTTGGGATAAAAAAACTTAAAAATTTTAACGCTTTTTGCAAACAAGTCTTAAGCTAAAAGGGGCGGTAAAATGGTTTTTGATTTAAGATTAAAAATGAAGTATCAGCTATTTTAACGGGTGTTTATGGCTAGGCGTTTTTAACAACCCCCTTTAAAAAGGGGTGTCAAAGGGGTTTAAAGTTTCCACACTATCTCGGTAAAAATGTGGCTTCTGTCTTGATCGGTTGCGGGTTGGCTGTCTAATTTTGGCCCGTTCCACCCCATTTTATAGCCTTGATGCATCAACACATTGTAATACTCAAACTTAATGTCGGCTGAGAAATTTTTAGTGAATTTATAGCCTAAGTTGAGCGATAGGACTTGTTCATTAGCCCTAGGCCCGTAAGTCAAACGCCCTAATAAACCCCAAAGGAGTTTCCTATGCACGCCACCGCCAAAGGCAAACACAGTAAAAGCGTTCGCATCCATCATATAAGACAAAGAGTTAAGGGTGTTCGCATAAACGCTGTTCGTCCAAAAGTCAAAGCCTAAGCGGTTACCATGGTAGCCTATCATCCAGTTAGCGTTCCCAAAGGATTTATAAATCCCAAAACCAAAATTGTATTCATTCCATTCAAACTTTTGTTTGATCATCAAGCTGTGCGCGTTTTTACCGGCTGGCATGCCAAATTGATAGGTGTCCCAAAAACTTTTAGCGTAAAAAGGATTAAGCACGGTAACATCCGTTTGAGAGCGGAACCCTAAACCGGTAAAAGTGGGGTTACTATCATAAGTGATCGTAAAGTTAGGGTCGTATTCGTTAAAGGGTGAAAAATAGACAAAAGGCTGAATGCTCCAACCCTTATAATTCCAAATGATGTAAAAGGCATGCACCCCAGGGTTTATGGTTTTTCCGTTTTTAAGGGTGTAGGTTTTGGGCGAATAGAAATTATAAAGCCACTCGTTATAGGCAAAGCCACGACCAAAAGAGCTAAACCACCAGAATTTGAAATTCCCTAAATTTAAGGTCATATCCAAGCCTTGGTTGTAACCACTCATGTAATCCGCTGGGGATTCGTATCTCCCGCCTCTAATTTCAAAAATATCTTTGTAGTTGTAGCGCAAGTAGGCGTTATAAATCACATAGTTTCTCGTGTGATCGGCATAAGTTTTTGCGCAAGTGGAAGCCGCTAAAGCTTCTTGATCGGATAACTGCGTCATTTCAGCTTGAGTCATCTTATCGTATTGGCCTTGGGTCAAATTCCCTGTAGCTAGCCCGCAAGTTGCCCATGGTTTTTGCCCCACAAGACCGCCCCAATAACCCACATAGTTCCAAGCCATAGATCCATAGGGTTTCCCTGTAACTTCGTTAATAAAGTCTTTAGTGCTATCATAAATAACAGCACCCCCCCAACCTCCAAGACTCCCGTCTAAATGATGCCCGTTAGCCGTAGCGCTTTTGGGTAAAAGCTCGGTAAAATCCACCTGCATGTAAGCCATAATCGTCATAAAGGTTTCGGTAGGGTAAATCCCTTTATTGGTATTGATGGGCTTATTGTTAAAGCCGACTTTAGAGAAACTTTCAGCACCCGCTTTAATTTTAGCGATTTTACCCAAATCAAAAGCCTGACTTTGAGAAGAGAATAAAAAAAGAAGCGTTGCGATATTTTTAGCAGATGCAACTTTATAGTTCATGTTAACCCTTAGTATAAACTAAAAATTCTAAATTGAGTAAGCCAACACCATTCAAAGAAAATTTTTTCTTACAGATCTTAGACATCTAATCAGTCTGTTCATCTTTCATCCTTTTTGCTACGAAGTCCGACTTACAAAGTTAACCCTTAACTAAGTCGTGCGTTAATACTAGCATAATATTATGGTTTTTTTTTTAATTTTAAGGATAAAATTTGCCTCTGTTAGTCAAATATGGAAACTTAAAAGCCTTATTTAATCTCAATATTATTTATTTTTTTAATTTATTCATTCCTTAACACGCTCAAAGCGTCAATATGAGAAGCTTTTTTAGACGGGTAATAAGAAGAAAGGGCTACGATAACCACCGATCCTATTAAAGTGAGGAGAAAATCCATTAAAGACAAATCTAAAGGCAAGGTATTGATGCCATAAACGTCTTCTGGGAGCGAAATGATAGGGAACACGCTCAAAAGATACATGCTCACAAACGCTAAAACCACCCCAAGGATCACGCCGCCCAAACCAATGATATTCCCCAAATAAAAAAGGTTTTTTGGATTTCTTTTTGACTGCTTCCCATGCTAAAGAGCAGGGCGATTTCTTTACGCCGGTTCATCACCACCATTAAAAGCGAGCTGATAATATTCAAAGACGCCATTAAAATAATGAGCATTAGCACAATGAATAACGCTCTTTTTTCTAACTCCATTGCTGAGAAAAAATTCCCGTTTTGTTGCCACCACCCTTCAATGCCTATGCCATGGTGGTTGATTGTTTTAAGGGTGTTGCGGATATTTTCAATATCCTTCATAGGCGTTTTAGAATAGACATGCACCCCATCATAAAGCCCTAAAGGCAATCTTCTGATCGCGCTTAAGGCTTGAATGTTAGTGTACATGTAGCTCATGTCATAAGATTTTAATCCTGAATCAAAACCGCCTTTGATGACAAAGCGTTTCATGATAGGGGAGAGGGTCAGGCCTGTTGGCTCTAATTCAGTGAAAAACAAATCGGCTTTTTGGTTGAGATCCAAATTCAAGCTATACCTCAAGCTTTTCCCTATAATCAAACTAAAAGGGTTTTTGATAAGTTCTTTTTCATCTATATTTTTTAAAGCGTCGTTTAAAACTTCATTGATGCGTCTTTCTTTAGAAAAATCAACCCCAAACACAACCCCACCATTCATAGAATGCGCGCTTTTAATCAAACTTTGGGTTTGCAAATAGGGGCTAAAAAGCAAGTTAGGGAATTCTTTTTCTAAGGCTTGAACCACCCCTTCGCTAATCCCATAAGGGCTTGTGGTATAGAGCGTTAAGGGGTAATTCATCACAAAAAGCTTTTTTTCAAATTCCTTACTCATGCCGTTCATGATCGCCATAGCCACAATTAAAACCATCACACCAACCGCCACGCCAAAGAAAGCCAACAAAGCGGTGATGCTAATGAAAGGCTGGCTTTTATCAAAACGCAAATAACGCTCGATAAGGAAAAAGATTAAGGATCTATTTGGCAAACAAGCCCTTTTTAGGCCCGCTTTTAGCGCAACAATCTTTATATTTTTTACCGCTCCCGCAAGGGCAAGGCTCGTTTCTTTTAGGGGTTTTAGAAAAAGCTTTCATGGCCACATTCAAGTCTTCATCTAAAGCCTCTTCATGGCGGTAAGTTACGCTCTCATGCTCTCTTTCTTCGCTAAAATTGTCCAAATAACGCTCTGCATCGCTAGAATCCTGCTCGTTTTCAAACTGGATCTTAGAAAAGGTTTTGATCGCTTCCATTTTAATGTCTTCAATGAGTTCTAAGAAAAGGTTGTAACTCTCTTTTTTGTATTCTACGAGAGGGTCTTTTTGGTTATAGCCTCTTAAATTAATGCCAGTTTTGAGGTTATCCATCGTGTAAAGGTGCTCTCGCCATGCGTTATCTAAAATCTGCAAATACACAATGCGTTCGATCCGGCTTCTTTGTTCGCTGTCTAAAGCTTTCATTTTGTTTTCATAATCGTTTTTGAGTTTTTCTGCGACAAAATTTTCAATAGAGTCGGCTTGTTCTAAATTTTCTAGCTCAATGTTGGTGTTAAAATCTTCTTTTAAGATATTTTTAAGCCCTAAAAGTTCCTCTTTAGATAAATTTTGATGGTCAAAAGCTTTGAGTTTAGAAAAGATTTGATTGAGCGCGTATTCTCTGTTTTCAGCGATTTTAGCGCCAATATTGTAATTGACATCTAGTAATTCATCTCTAAACTTATACACGCTTTTTCGTTGCTCATTAGCGACATCATCGTATTCTAACAAATGCTTACGGCTTTCAAAATGCAAGTTCTCCACTTTTTTTTGCGCGTTTTCCACCGCCCTTGTTACAAGCTTGGATTCAATGTGTTCGCCATCTTTAAGCCCTAATTTTTCCATCACCCCCTTAATCCTGTCGCTCCCAAAAATACGCAACAAATTGTCTTCTAAACTCAAATAAAATTGGCTTGTTCCCGGATCGCCTTGTCTTCCGCTTCGCCCCCTTAATTGGTTGTCAATCCTGCGGCTCTCATGCCTTTCAGTGCCAATGATATACAGCCCCCCAAGCTCTTTAATCTCATCGGTGAGCTTAATATCAACGCCTCTTCCGGCCATGTTAGTTGCAATCGTAACCGCCCCTTTAAGCCCGGCGTCTTTGATGATTTCAGCTTCTTTGGTGTGTTGTTTGGCGTTTAAAACGGTGTGAGGGATGCGCTCTTTTTTGAGTAAAGCATGCAAGGTTTCACTCTTTTCAATGCTGGCCGTGCCGACTAAAACGGGCTGACCCTTATCGTGCAATTCCTTAATCTTAAGAATCACTGCATCAAATTTTTCTTTTTCGCTTTTATAGATTAAATCGTTCAAATCTTTTCGTTTGATCGCTAGATTAGTGGGGATAGACACCACTTCTAAATTATAAATTTCTAAAAATTCTGTGGCTTCGGTTTGAGCCGTGCCTGTCATTCCAGAAAGTTTAGAAAACATCCTGAAATAATTTTGGAAAGTAATATCCGCTAAAGTCTGGCTCTCTTCTTTAATGCTCACGCCCTCTTTAGCCTCTAAAGCTTGATGCAAGCCCTCACTAAAGCGCCTCCCCTCAGACAAACGGCCGGTAAATTCATCCACAATCACCACTTCATTATTGGCTACAATATAATCTTTATCAATAAAAAAGAGATAATTCGCTTTCAAGGCTTGATCTAAATGGTGCGATAAGGCAGCGTTTTCAATCTTGTATAAATTATCCACTCCAAAAAGGTTTTCGGCTTTTTTAATCCCCTCTTCAGTGATCAAAATCGCGCGGTTTTTTTCATCGATCGTGAAATCGGTTTCCACTTGCATGCTTTTAGCGACTTCATCAGCCTTATTATAATTTTCCATGCGCCTATCCACAGGCCCTGAAATGATTAGGGGGGTTCTCGCTTCATCAATTAAAATAGAATCCACTTCATCAACAATGGCAAACGCATGCGATTTTTGCACCTTATGCTCTAAAGAATATTTCATGTTATCCCTTAGATAATCAAAGCCAAATTCATTATTAGTGCCATAAACAATGTCTTTAGAATAAATTTCTAAGCGTTCATCATCGTCTCGCACGCTCGCCGTGATCGTGCCTACGCTATAACCTAAGAAATGATATAAAGGCTCCATTTCTTTAGAGTCCCTATGCGCTAGGTAATCATTAACGGTTACCACATACACGCTTTCGCCCTTCATTGCATTCAAAGCCACCGCTAAAGTAGCGACTAAAGTTTTTCCCTCGCCGGTTTTCATTTCAGCGATTTTGCCGTCATTTAAAACCATGCCCCCAATGAGTTGCACATCAAAATGGCGCATGTTTAAGACTCTTTTGCTCGCTTCTCTAGTGATGGCAAAACTTTCTGGTAAGACTTCTAAAAGGGTTTTTTTTTGCAAATCTTTTTCTGCGGATCGCACGCGCTTTTTTAACTCTTCAAAAGCGTTTTGCAGCTCAGCATCGCTCATTTTTTCATAAGTAGACTCTAATGCATTGATAGCTAGGACTTTTTTCTTGTATTGTTTGATCCAGCGATCGTTTCTAGTGCCAATGATTTTTCCAATGATTGCTTTTATCATAGTAGTAATAACCTTATTAAGAGTGCTTCAATATTTTAATATAATAAAGCGTTAGTTTTTAGCCCCATTTTAGCATGGATAAAATAAAAGTCTTGTAAAATAGAGAGTTTTATTGGAACAGGATATTATTTTAAGGTTTGATTGATGAAAGCTTTTTTAAAGATTGTGATGGTTTTGATTTTTATGGGTGTTGCTCACGCTAAAGATCCTTTGATTGTTTCTAAAGAAGAAGAGGTTTTGAGCCATTTAGAAAGTTTTAGCGCGCATTTCAAACAGGTTTTAAAAAATGAAAAGCCTTTAGTTTATCATGGGGTTTTAAAGGCTAAAGCCCCTAATTGGGCTTTATGGGTTTATGAAAAACCTTTAAAAAAAGAAATTTACATGAACGATAAAGAAGTGGTGATTTATGAGCCTAACTTGTTTCAAGCGACCATTACGCCCTTGAAAGACAAGACGGATTTTTTCACCATTCTTAAGCGATTGAAAAAGCAAGATGACGGCTCTTTTAAAACGATGATCAATAAAACCACTTATCGTTTGGTGTTTAAAGACGGCAAGCCTTTTTCGTTGGAATTTAAAGATGAAATGAACAATCTTGTAACGATCACTTTTTCTCAAGTAGAAATTAACCCCAAAATCCCTACTGAAATCTTTGTCTTTAAGCCTAAAGATGAAAATATTGACATCGTGCGCCAATGATTTTAGCGATTCATTAATAAAAATTAGTTAGAATAACCAAGCTTTTGAAAATTATGGGGCTGATCTTGGATTTCGACAAATTTCTTGTCGCGCAGATAGCATGTCAAGTGCTACTTGTAAAACAGCAACAAAAATAACTGTAAACAACACAGATTACGCTCCAGCTTACGCTAAAGCTGCGTGAGTTAATCTCCTTTTGGAGCTGGACTGATTAGAATTTCTAGCGTTTTAATCACTCCATAACCTTAAGCTAGACGCTTTTAAAAGGTGGTTCGCCTTTTAAACTAAGATTAAGAACTCTTGAAACTATCTTAAGGTTTTAGAAAGTTGGACCAAAGCTAGTTTTAAGGCTAAAAAGCTAATCAATTTTCTAAGCATGTAGAAGTTTGTGTTTAGGACAAGATTTTTGGACTGGGGTTCGATTCCCCACAGCTCCACCAAATTAGAAAAAAGTATCATATAGCGTATTTAAGGAAGGTAAATGCAGAAGTTTTTCTCTCGTTTTAGAAAGTGGGCGTTGCCCTTTTATTTTGTGAGCGCTTTAGCAGCGATTGATATTGATGAAGTGACAGAAGCTCAAGCTAACAGCGTCAAATTAAGCGATCAGTTAGTGAGCCTGAGCGATAAGCTTTTAGAAAAAGCGGTGGATAGGGGGCGAAATACCGATCACTTAAAAGATCTTAGCGATTTGCATGAAAAAATCAAACATTTGCGCTTGATTTTAGAGCCTAAGCCTAAGGACAAAGAAAATAATCCTAACTTAAAAGATCATCAAGGTTCTGAAACGATTGAAATCGGCGAAGCGGTTAAAAAGGCTTTAGGTGATCCGGTATTCCCCCAAGACGCTCTAGATGCCGCTTTGCAAATTGACAAACAGCTAGATTCTTTCAAGCAAGACAATTTGATTGATGTTAAGCCCTTAAAAGATGTTTTAGCCCAACTAGAAACCGAATTGAGAAAAGCCATTGATTTCCAAAAACAATGGCTCAATTCTACCAAACCTAATTGATAGGGTTTAAAAAAAGAATTTCACGCTAACCATAAGGTTACTCCTGTCTTGTGCATCAGCCTTGAAGGCTTTGTTGAAAGGGCCGGTGAGATAGTCTAGTTTATAGCCGTTGTGCATGCTGACCACATAGTATTCTAAATCCACATCAACTCTAGCAAAAGAACCCCATTTATAGCCCAAGTTCAAGTTAATGGATCTTTCGCTCGCTCTAGTGGCATAAGTGTATCTGCCTAAAATCCCCCATAAAAACCCTCTATACACCCCCCCCACCAAAGACATACCCAGAAACAGCGTCTGCGGTAATGGCGTTACTAAAAACCCCACCATAAACGCTGTTATTTCTTATATTAAAAGGGAGTGGGTTACCATACCAGCCAATCCTTGCGTTAGCGTTGCCAAAATTTTGATAATAACCAAAGCCAAAGTTAAATTCGTTGTAGTCAAAGCGTTGGTGGATAAGAAGCGAAGAGCCCCACTCGCCGATTTTAGAGTTACGCCAATACACATCGTATAAATCTTTAGCATAAATAGGGAAAATCACATTGATAAGGGTTTGAGATCGTAACCCTAAGCCTTTGAATTTAGGGTTGCTGTCAATATGGATTTTAATCCCGGGCGCTCCGTAAATCTTAGGTGAAAAATAAAAAAAGGGCGTGGCTTGAACATGCTTACTAGAAAAATAGACTTGCACAGCATGGATGCCATCATCAACTTCTTTTCTGCCATCTTCAGTGACAATAGGGGCATACCAATCTCGTATCCATTGCCCAAAAGCCAAAGCCCTCCCAAAAGAGCTGAACCATTTTAACGCTATTTTAGAGTTGATTTTATAATCCAGTTCAAAACCCTGTGTGTAGGAACTCATAAAATCCATGTTAGAAAGGTAGCACCCTAGCTTTAGGTGGAATTTATCGCCATAAGAATAAAACAAATAGGAATTATACAGCACATAATTACGGGTGTGAGCGTCAGATTCTATGATGGAGTCTTTCCAAGGAGCGTTGCCTAAAAACCCCCACCAGCGCCCTATATAATAATAAAGCTCTGAGCCATAGATTTGGTGCGTGGATTGATCAATTAAGGTTTTGGTAGAATCGTATGCAAGCGCTCCTAAAATCCCCCCAACGCCTATTTTTAAGCTGTGTTTTTCAATGTTTTTAGGGAGCAAGTTGGAATCCACTTGAAGTTTGATCGTAGCGGTTACAAAAGTCGCTGTAGGGAAAATCCCTTCTTTAGAATTGAGTTTGGAATGGTTAAACCCCACTTTAGAAAAAGATTCCGCTACCCCACTAAACTTATAATCAAAAGCCAATAAAGGGCTTTGAGTGTAAAGAATAGAAACAACCATTAGAGGTAATTTTTGAAATTTTAACACAGAATGAACCTTTGTTTAATTTTCAATCGTATCATAAGCCTATCTTTCTTAAAATCTTATTAAAAATAAAAATATTAAGATTTTATTCTTTGTTGGTTTGCATCAATTCAAACGAATACCCTAAAGCCTGATAAATTTGATTGTGGTAATGGACTTGATTGTCTTCTAAACTCTCTTGAAAAGACTTTTTAAAATGCGGATCCAGTATGTTTAAAAACATCTCTAGCCCTATCACGCTGGAATAATTCACCCAGTCATGCTTTAAATCACTTTCTAATAAAGAAGCGTATTCTATGAGGTTGGCGTCGCTATTTTGCAAGGCATTGACAATGAATAAATCTTTTCTGTCTTTAGGCTGGGTGAGCAAAAGCAAAGAAGGGTTGAAATTGATTTGCGTGGAAAGGATTTTAAAGGGCTTATATTCTAAAAGCCCTATTTGAGAAAGGATCAGACCGCTTTTAGTGGTGGGGGTGTTTAAAATCAAGATGGAATTTTTAAAAAACGCATCATTTTTTCTAAAATTTTTAGAAAAGCTCGTGGCTTGCTTATAAGAAATATTTTGTTGGTGTTTGACTTCAATGTTTAAAGACTCCGTGATTTGCCTCAAACGCTCGCCTATCAAACCATCATCATCGTATTCAATCACGGGCGAATTAGGGCTAATAAAAGCTGTGAGCATGCTTAATTGCTCTTTATAATCAATCCCTCCAAAATACAAGCGCTCGCTTAAAGAACGCTCGGCATGATTTTCTAATTGCGTTTTATTCACCGTAGGCACATAAGTAGGGATGCTAATCGTCGTGTTTTGGAGCAAATTTTCCACGCCCTCTTTAGTCAATAAGGCTATCACAAAAGGGAATTTTTCTTTTTCAATTTCCTTATAAGTTTGCTCTAATTTTTCAGGGGTTTCTTCATCGCTGTCAAAGACTTGGATATTAAAATCATTGTCTCTGGTGTTCAAATACGCTAAAAGGGTGTTCATCACCGAAATCGCATAACGGCCCACAACCCCTTTAGGCAGTAAAATCGCTAATTCAATCTTAGGCTCATAGCTTTCTTTAGTGGGGTTTTGAGAAGCGATGAATACGGGGTTGAGTTTGTTTAAAATGTCTTGATAATAAGTTTTTAGGCTATTATCTTGATTGTTATCATCGTATTGAGACACAAAAGAAAAGATTTGATTTTGCAGCATCAAGTCTTTCAAGCATTCCAAAGAGCAAGGCTCTGTCTTAATGATTTGCTGGTGCGCTGGGGGCAAGGGGGAAAACAAATAGCTTTTAGCGTTCAAGCTTATTGCGCAAAAAGTGGAAACAACCGAAACAACCAATATAAAGCGTTTGAAAAATCTTTTTCTTAAGGCGTATGGCATTTTCTAATATCTTTAAAATGAATTTTCTAAAATTTTATTATTATAGAATAATTTAACCCTAACAAGGGGACTGATTTTACCCCTACAAAACTCAAGAGAATTTTTCTAAGACGCACAAGATCTCAGTAAAAAATGATCCTAAACCCTATAAAACCCCTATTATAGGGACACAGAGCGAGGATTAAACCCTCTTTAACTTTAATTTTTTAACCATCAAAGGGTTAAATTGCGTGCATTTTCATGCTTTGATTATCCCCTAGCGCCAATTATAGATATAAGGCCTTAAGCTAATGCAATAATCTTTGGTGGTTAATATATCCGCATGCATGCTCCCTAATTGCCCGGATAAGACTTCTTGCACTCTTCTTAAATTGTTGATCTCAGTGCTTTGCGTGCTGATTATTTTTTTCAAGTCCCTTATTTCTTTAATCAAATCCGCATTACTGATCACCTTATTGGCTTGCACTGGATCCGCACTTAAAAAAACCAACGCTACACACCAACTCACAACGATTTTTTTCATTGCCACTCTCCTTTTTATTCTTTCTGCTCAGCCACAGCCAAAGGGATCACCCCTTTTAATGGAAAACAAACTAGAGCTTGAATTTTTCCATCAAGTTAAAGTTCATGTAGCGATAGATCTTGTCCTTTTGACCCTCTAGCTTTTCGCTCACTAAATTCATGTATTCTTCTTTAGTGGGGATTCTCCCTAGTAAAGCGCACACCGCCCCAAGCTCTGCGCTGCCTAAATACACTTTAGCCCCTCTACCCATACGATTATCAAAATTGCGCGTGGAAGTGGAAAAGACGACCGCATTATCCCTAACCCTCGCTTGATTGCCCATGCACAAGCTGCAACCCGGGACTTCAGTCCTTGCCCCGGCAGCTCCAAAAATCGCATAATAGCCCTCATTAATCAGCTCTTGTTCGTCCATTTTACTGGGTGGCACTACCCAAAGGCGCGCTTGACTGGGGGGAGCGTTTTTAACGATTTCGCCAAAGGCTCTAAAATGCCCGATATTTGTCATGCAAGAGCCAATAAACACTTCATCAATAGCGTGAGGCCTTTTGCCGGTCGTATCCGCTAAAACTTCGCTCAAAGTGGCGACATCATCAGGATCGTTGGGGCAAGCCAAAATAGGCTCAGTGATTTCTGTTACATCAATTTCAATGACAGCGGCGTATTGGGCGTTACTATCTGGCTCTAATAGCACCGGCTTATCCACCCAAGCTTGCATCGCATCTCTGCGTTTTTTCAAAGTCTCTTTATCTTCATAACCGCTTGCAATCATCTCATCAATCAGCTTGATATTGGATTTCAAGTATTCAATCATTGGCTCTTTATTCAAACGTACCACGCAAGCAGCCGCGCTCCTTTCGGCGCTTGCATCGCTCAATTCAAAAGCCTGCTCCATTTTAATATTAGGCAAGCCTTCAATCTCTAAAATACGGCCGTTAAAGACATTGATTTTGCCTTTTTTCTCCACCGTGAGTAACCCTTTTTTAATCGCATAATAAGGGATCGCATTCACTAAATCCCTCAAGGTGATCCCAGGGTTCATTTCCCCTTTAAAACGCACCAACACCGATTCTGGCATGTTCAAGGGCATCGTGCCTGTAACCGCCGCAAAAGCGACTAGCCCACTCCCTGCAGGGAAACTAATCCCTAGAGGGAAACGAGTGTGGCTATCCCCCCCTGTGCCTAAAGTGTCAGGCAATCCCATGCGATTAAGCCATGTGTGGATCACGCCATCGCCTGGATGCAGTGCCACGCCCCCTCTTTGAGTGATAAAGCTCGGTAAAGTCGCATGTAAACTCACATCGCTGGGTTTTGGGTAAGCGGCGGTATGGCAAAAACTCTGCAACACAAAAGGCGCATCAAATTTCAAGCTCGCTAATTCTTTAACCTCATCTCTAGTCATCGCCCCTGTGGTGTCTTGACTGCCTACAGTGGTAACCTTTGGCTCGCAATAAGAGCCAGGCAAAATCCCCTCTACCCCACAAGCACGGCCTACAATTTTTTGGGCTAAAGTGTAGCCTTTAGCGTCGCTTTTAGGAGCTGATGGCTTTTTAAACGCTTCCGATTCGCCAAGCCCTAAGAATTTACGCGCTTTGTTAGTCAAACCCCTACCAATGATTAAAGGGATACGCCCAGAAGCCCTGACTTCATCTAATAAGGTTTCAGGCTCTAGCTTAAAGGTGCTAACCACTTTATCATTCAGCGTGATTTCGCCTTTATAAGGGTAGATTTTAATCAAATCGCCCTCTTTTAAGTCTTTAACATCAGCCACAATGGGTAACGCCCCGCTATCTTCACAAGTCGCAAAGAAAATCGGAGCGATCACCCCCCCAATCACAATGCCCCCACTCCTTTTATTAGGCACGAAAGGAATGTCCTTACCAAAATGCCACATGATAGAGTTTGTCGCGCTTTTTCTAGAGCTTCCTGTGCCTACCACATCGCCCACATACGCCACAGGAACGCCTTTAGTTTTAATGGCTTTTATGCGTTGTTCGTAATTTTCAATCCGGTTTTTTAACATGGCTTTAGCGTGCAAAGGAATATCGCTTCGTGTGAAAGCATCGCTCGCTGGGCTTAAATCATCGGTATTGGTTTCGCCATCAATTTTAAACACGCATGCTTCAATGCACTCATTCAAAGGCTCTTTATTCAAAAACCATTCTGCATTCGCCCAAGACTCTAGCACTTCTTTAGCCAAAGCGTTAGTTTTACTCATTGTGGCGATTTTATCAAACGATCCATAAACTAAAAGAGTGGTTTTTAAAGCTTTTGCGCTCTCTTTAGCGATTTCTTTATCTTGGCTTTCTAAACCCATAATCAAAGGCTCTACATTATACCCTCCAAGCATCGTGCCCAAAAGAGTGGTCGCTTCTAAAGCGCTAATGCACGTGCATTCTAGTTTTTTTTGAGATAATTTGGCTAAAAATTCCGCTTTGACTTTCGCCCCCTCATCAACCCCAGGGCTCACTCTGTGAATGAGTAATTCTTTAGCAAAAGCGGCGTTTGCGGGATCCTTCATCAAAATCTCAACGACCGCTTCCACTTGTTTAGCGTTTAAAGGGAGTGGCGGAATGCCCTCACTTTCTCTTTCTAAAACGCTTTTTTTGTAATCTTCTAAAAAATCTTTCATTAAATTTCTCCTTTTTAAATGGCGTTACTCACTAATGCATTACAAACTACTCCATGATAACAAAACTCTTTTTACTTTTAGTTAAGTTGTAAGAAACTTTAGCTACCATGCGATACAAAAAAGGATTTTAAGTGCGTTTTGGTAAAATTGACTATTTGAACATGCTCCCTTTTGATGCGTTTATCAAATCCTACCCCACCCCTTGTCATTTCAAGCAATTTTTACGGCTTAAAAAAACCTACCCCTCCAAACTCAATCAAAGTTTTTTATTCAGGCGTATTGATGCAGGCTTTATTTCTTCTATCGCTGGCTATTCATTCGCGCTTCATCCTTATTCTTTAGGCATTGTGGCTTATAAGGAAGTTTTGAGCGTGCTGGTTGTAGATACAAAAAACGCTTTTGACAAAGAGAGCGCTTCTTCAAACGCCCTTTCTCAAGTGTTGGAGTTAAAGGGCGAAGTTTTAATCGGCAATAAAGCGCTGCAATTTTATTATTCCAACCCTAAAAAAGATTTTATAGATTTAGCCGCTCTTTGGTATGAAAAAAAACGCTTACCCTTTGTTTTTGGGCGTTTGTGTTATTATCAAAACAAGGATTTTTACAAGCGCTTGTCTTTAGCGTTCAAACACAAAAAAACAAAAATCCCTTACTATATCCTTAAGGAAGCGAGCTTGAAAACCAACTTGAAACGCCAAGACATTCTGAGCTACTTAAAAAAAATTTACTATACTTTAGGCAAAAAAGAGCGATTGGGCTTGAAAGCGTTCTATCGTGAATTGTTATTCAAACGCATTCAAAAGCCTAAGCGTTTTTAAGCAAGATTAGGTTACAATCGCAAGTTTTATTAATTGATTAAGAAGGGATCATGCAAGCAAAGATAAAAAACAAACGGGTTTTGGTGAAATTTTCTGGGGAAGCGTTAGCTGGGGACAACCAGTTTGGGATTGACATTCATGTGTTAGATCATATCGCTAAAGAGATCAGAAGTTTAGTGGAAAACGATATTGAAGTGGGTATTGTGATTGGTGGAGGCAATATCATTAGGGGGGTTAGCGCGGCTCAAGGGGGGATCATCAGGCGCACGAGTGGGGATTATATGGGCATGTTAGCCACTGTGATCAATGCAGTAGCGATGCAAGAAGCTTTAGAGCATATTGGATTAGACACAAGAGTCCAGAGCGCGATTGAAATTAAAGAGATTTGTGAAAGTTATATTTACAGAAAAGCGATCAGGCATTTAGAAAAGGGTAGGGTGGTGATTTTTGGTGCAGGCACGGGAAACCCGTTTTTCACTACCGATACAGCCGCCACTTTAAGGGCGATTGAAATTGGATCGGATCTAATCATTAAAGCGACTAAAGTGGATGGCATTTATGATAAAGATCCTAACAAGTTTAAAGACGCTAAAAAATTAGACACTTTAAGCTATAACGATGCCTTGATAGGGGATATTGAAGTGATGGACGACACAGCGATTTCTTTAGCTAAAGACAATAAACTCCCCATTGTGGTGTGTAACATGTTCAAAAAGGGGAATTTATTGCAAGTGATTAAGCACCAACAAGGCGTATTTTCTATGGTAAAATAAGCCCTTAAAATTTAATGTTTTATCCTAACCGCATGAAAAACTCTGTCCTTGTAGGGTGCAAGTAAGTGCATAGCTGTTAGGTTGTATTTAAGCTAAAAAATAGCAAAATATCTCTAGTCTTTTTGGGGCAAGAAATGTCCATGCAGACTTTAAAGAACAAAGCCTTTCGTGTTAGTGTCCGTTGGGACGCTTTAGTTAGGAAGCCTCTTGCTTTAGGAAGGGGCGGTTTCACCAACTTAAAATAAAAGGATCGGTTTGAAAAAAGAAAGAACAGAGAGTTTAGTCGCTCAAGCCTTAAAAAATATTGGGAACGACCGCTACATGCTGGATAATTTGGTTTTCGCTCGGGTGAAGCAATTGAACGCTGGGGCTAAAACCTTAGTGAACATGGACCCTAAGCGTCATAAATTAGTGGATATTGCTATCAGAGAAATCGCTGAAGGGAAAATTGATATAGACAGGATAGATGAACGAAATTGACAAATCCGTTGATATCGGATTCTTACGGATTTTGGATGTTATTAAAAAAGTTAAAACCCCAAAGGGTGGCATTGAAGTCTTAAGGACTTTAATTGATTTCACGCCCAAAATTGAAAACGCCCTAACTTTGGCGACCAAAAGCCATAAGGGGCAATACCGAAAAAGCGGCGAGCCTTATATTGTCCATCCCATTTGTGTGGCAAGCCTAGTGGCTTTTTGTGGAGGCGATGAAGCGATGGTATGCTCCGCGCTCTTGCATGATGTGGTAGAAGACACGCCTTGCAAGATTGAAACCATTGAACAAGAATTCGGGCAAGATGTGGCTAATTTAGTGGATGCACTCACCAAAATCACTGAAATCAGGAAAGAAGAGCTTGGGGTGAGCTCTCAAGATCCTAGAATGGTGGTCTCTGCACTCACTTTTAGAAAGATTCTCATCAGTGCGATACAAGATCCAAGAGCCTTAGTGGTAAAAATCAGCGACAGGTTGCACAACATGCTCACTTTAGACGCTTTGCCCCATGACAAGCAGGTGCGTATTTCTAAAGAGACTCTAGCGGTGTATGCCCCCATAGCGAGCCGATTGGGCATGTCTTCCATTAAAAATGAATTAGAAGATAAGAGCTTTTATTATATTTATCCGGAAGAATACAAAAATATCAAGGAATATTTGCACAAAAACAAGCAGTCTTTACTCTTAAAACTCAACGCTTTTGCGAGCAAATTAGAAAAAAAACTTTTTGAAAGCGGGTTTAGCCATTCGGATTTCAAACTCGTTACAAGGGTGAAACGCCCTTATTCTATCTATCTTAAGATGCAACGAAAGGGTGCGGTCAATATTGATGAAATTTTGGACTTGTTAGCGATTCGGATCTTATTGAAAAACCCCATTGATTGCTACAAGGTTTTAGGGATTATCCATTTGAATTTCAAGCCCATTGTTTCTCGTTTCAAAGATTACATCGCTTTGCCCAAAGAAAATGGCTATAAAACGATACACACGACCATTTTTGATGAATCTTCTATCTATGAAGTGCAAATCCGCACCTTTGATATGCACATGGGAGCGGAGTATGGCGATTCAGCCCACTGGAAATATAAAGCTGGGGGCGTGGATAATGAAGATCATCATGGGGGCATGAGGTGGTTGCAAAATTTCAAATACCATGACAGCGATTTGAAAAACGACCCCAAAGAATTTTACGAACTCGCTAAAAACGATTTGTATCGTGAAGATATTGTCGTTTTTTCGCCCCATGGGGACACTTACACCTTACCGGTAGGGGCGATCGTTTTAGATTTTGCTTACATGGTGCATAGCGATTTGGGCGATAAAGCCGCAAACGCTTATGTCAATAACAAAGAAGCCTTACTCAATCAAGAATTAAGGAGTGGGGATGTGGTTAAGATCGTGAAAGGCGATAAAGTAACGCCTCGTTTTATTTGGATGGATCAGCTTAAAACTTCCAAGGCTAAAAACCATTTGCGCATCCAAAGAAGAAACCGCCTAAAAGAAATTGACACTAAAAGCATGATAAATATTCTAGCGACTTTTTTCGGGCGTCCTGTTTTTGAAAATGTGGATTTGAAAGATTATAAAAACTTTGAAGAAAAATTAATGGATTATGGGGTGGAAACCACCTTAACAGAAGCGATGAAAAGCTTTGAAAATTTATCCAAACTCACTGAAGAAATTGAAAATAAGGTGTTTTCTTTAAAAGAAGAAGCGATTTTAGAATATCAAGAAATGAGTTTATGGACTCGAGGTTTAAGGTATTTGGGTTTTAAAACCAATGTTTTGAATTTTTTAACCCCCAATCGGCAATGGCAGTGCAAGGAATTAGAGCATTTTAGCGTTTGTTCAAGCAACGCTTTAGAAATCAAACAAGTGTTATTGAATGATTGTTGTTACCCTAAATATGGCGATGAGATTATTGCGATTGTAACGGATTTAAAAGATCCAAAGGTGGTTGCACACCATAAATTTTGCAAAAAAGCGATGGTGGAAGTGGACGCTAAAGTGCCGATGGTTTATATAGAATGGCATAAAAGGGATCGGACGATTTATAAAATGATGTTTTATTTAGGGGAGAAAAAGTCGGTCTTAGCGGGTTTATTAACTTTTTTAAACAGGAATGAATGCAATATTGTGGGCGTGTCTTACTTAGGCTATAAAGACAAATATTCCAGCCATTGTGAAGTGAGTTTTGAAGTGGCGACAGATAAATCAGATTGGATTAGGGCTTTAATCAATCGCAAATACCAAGACAGGATTGTAGAATTGTCTAGTTTGGGCGATGCTTATGAACTATAATAAGCCCCATTAAGGAATCAACATGGAACAAAAAATCAGTACCGCCTTAAAAGAAATCGCTAGAGGCGCTAATGAAATTATTGGATTAGAATACATTAAAAAGCTGGTGAGAAAATATTATGAAACCAATGAACGCTTTATCGTTAAAGCTGGGTTTGATCCGACCGCTCCTGATTTGCATTTAGGACATACGGTATTGATCCAAAAATTGGCTTTGTTGCAACAATATGGGGCGAGAGTCAAGTTTTTGATTGGGGATTTTACCGCTATGATAGGCGATCCCACAGGAAAAAATGAAACAAGAAAGCCCCTAAATCGAGAGCAAGTCTTAGAAAACGCAAAAACTTATGAAGAGCAAATCTATAAGATTTTAGATCAAAAACACACGGAGGTGTGCTTTAATTCCACTTGGCTTGATCATTTAGGCGCAAAAGGTATGGTAGAATTGTGCGCGAAATTTTCAGTCGCTAGAATGCTAGAAAGGGACGATTTTACCAAACGCTACAAAGAAAACCGCCCCATTAGCATCGTGGAATTTTTATACCCCTTGCTGCAAGGCTATGATTCAGTGGCGATGGATGCAGATATTGAGCTTGGGGGCAATGATCAAAAGTTTAATTTGCTAGTGGGGCGCTTTTTGCAACGCGCTTATGGCTTGAATAAAGAGCAGTCTGTCATCACCATGCCGTTATTAGAAGGGCTTGATGGGGTGCAAAAAATGAGTAAAAGCTTGGGGAATTATGTGGGGATCACTGAAGAGCCTAATGCGATGTTTGGGAAGCTTATGAGCGTGAGCGATGATCTCATGTGGCGGTATTACACCCTTTTGAGCGCTAAGACCTTAGAAGAAATTGAAGACTTAAAACATGGCATTTTAAATCAAACCTTACACCCTAAAGCCGTTAAAGAAGATCTCGCTAGTGAAATCGTAGCTCGTTATTATGACAATGATCAAGCCATTAAGGCTAAAGAGCAATTTTCTAAAGTGTTTAGCGCGAACCTTTTGCCAGAAATCTTATCAGAGAGCGATTTTGATGAGGGGGTTGGGATTTTAGATGTGTTAAAACAAATTGGCTTTTGCCCATCCACTTCACAAGCCAGGCGCGATATACAAGGGGGGGGAGTGAGGATCAACCAAGAAGTAATAAAAAATGAGAGTTATCGTTTTGTTAAAGGAAATTATGTTATACAACTTGGTAAGAAAAGATTCATGAAACTAAATATTAACTAATATTAAGGAAAAAGCTATGGTATCAACACTCAAACCGCTAAAAATCGGTAAGCACACCATAAGATTCCCTATCTTTCAAGGGGGCATGGGGGTGGGAATTAGCTGGGACGAACTAGCTGGAAATGTTGCTAAAGAAGGGGCTTTAGGAGTGATTTCAGCCGTAGGGACTGGCTATTATAAAAACATGCGTTTTGTGGAAAGGATTGTGGCTAAAAAACCCTTTGAAGCGTTGAATTTTTACTCCAAAAAAGCGTTGAATGAGATCTTTGCAAACGCTAGGAAGATTTGCGGTAACAACCCTTTAGGGGCGAATATCTTATACGCTATCAATGACTATGGCCGTGTTTTAAGGGATTCTTGCGAGGCGGGAGCGGATATTATTATTACAGGGGCTGGCTTGCCCACGAACATGCCTGAATTCGCTAAGGATTTTAGCGATGTGGCGCTCATCCCTATTATTTCTTCAGCGAAAGCCTTAAAAATCCTTTGCAAAAGGTGGAGCGATCGTTATAAAAGAATCCCGGATGCATTTATTGTGGAAGGGCCTTTGAGTGGGGGGCATCAAGGCTTTAAATATGAAGATTGTTTTAAAGAAGAGTTTCAGTTAGAAAACTTAGTCCCTAAAGTCGTGGAAGCTTCTAAAGAATGGGGGAATATCCCCATTATTGCAGCTGGGGGGATTTGGGATAGGAAAGATATAGACACCATGTTAAGCCTTGGAGCGAGTGGGGTGCAGATGGCGACTCGTTTTTTAGGCACTAAAGAGTGCGACGCTAAAGCGTATGCTGATCTTTTGCCCACGCTCAAAAAAGAAGATATTTTGCTCATTAAATCGCCTGTGGGTTATCCGGCTAGGGCTATTAATACGGGAGTGATCAAGCGCATTGAAGAGGGTAATGCGCCTAAAATCGCATGCGTGAGCAATTGCGTAGCGCCTTGCAATAGGGGTGAAGAAGCTAAAAAGGTGGGCTATTGCATCGCTGATGGTTTGGGGCGCAGTTATTTGGGTAACAGAGAAGAGGGGCTTTATTTCACCGGGGCTAATGGCTATAGAGTGGATAAGATTATCAGCGTGCATGAATTAATCAAAGAGCTTACAGAGGGTTAAGTTGTAGTGCTTGTAAGGTTAGGGGTTGTTGCATGTTTTTTGTGGTTGCATTATGCTTATGCTACAACCCTTAAAATTATCAACATCGTGCCTTTTGGCTCTAGCAGCGTTAAAATCATCTTCAATCAAGAAGTTAAGAAATTCAAAGAAGTTTCGCTCAAAAATTTTAAGAGTTATTTGGAATTAGAAGCCGTTTTAACCATCCCTAAAAAGCATTACCAATTTTCTCATCAATCTTTCATTACGATCGCGCAGTTTAGCCCTAAATTAGCGCGAGTGGTCATGGGCTATACCCCTAAAATGACTTATGAAGTCAAAACCCTTAAAGACAAGCTCTATGTTTCTATCGTGGATAAAAAGCCCTTCAAAGGGCATAAGATAACGCCCAAACCACCCAAACACACCGCAATAAAACCTACCCCTAAGGTCGTTAAAAAAGAAACTAAAGAAACTAAAAAGACCAAAGAGATTAAAGAGGCTAAAGGAAAAACGCCCCATAAGCATGCACGCTCAAAGCATGTGCATCCTCCATTAAACGAAAAGAGCGCTAAAAAAGAAATTCCTAAAAAGAAATTCCTAAAAAAGAAATTCCTAAAAAGAAAAATTTTCCTAAAAAAAGAAATTCCTAAAAAAGAAATTCCTAAAAAAGAAATTCCTAAAAAAGAAATTCCTAAAAAAGAATTCCTAAAAAAGAAATTCCTAAAAAAGAAATTCCTAAAAAAGAAATAGAAAATGAGAATAAGAACCAAGTCTTTATAGAGCAAAACAATGATGCTTGGATCAAAACCAAACGCAAAAAACACAAAAAAATCGTTTTAGACGCGGGGCATGGGGGGAAGGATTGCGGGGCGATGAGCGCGAATTTGGTTTGTGAAAAAGACATTGTTTTAGAAGTGGTGAAGTGTTTGCATAAAGAGCTTAAAAAAAGAGGCTATAGCGTTTTATTGACAAGGGATAAGGACATTTATATTGATTTGGTGGCTCGCACGGAATTAGCCAATAAAAAAAGCGCAGATTTATTCATCTCAGTGCATGCCAATTCCATCCCCAAACACTCCACCTCCAACGCTCATGGCATAGAGACTTATTTTTTATCCACCGCAAGGAGTGAAAGGGCTAGGAAAGTGGCTGAGCAAGAAAATAAAGACGATGTGAATTTGATGGATTATTTTTCTAAAAGTTTGCTTTTAAATTCACTCAACACGCAACGATTGATCGTTTCTAACAAATTAGCGATTGATGTGCAATACGGCATGCTCCAAAATATCCGCAAAAATTACCCTGATGTGGTAGATGGGGGCGTGAGAGAGGGACCTTTTTGGGTGTTAGCCGGGGCTTTAATGCCTTCAATCTTAATAGAAATTGGTTATAATTCCCATGCGATAGAATCTAAACGCATCCAAAGCAAACCGTATCAAAAAATCTTGGCTAAGGGCATTGCTGATGGCATTGATAGTTTCTTCAGCAAGAATGATTAGGCAATGATTAGGTTATAGATGAATTTTTACCAAAAAATATACACGCATAAGGTTGTTTTTTCTTCTTTGTTTTTTTTGTTGTTTTTGTTTAATGTGGAAACTTTGTTGTTTTCGCATTTTAGCAACGATTTTTCCCAATTGTTTTTTTTGTTTGAAAACCATGTTTATGATTTTATTATCAAATTAGGTTACTTGGGGCTAATAGGCGTTTCTTTAATTTATATGCTTGTGCTTATTTTAAAGCCTTTCACCCTCACGCGCCAAAAATGCGCTTGCATAGGGATATTATGCCTTTCTTTCTACGCTTGGAATTTTCCCATTAAAGATTCTTTAATGGTGCTTTATTTTTTCTATTTTGCGCTGTTAGGGACTTTATTGTGGCGTTTTTTAGGGGCTAGCATGAAGCAATCTTTCTTGCCCTCTATGAATATTTGCATCGTGTGGATTTTTGCATCTTCTTTACAGAGTTTTAGGTTTTTAAGCGTGTCTGATTGCGTGGATTTTTCCCTTTTTATACTCGCTCTTATTTTGTTTATACTGGTTTTAATCTATCACAAACGCCTTTTTGGGCTGTATGAATACGCTAACACGCTCATTTTGATCGTAGGGCTTTGTGTGGTGGTGCTATGTTCTAGCATGTTCGTTCAAACCAAAGAATATTACGGCATGCGATTAGGTTTTTATCTTTTGGGTTTGTTAGGGTGGCTTTTAGAATATGTGCATAACACTTTAAGGCGCTTGGAGCATAAGATTTAAACTTGGCTCTCATTTAATAGGGATAGTTAAAGCCTTTTTGATTTCAATCAAGCGTCCTTAAAAGCTTAAAAGCGGATTTATAGCAATTTTAAAGAGGTTTAAGGATCTTTTGTTTTTGGCGTTCTTGCTCCAATTTAGCCACTTGAGCGAAGACAATCGCTACCGCTTCAAACAATTCTTCCGGTATGGCAGCGTTTAACTTCACATCTCTATAAAGCTCTCTGGCGAGCGTTTTATTTTCTATGATTTCTATATCATGCTCTCTGGCAATGCCCTTAATCCTAATGGCTAAATGATCCGTGCCTTTAGCCACTACAATAGGCACAGGGTGCTCTTCATCAAATTGAAGAGCGACGGCGTAGTGGGTGGGGTTAGTTACCACGACATTGGCTTTAGGGATTTCTTGCATCATTTTGTTAGCGGCGTTTTTCATCATCATTTGGCGGATTTTGGCTTTGATTTCTGGGCTTCCTTCTTGTTGTTTGTATTCGTCCTTAACTTCTTGTTTGGTCATTTTTAAAGAGTGGGTGTATTGGCGGCGCTTGATCACTAAGTCTATAAAAGCCAAAACAAAAAATAAAAATAAAAGCGAAGAAATGAGTAATAACGCTTTGTTTTTAAACCACAATAACTGGCCTTTTAAATTCAAAAGAGCCGCATGGTTTAATTCCCCTAAAAATAAAGAAAAAATGAAAAACCCTAGAAAAAAAGCTAAAAAAACCTTTAAGGTGATCAAACTCCCATCAAGAAGCTTTTTTAAAGAAAAAAGGTTTTTAACGCCATTGATAGGGTTGATTTTAGAAAATTTAGGCTCAATGGCTTTAGGGGCAAAGAGCCAGCCAAATTGCAAGACATTAGACAAAAACGCCACCATTACTAAAATGATTAGAATAGGCAGGATCAATAAAAAAGTGTCTTTAGCGAGCTGGTTAAAAAGCTCTTGAACGCTTTCCTTGCTAAAATCTAAAGAAAAGTCTTTCAACGCATAACGATACATCTCGCTAAAGCCATCCACCCACCATATAAAAAAAACAAAAATACTCATTAGCCCGG
Source organism: Helicobacter pylori (assembly GCF_001653455.1). Classification (NCBI taxonomy): domain Bacteria; kingdom Pseudomonadati; phylum Campylobacterota; class Epsilonproteobacteria; order Campylobacterales; family Helicobacteraceae; genus Helicobacter; species Helicobacter pylori. The sequence goes on along the minus strand of NZ_CP011486.1, from coordinate 750,075 downwards.
CCAGTAACCCTAAAAACCCCACCACTTCCATGCTTTTAGGCACATTGCCTTCTTCTCTGGCTTTTTGGATTTTTTTCGTGCTAGGGAGTTCAGTCTTTTCTTCTTCAGCCATTTATTCCCTTTTTTAAGATTTGAACGGATAATTCATAGTCTTTTAGGGTGTTGAGGTTTAAAAATTCTTCTTTTTTGTCAAAATTGATAGCGATTGAAGAGGCATTTTTTACAAGATCGCTCAGGCGGTAATTGTGTGTTTTAAGAGCGTAAAAAAGAGCCTTAAGGACACTTTGATGCCATAAAGAAATCAAATAATGTTCTTTTGTAGGATCTTTAGCATAGACCACGCTAAAGTTTTGGACTCCACAAAGAGCCTTAATGCTTTCAAAGGACACTAAGGGCGTGTCTATAGCGATAAAAAAAATATAAGGGGTTTGCAGCGTTAAAAAAGCGTTATAAATACCAACAAGGGGCGAAAAAAGATTGCTTTCTTTTTCTAAAAGATAGGGAGCGTTTAAGGTATAAGATTTTTTAGTGCTAATAACGACTTGTTTGAAAAGTTTTAAAAGGCGTGTGTATTGGTATTCTAAAAGGCTAGAATAGGATTCAAAAGGCATGAGAGCCTTATTGGATTGAGCGCCATTGATGATAAAACGAGAGCTTTTGCCCCCAGCCAGTAAAACGCAAGGAATATTACTAATAATAGGGTTTTTCAAAAGATTTATCCATGTTTGATATTGTTAAGTCGTCGTTTATTATGTTACACTAAAAGCTTAAATATAAGGGTATAAGGGATAAAGGGAGTGTTAGTAGATAGTTTTAATAGGGTTATTGACTATATTAGAGTGTCTGTAACCAAACAATGTAATTTCAGGTGTCAATATTGCATGCCTGCTACGCCATTAGATTTTTTTGATGATGAAGAATTATTGCCTTTGGATAATGTTTTAGAATTTCTTAAAATCGCCATTGATGAAGGCATTAAAAAGATTAGGATCACGGGTGGGGAGCCATTATTACGAAAGGGTTTAGACGAATTTATCGCTAAATTGCATGCTTACAATAAAGAAGTGGCATTAGTTTTAAGCACTAATGGTTTTTTACTCAAAAAAATGGCTAAGGGTTTAAAAGATGCCGGGTTAGTGCAAGTGAATGTTTCCTTAGATTCTTTAAAAAGCGATAGGGTTTTAAAAATCTCTCAAAAAGACGCCCTTAAAAACGCTCTAGAGGGGATTGAAGAAGCCTTAAAAGTGGGTTTAAAAGTTAAAATCAACATGGTTGTGATGAAAGGCGTTAATGATGATGAAATCTTAGATCTTTTAGAATATGCAAAAGATAAGCGCATGCAAATCCGCTACATTGAATTTATGGAAAACACGCATGCTAAGAGCTTTGTTAAAGGCTTGAAAGAGCGAGAAATTTTAGATTTGATCGCTCAAAAATATAAAATTATGGGCATGGAAAAACCTAAAAAAGGGTCTTCTAAAATCTACACGCTAGAAAATGGCTATCAATTTGGCATTATTGCCCCACATAGCGATGATTTTTGCCAATCTTGCAATCGTATCCGTTTGGCTTCTGATGGCAAGATTTGCCCATGTTTATACTATCAAGACGCCATAGACGCTAAAGAGGCGATCATCAACAAGAATACAAAAACTATAAAAAGGCTTTTAAAGCAATCCGTCATCAATAAGCCAGAAAAAAACATGTGGAACGATAAAAACAGCGACACTCCCACAAGGGCGTTTTACTATACAGGGGGGTAGGGGCTAAAATATTTATTATTTTAAACCTTTTTATTAAAAATAAGGCGGTTTGTTTAGGATTTTTGGTTATAGGGGCTAAGATCAAACAAAAAGGAGATTTTTATGGAAAAAATCCTAGCGTTTTTTATTTCCGGCGTTTTTAGTTTCCGGTCTTTCGGGGGGGGGGGGGGTTACTTATAAGCCTACCCTAAACCTTTTAAAATCCCCAAAATTTCTCGCTTTTTTTAAATCTCTTGTTTTTGGAGTTGAGCCATGAAAAAAGATCGAGAAAAAAATCAAAAATACAGCAACATTACAGATGTAACTATCATGGGTTCAACTAGCGAAGAGAGTGCACTTCATGCTAGGGCCAATAGAGAGCATTTCTCTAGCTTGCCTAGACTAGAAGAGATCTCAAAAGGAAAGGTAAACCCCAAGTATATTAAACAAAATATCAACCAACAGGCGGGGTATTCTGCTGAAATCAAAGAGCAAGCCCGTGTCAATGCGAATAATATTCTTGCAGGAAAACCAGAAAGGATAGCACAGTATGATGATCTTTCTAGCGGGCAAAAGGCTCAGGTTAAGACTCTTTGCCCAAACCATGCGACGCCCAAGAAGAACCACGAGATCGTGGATTATACTAGTGTGGATAAAAAGGGGAATGTCATTCCTGACACGCTCACGCAAAGTAAATTTGTGGGTAGAAATGGTGAGGAGTGTTTTAAAAAATTCTTATCTAAACCCTATAAAAAATACTTTGAAAATGGTGCGAACATGAAAATCGCTAAGGATCAGTATGGGGATTTTCAAAAAGCACTCAATACTAAGATCAAGAGCCTAGAATCTCAAATTGCGAAACAAAAGGAGTTTGGCAATTTTCAAAAAGCCGCTCATTTAGAGGAAAAACTCCAACATTGCAAAACAATCAAAGCCCATACAAGGCCTGCGAGCGTCACTAAAGGAGAGGCGATTGAAGCCAGATTGAACCCAAAGCTCTCCACTAGCAAAGATGTTGCTAGCATTTCCCATAAAGCAGGAATGAACGCTGCACAAACCGGCGCGTTGATAAGTGGTGGGATCTCAGCAATAAAAAATATCTATGAATGTCTTGCAAAGGGTAAAGATCCCAAAGAAGCGATCAAGCACACCGCCATTGCTACCCTAAAGGGTGGAGCGTTTAGTTATGGTAGCGCGTTTGCAAGCTCATCTTTTGGAGGTTGGATGCAAAGCAGCGCTAATAAAATCATCCAAAGCCTTGGCAAGGGAACAGCACCTGCGATGATTGTGACTGCTTGTGTGACAAACGCTACGGTTTTAACTCGCTATTTTTCTGGAAAGATCGATGGAACAGAGCTTTGCAAACAACTTGTGAAAGCCAACACCACTCTTGTAAGTAGTGGGGCTATGGCAGTTGCTGGTCAAGCGCTCATCCCTATTCCTGTAGTTGGAGCGATGATTGGGGCTTTTGTGGGTGCGATTCTGAGTGAAACTTGTTTTAATGCCTTTCTAAAGGCTCGTGAAGAGGCTAAATTGGCGCGCCAAAGGCGTATAGAGATTGAAAAAGAATGCCGTGAATTCATCAAGCTGTCAGAGGCGTATCAAAATCAATTTAAGGAGGTGTTTGAGTCATATTTTCATGAAACCACCAAGTTTTTCAATCAGAGTTTTGATGAGCTTGAGCGTGCACTTTATGCAGGCGATGCGGATTGGGCCATAGGAGTCAATAATAAGATCCAAGAATGGTGTGGTCAAAAGGCGTTGTCTAATAACAATCAAGAACTTTGGGAATTGATTACCAGCAATAAAGACATAAGAATGTAAAGGAGAAAACATGGAAAAAAATGATAAATATGCGGTTGTAACCAATGTGGTAGAGTCGCTAGAAAAGGGTGGTTCTTTCAATCAAAGAGATCGTGAGAAATTCGTGCAAGCCGCTAGAACGCATGGGATTGAAGACAGCGTTATTGAAGAAATGATTGACATTGGTCAAACACTCAGCCTTATCTACCGCCATGAAGATCTGATTGATGCAAGCGATTTGCCAAGAGAACAAAAGAAAGCCGTGCACGCTGAGCTTCAAAAAAGCATTGATGAAAATCTAAAAGCTTTGAAAAGTATCAGACATAGTATTCTTAATGAGAGATCTAATGCGTCCTTGGTTAGAGGAGTTTAACCATGGTTAGAGAATTTCAACCATATGGGTTTTTTTCAAGAAATCTTAAACAACAAAAATAACATTTAAAGGAGAAAACATGCCATTACCATTTATTTTAGGAGGCATAGCCCTAGCGGCAGCAGGATACGGAGTCAAAAAAGGGATTGATGCGCTCGATGCCGATTGCGAAGCTGATGAATTTATCAAAAAGGCAGAGAGCTTAAAAGAGGAAGCAACTAAAAAGGCTGAGTCTGCGGAGTCTGATTGCAAGCGCGCTTTTATGAGGTTTGGCGAGAAAAAACTCCATGTTTTAAGCCATACGGTTTCAGGCTTTTTGGATCACTTCCACCGATTGAATCGCAGTAGGATCATTATTGAAGGTATCAACATGCAAGACATTGAAGCTCAAGTATCAGATGCACGAAAAATCACCAATCAATATCGTGAAGTGGACTTTTTGGATGCTACCGGCACGCTTGGTGCGAGTGTTTTGGGGGGAGTGCTTGCAGCTTATGGTGCATACGCTGGGGTGGGCATGCTTGCTAGCACGGCTAGTGGTGTAGCGATCGCTGAGCTTAGCGGTGTTGCAGCGACAAACGCTACCCTTGCTTGGCTTGGTGGTGGGGCGCTCTCTGTGGGTGGCTTTGGTATGGTTGGGGGCATGGCAGTGCTTGGAGGGCTTGTTGCCGGGCCTGCACTCGCTATTTTAGGGGCTTTTAGCGCTTCTAAAATGGAAGAAAAGCTAGAAAACGCCAAGGCTTATTACTCTCAAGTTGAAGCAGCCGTCAAAAAAGCGGATGTGATGGTTGATAATCTTAGATCGGTTGAAAAAATGGCAGATCTTTTCACCAGACAAATCACAAAATTTGATGCGCTGTTTTTCTCGCTCTCCATAGAGGCCATCGCCACGATGAAAAAGCATAACTACGATACTTCTCGTTACACTCAAAAAGAAAAAGATCAGCTCTGCGTTACTTTTTCAACGCTCTCTAGTTTGAGCGCTCTTTTGAAAGTTTCTATCATGGATAAACACCAAAAGCTCAATGAAAAAGCAAAAAAAGCGTTCAATCTCATGCGAGATCAAATGGGTAGCCTAGAAAATGGGAATTATAGCTTGGGTGGTATCAGATTTAGGCAAGCGCAGCTTGAAGATCTAAGAGACGACGATAAGACTTCTTAAGGCTATGGTTTAAAAGAGGAAAAAAGGCAAAAAAGCGAGCATGGAAGAATCAAAAAAGCAAAAAATTCTCGATCGTTTCCCTTGCACCTCTTGTGGGCTTTGCTGTAAAAATATTACTGGGATTGTTGAACTTATTGAGTTTGACACCGGCAATGGGGTGTGCAAGTTTTTGGATTTGGAAACGAATGGGTGTAAGATTTATGAATCGCGTCCGTTAATTTGCAGGATTGATGAGGCGCATAAGAAGCTTTTTCCTCATATCCCGCGCAAGGAGTTTTATGCCAAAAATGCAGAAATTTGCAACGCCTTACAGGAAGCAAACCACATGGATGTGAGTTTTAGGGTTATTCTTACGAAATAGCATATCATAAAAATGCTAAAAAACATTTTTTATAATCAATAATAAAAGAGCTTGACGCTAGTCAAGTGGTAGCTTTATTAAAAAAGCGGTCTTTTTGGGGGTTTCTAGTTGGAGATTGCAATGGGAATTGTTTCAAAATACCCCCTATCCCCTTAAGGAAATGAGTTTAAAAACAAAGTCTTAAAAACTAAAGCAAAAAATAAAAGTTTAAAAAGGTTTTTTTATTGTTAGTTTATTGCTCCACAAACACCGCATCAACCAGGTCTTCTATAAAGCGTTCTTCATCAAAAGCGATCAAATCGTCTTCTTTTTCGCCCATTCCTAAATAAAGAATGGGTAATTTCAACTCATACAGCACGCTTAAAATCGCTCCGCCTTTAGAAGTGCCATCAAGCTTAGTCATGATCACGCCATCTAACGCCAAAGTTTCATGGAAAATTTTCGCTTGCGTTAGTCCAGAACTCCCTTGCGTGCCATCTAAAATAAGGAATTTATAAAAGGGGGCGTCTTTTAAAACTTTAGAGCAGGTACGCGCGATTTTAGAAAGCTCGTTTTTGAGATTGGTTTGGTTGTGCAAGCGCCCGGCGGTGTCTATAAAGACTTCATCTATATTTTTAGCGATCGCGCTTTCTATGGTATTGTAAGCTAGAGAGCTTGGATCGCTCCCTTCTTTAGCGCTAATGACTTGAATGTTAAGCCTTTCGCCCCATAACTGGAGCTGTTTGACTGCGGCCGCTCTAAAGGTATCGCCGGCTCCTAAAAGCGCTTTTTTATGCTGTTTTAAAGAGAGCTTGGCTAATTTAGCGATCGTTGTGGTTTTACCCGCCCCATTAACCCCCACGATCAAATGCACTAAAGGTTTGGTGGTGATGGTTTTTAAGCGCGTTTTGTCATAATAGCTTTCCCCACGCACAAAACGCAACAAAGCGACTTCTAATTGCTTGGGCGTAACCAAATCGCCTAAATGCTGTAACAAGCTCTCTATCAAATCGTATTGGATGTCAAAGCCAATCAAAATTTCTTCTAATTCTTCTTTAGGAATATTTTCACGCTTTTTTTCTTTAACCTCTTCACCCTTGATTTTATTGACAATTTTTTTGAAAAAATTAAACATAATTGTTAGTCCTTTAAGTGGGAAATATCAAATTGGAGCATTTCTACTGGCACGATCCCTTGATAAACATTGATGAGTTGGTGCTTGTGGTATAAAAGCATGTTAAAAGAATGATTTAAAGGGTTTAAACGATCAAAAAGGGCGGTGTCTTTAGGGTTTAAAATAAGGAAACCATCTTGAGAAAGCGCACTAAAATCTTTGATTGCATCGCTTGAGTAGGGCTTATTGAGTAAAACAAGAATATTCAAACGATCTTTAAAAGTTTTTTTTAAGATGTTAAAGGTGGGGGCGTAGTCTTTTAAAGAATCGTCTAAAGCGCTTAAAATCAGTAGAGTAGGGGCGTTAGCATCAGGGCTTATGTTTAAAGAATCTAAATCGCCTGTAATTGTGTATTCTTGGTTGTTTGAAGCGATAGCGCTGTAGGTTTTAGGGCTATTTTCTTGGGGGGTGTTGTTTTGAGAATCTTGAGATTTTTGAGAATTTTTGCACGCATTAAAACTTAACGCAACGATCAAAACAAACGCCATAAAACGCAACAAATAAGCCTTAATTCTCATTATGAAACATCCTTAAGAATAATTAAAATGGTAACTAATAACCTGAAATTATACTATAATGTAAGCCTAAAATTTAAGGATTATAACCATTAAAACGATTTTTAGAGATTTTTGTAAAGAACGCTTGAAAAAGGTTCAAGTAGCTAGAATAGTTAGAGATAAACTAGCTTGCAGGCTTTTGTTTTTGAAACTCAAAGATTATCAAAATATTTTATTGTATAGCCCATTGGGGCATGAGCTTGACATAAGGCCTTTGATTTTTAAGTTAAGACAAAAAAATAAGCGTGTGTGGTTGCCTAAAAGCATTAAAAAAGGTGGCGGTTTTTCTAAAGAAAATTTTAGTATTGCACCCTTTAGGTTGCCCTTAAAGCGTTTGGGGTGGTTTGATGAGCCTAATGCATCGCGCTATTATAAGCAGGAATTAGATTGCATTGTGGCGCCGATTTTAGGAATGGATACAAGCTTTAGGCGCGTGGGTTTTGGGCTAGGCATGTATGATAAAAGCTTGCCCCAATTACTCAAAAAGCCATTAAAACACCCCTTAATCGTATTTGTAAGTAGGGAGTTAGTGGTAGCTAATGGTATTCTTACAAATGCCTACGACATTGAAGCGAATCTTTACATGAATGCTCGTATCGTTATGAAGAATAATAAAAGGAAACATTATGAGCAACGGGTTAATTTACATTTCATTAGAAGTCTTGGTAGCGTGTTTGATTACCGCTCTAATCATGTATTATGTGATGAAAAAGATCTATTATGCTAGAGGGCAAACCATTTTAAAAAGCGCTTCCGCTAAAGCCAAGCTAATGGAATTTCAAGCGAAATCTTTTGTGGATGCTGAAGAGATGCGCATGAAAAGCCAAGAATGCAAATTGCAACAGCAATATGAAAACAAGAATTTGCAACTCCAAACCCATTTTGACAAAAAAGAAGCGCATTTGAAGCATTTAGAAGCGCAACACAAAGAATTTGTGAGAGATGAAAAACGCTATTTGGAAAAGGAAAAAAAAGAGCTTGAAAAAGAACGCCAAATTTTAGAACAAGAGAGGGAAAATTTTAAAAAACAGCGCGCTATTTGCAAAGAAGCTCAATCCAAGGCGCTAGACGCGATGCTCAATTACATGGCTTACACTAAAGATGAAATTAAAAGCATGATCTTAGAGCAATTAGAAGAAGAATTAGAAGCGCAAAAAAGCGCCTTAATCAGGCGTTATGAAAAAGAAGCCAAAGAAGAGGGTAGGAAAAAATCGTATGCCATTTTAGCGGAAGCGACAGCCCGTTTTGCGGGCGATTATGCGACAGAGAATTTAACAACCCGTATCGCTTTGCCGTGCTCAGATTATATTGGCCGTGTGATAGGTAAAGATGGGAAAAACATTGAAGCGTTTAAAAAGATCAGTGGGGTGGATATAGAATTTAGCGAAGATAGTAACGAATTGTGTTTGTCTAGTTTCAATCTTTATCGGCGTGAAGTGGCGAGCGAAACGCTTAAAATTCTAATAGAAGACGGCCGTATCCAGCCTAATAGGATTGAAGAGGTTTATAATAGAGTTGTGCGTAACATGGAAAAAGAATTGCTTTCTGAGGGAGAGAGCGTGGTGTTAGAATTGGAGCTTGGGGCTATGGAAGATGAGCTTAAAATCTTGCTGGGTAAAATGCGTTATCGCTCTAGTTTTGGGCAAAACGCTTTACAGCATTCTAAAGAAGTCGCCCTTTTAGCCGGCTTGATTGCAGAGCAGCTTGGAGGGGATAAAAAGCTCGCTAGAAGGGCCGGTATTTTGCATGATATTGGTAAGGCGCTCACTCAAGAGCTTGGGAGGGATCATGTGAATTTGGGCGTTGAGGTGTGCAAGCGCAATAAAGAAGATACGGTCGTTATCAATGCGATCTATGCCCACCATGGGCATGAAGAAATCATGAGCGTGGAGTGCGCGAGCGTGTGTGCGGCTGATGCGCTTTCTGCGGGGCGTCCTGGGGCAAGAAGAAAGAGCGATGAAGAATACGCTAAACGCATGCAAGCATTAGAAGAGATCGCGCTAGGGTTTGAAGGGGTTGAAAAGGCGTATGCGATGGAGAGCGGGCGAGAACTAAGAGTGATTGTCAGATCCAATCAAGTCAGGGACAATCAAGTGCCAATTATTGCAAGAAAGATCGCTAAAAAGATAGAAGAGAGCGCTCAATATGTGGGCGAAGTGGGCGTGCAAGTGGTGCGAGAAAATCGTTTCAAAACCACAGCCACGCTCAAGCAATAAGCGTTTTTAAGCCTTTTTCCCGCACCTTTTCCAAATGCCTTTAGAAAAAACTTTATAATAAATGAGCGAGCGCAAAAAAGTCTCTAGCGCGATCACTGCAAAAATAAAATCCACTTTGAAATGATAAGTTAAAAGCAAGTAAATAGGCGTGATCCTTAACCCCCATAAGCTTAAGGTGTTAATATATAACGAAACTTTAGAAATGCCAGCCCCCCTAAAGACTCCATCTAGCACAAAATACCCGATTAAGGGGGCTTGAGAGAGGCCCACAGCGATTAAATAAGAGCGCGCCACTTCCAAAACTTCTTCATCTTGAGAAAAAAGGCTCGCAAATTCTTTGGCAAATAGGATTAAAACAATCCCTAAAACCCCCATTAAACTCATAGAGATTTTTAAGATCAAATGCGCGTATTGTGTGGCAATTTTTGGCTTGTTCGCTCCTAGATTTTGCCCTATTAAAACCATTGCCGCTATCATAAACCCAAATCCGGGCATGAACGAAAAGGTTTCCACTCTAATGCCTATTTGCATGCCCGCTAACACCTTATCCCCATAGCTCGCTACAAATTTGGATAAGAGTATTAGAGAAAATAAGCTCAATAAGCGCTCAAACCCGGCCGGCCAGCCCACTCTAAACATGGTTTTTAAAAAAGAAAAATTAAAGGTTGTTGTGAATTTTAAAGGGATTTTTTTGATTTGTATCCAAACGCCAAGCGCGGCTAATTCCAAATAAGAGACGATTACATTCGCTAAAGCCGATCCCACAATCCCCATTTCTTTAAAGCCAAAATCCCCAAAAATCAAGGCTTGATTCAAGAAAATGCATGCAATGACCATGACGATTTTAACGATAAAAGGGGTTAGGGTGTCTGAAAAACTAGCGAGCGCTGAAACTAAAACATTTTTTAAAAAAATACTCGGTAACGCTACGATTAAAACTTTTAAATAATCTTGCGTCAATTGGCGTGAAGGATCTTGCAATTGCATCCAATTTAAAAAAGGCTCAATCAAAAAATAAGAAACAAACAACACGCCTAAACAAATCACAAACGCCCCAATGAAAATACTAGAAAAAGCGTTGTTGATTTGAGCAAAATCCCTAGCCCCTACAAGCCTAGAAAGAATGGCGTTAGTGCCGGTGTATAAAATGGTATTGATCCCATAAAAAAGCATCAAAAATTGCAAACCCACCCCTAAAGCCACGATATGATGGTGCGAAATTTTACCCACAAAAAAGACTGAAAGCGCGACCACCAGCACATCTAAAAAGGCATTGACCCCAGAGGGTAGGGCCAAAGAAAAAATTTTCTTAATTTGATAGATTAGCCTAATAATAACGCTCCAACCACTCCAAAAAGAATCAAAGGGAGGTTATAAACTAAAAAAGTCGGCACGCATGTGTCATAGATATGGTTGTGCTGGTTGTCTGCATTAAGCCCGCAAGTAGGCCCCATGGTGCTATCGCTAGCCGGTGAGCCTGCATCGCCTAAAGCTGCGGCTATGCCAACGAGTAAGATTGTAGATTCCGTGCTAAACCCTAATTTCGCACACAAAGGGACATAAAACACAGCGATGATAGGAATCGTGCCAAAAGAAGTCCCTATCCCCATAGTGATAAAAAGCCCCACCACAAGCATTAAAAAAGCCCCTAAAAGCTTCCCTTGGACTACGCTTGTGATCGCATTCACTAATCCCTCTATGGCATGCACTTTTTGCAACACTTCTCCAAACCCGCTAGCCACCAGCATCACAAAAGCGATAAACGCCATCATTTTCACGCTATCGTCCATTAAAGAGTCTGTTTCTTTAAACTTAATACCACGGCCTAGTAAGATGATCGCTAAAGCCAAAAAGGCGGCTAAGGGCATAGAATCGGTGGCTAATTGGATCACAAAAGCCACAATAATCCCTATAAAAGTCAAATAGTCATGGTAGTTTAATTGAAGCGAGGCGTAATTTTCTATATCAAAAGATTTTTCTTTGTAGCGCCTTGGTTTTTTGTATAGCGTTAATACCGCTAAAAGCAACCCAGCAACCATCGCTAACCCCGCTATCCACATCACTCCTGTGATTTGCGCTATGGTAGTGTTCATGCCATTAGCTTTTAATTGCTCTAAAATCGTGGTTTGAAAGATCAAGCCAAACCCCACAGGAAGCACCAAGTAGGGGGCTTGCAAGCCAAAAGTTAAAGCGCAAGCCACCGCTCTTCTATCCAATTCTAGTCGGTTCATCAAGTGCAAAAGAGGGGGGATCAAAATAGGGATAAAAGCGATATGCACCGGCACTAAATTTTGCGAAAAACATGCAATAAAAGCGATTAAAAAGCAAAAAGTGGATCGCTTGTAATCCATTAAATCTATTAATTTACTCAAAGCGACTTTAATGAGGTTGCTTTTAGCGATCGCTACCGCTAAAGCCCCTAAAAGGATGTAGCTTAATGCAATGTTTAAATTGCCTTTCATGCCGTCTATCATCACATTAAAACTCTCTGTGATTCCAAGCCCTCCCATAAGCCCTGCTATGAGAGTCGCGCTAATCATAGAAAGCATGACATTGAGCCTTAAAAGGCTAAGAACGCACATGCAAATGATGGCCACAAAGGCAGGATTGCTCCATATAGAGCTATTTTCTAGCATTTTTGCTCCTTGTTAAAGTGAAAATACCGCGCAAAAATGATAGAATTTTTGCGCTTTTTTAGCGCAAGAAACTACACCTATCATGTTCAATCCTTTCTAACCTTATTTTCTAAATCTTAAATGACTAGCTATAGCGTTTCAACAAATCGTTATAAAAATCAATGCGTCTGTCTCTTAAAAACGGCCACATTCGGCGCACTTCTTCGGTGCGTTTTAAATCAATTTCTGCATACAAAATTTCTTCTTTATCGCTCGCTTTAGCTAAAAACTCGCCTAAAGCCCCCACCACAAAGCTAGAGCCAAAAAAAGTAATGCCCCCCTTAATCACGCCACTAGGATCTAATTCCACGCCCACTCTGTTAGTCGCAATCAAAGGCAAGCCATTAGCGATCGCATGCCCTCTTTGGATCGCCTCCCATGCGTTTTGCTGGCGTTTTTTTTCTTCATTGGAATCTTCTTCTAAAAACCCGATCGCGCTAGGATAGATTAAAATTTCTGCCCCTTTTAAAGCCATAATCCTAGCCGCTTCAGGATACCATTGATCCCAACACACCATAAGCCCTAATTTCCCTACGCTTGTAGCAATAGGCTCAAAGCCCAAATCCCCTGGCGTGAAATAAAATTTTTCATAAAACCCCGGATCATCAGGAATGTGCATTTTACGATACACTCCAGCGATTGAGCCGTCTTTTTCAAACACAACCGCGCTGTTGTGATACAACCCTTTAGCGCGCTTTTCAAACAAAGAAGTAACAAGCACCACCTTGAATTTTTGAGCTAAAGCGCTAAAAAAGGCCTTATCTTCTTCAAAATACTCGCCCAAATCAAAAAATTTAGGGTTTTCGCTTTGGCAAAAATAACTATAAGGGTTTAATTCTTGCAACACCACTAAATTGGTTTTAGGGTGTTTTTTGAGCGCTTGTTCAAGCAAGTGCGCTGTATGCTCTATGGTCTTTTTTCTAGAGCCGCAATAAGCGTGCTGGAGAATGCTCGCACAAATCATTTTTCACTCTTCTTCATAATCAGAGCTATAATCTTCATAATCGTCATCATCATAGACATTCTTATAATCATCATACCCCTCATCATCTTCTTCAAAGCCCTCTAATTCTTCTTCTTCAAAATCTTCCAATTCGTCTTCGTAATCTTTCATTTCACTGCCTTTCATGTTTGATAATATCTTGCACGACTTCACTCGCTATTTGCAAACCAAAACTCGCCGTAACCGCATTAAAACTCCCAAGCTCTATGCAATGCGGAGCTTCAGGGCTAAAAACCACTTTAAAATCCCCCTTAAAACGGCGTTTTTTTAAAAAATCCCTAAATTTACGCCCGAATTTATCGCCGTAACTTTCCCACACGCTCCCCACTTGGATGTGTTTAGGGTTCAAGCGTTTCGCGCTCCCCATAGAGCTAATAAACTTCCCGTAAGCGAAATTTTGACATTTTATCGCCAAACTCGTTTTAATAGGCAAATCGTCCATGCAATCTAAAATATAATCATAATCTCTAAAATTAAATGAATTTAAAAACGCCTCATCTATGCGGCAATTTAAAGCTTGTATGCCTTTATAGAGATCTTGTAACACTAACACTTTAGATTCTCCTACCCTTTCTGATCCGATCTGGCGATTTTGATTGGTTGCATCAAACACATCTTTATCAATGATAGTGATTTGCCCTATCCCCACACGATACAAAGAATCCAGCGCAAAGCCCCCAACGCCCCCCACGCCACAGATTAAAACCTTTTGTTGGCGGATTTTTTCAAAATCGTTTTTAAACAACCACCTTATGCGCGTGAATCTATCTATGGGTTCGGACAATCTTTAGCCTTCAATAAAAATAGTGTTTTTATTGTATCGTAGTTTAAAAAATCTAAGACAAAAATTTTTGAATCTTCTTAGCCTTATGCATTTGTGATTGCAGTTCTTCTTTTTCTTTTTCTAACAATTCAATGCTTTGGGCTATCATTTCCTTAAGGCTTAAAAGCGTTTCTAAATCCAAGTTTTTTATTTGCTCTAAAGAAAGGCGCTCTATCAATGAAAAAGCCTGCTTAGAATCTTTTTTAATAAGAGCGATTTTAAAGGAATTTAATAAAATTTCAGGTGAGTTCATCCGAATGGATTTCCCTCCATGCCTCTAACAACCCCCTAGCCACATTCAAAACTAAATCAATCTTACTCGCATCATTTTCCACATTGGCTTGCGTTAAAACTTTGATTTGATGGGTGTATAAGCCTGTAAGATACACCGCCACCTCCCCCCCTTTTTCGTAATCTAAAATATTCAACAACTCCGTGAAAATATCCGTAACTCTATTAATATAATAGATCTTCTTTTCAATGTCTTCATTCTCAATACAGCGTTTGGCTTGCGAAGAAAATCTTAAAATCCCTTCATAAAGCATTTCAATGAGTTTTGCTGGGGACTCCACACTCACTCTATTGTGCTGGTAAGCTTGATAAGCGTTAGCGTATTGCATGGGTTTAATCCTTTATCCTTTAAAATTTAATCGCTCTTTTGTTTTTAATTCTTTTTGGCCGCCGCTTGATCGATCATCATTTGCACGGAATTGAATTTTTGATTCGCTTTAGAAATTTGACTATCATAAGCCGCAAAACGCTCCGCCATGATGTTGTAACGGGTTTTTAAAAGCTCTTGAGCGTTTTCTTTGTCTTTGGTCAAGCTTTTAGCGTCTCTGTCTAGAGAATCTTCATAAATCTTTAATTTAGCGTTCCCTCCGTCTATAAGATTAGCAACCACTTGATTGAATTTAGAAAAAATGCCCTCTTGGTGGATTTCTCTACCCCCCATATCCTTGCTATCGCTCCCATAGAAAAAATCTTGAGCCGCTTTAGGGTTAGAATTTAACGCGCTACTCAATTTAGCTTCATCTAAACTCATCACGCCCTTATCGTCTAAACTAAGCCCATATTTCATCAAGCTTTCTACCCCGTTATCGGTATGCACGCTATAAGAAAACACATTATTAAGAGAAGAGCGAATCGTGCGAATATCGCCCACGCCGTTAAAGATCCCAGCAATCTTAGTGTCTGCATCATAGCGCGTGTCTTCGTCTAGTTTAGGGATAAGCTCATTATAGGCTTTCACAAACTCAGTCAAGCTGTCTATAATGGCTTGATTGTCCCTGCTCACGCTGATAATGGCGGGTTTATTCGGCTCTGTGGTTTGCTCTAAAGTGATATTAACCCCGCTGATCACATCATTGACCTCATTAGTGGGGCGTGTGATGCTCACCCCATTATAAGTGAATTGTGAATCGCTCGCTTTTTGCAAATTCTTAGCCCTAAAAAGCGTGTCTTGTGAAGCTTCATAAGATTGCACCATGCCAGCATTCAAGCCTAAATCCTTCAAACTGGCCTTGCCTAAAGCGTCTTCCCCCTTGATAGCGAGCATTCCGGTTTTAGAATTGATCACAAGCTTGCCTTCTGCATTCTTAAACGCACTCAAGCCTTCTTTAGCGTTGATCGCTTGGATGATAGCGTCTGTGTTCTGCTCGCTGGTGTTGCTTTCTTTGGTTAAGGCGCTTAAATCCAGTTTTTGGCTATTCAAGCTAACCACCCCTTCTAATTTACCCTCTTTGATGGTGCGAGAGCTTTTTAGCAAATCGCTTTCTTGCGTGGTAGTTTGTAAAAACCCTAGCTCTTTAGCCTTATTCCCTTTAACTTCAATTTTTTCCCCACGCCTGTCATTAATGATTAAAGAATCCCCCCCATGAATCACATCTACAGAAATATCCCCATTAGCGATTAAATCTTTAAAATTAGGGTCATTTTCTAAAGCCTGCTCTATCGCTTTTTGGATTGCGGTGTTTTTTTGTTTGATAGAAGAGCTTTCAGGGAGCTCTAGTGTAATGGGGACTTCATGCATGCTCCCATCAGCCCCCTTTAAATTCAAACTCACTTCGCTTTTACCGCTTTCATCAACCCCTAAAGAAAGGGCGTTTTTGTTAGCGAGCGTGGATTGGAGGTGTGAGCCAAAATAAATGCGGTTGTCTTCGCCGGTGTTTTTGGTATTCACCATCAATTGGTAGGGGTCATTCCCCCCTGTTTTCATCACAATGCCCATCACTTCGCCATTGGTAGCGTCTGTGATGCTTTGAGCCACATCGCCTAGAGTCATTCCGGATTTAATATCAATAGCGTAATCCTTGTTTTGCGTGTAAAACTTGAGCGTGGTATCCACTTGGCTAAAAATATCGTCTCTTGAAGAGAATTTCGCCCCTAATTCATTAATATCGCCTTGTGCTAAATTTTGCACATCCACTTTAATGTCTTGGATAGGCACGCCAGCCCCCACACTCGCGCTCAATGCATCGCCTGTAACATTGCTTTTTCGACTGATATAAGTGGAATAATCAGAGAGCGTTTTAATAGGACCTTTTAGAGATGAAAGGAGCGTTTTGATTTCTACAAGGGCTTTTTGTTTTTCAACATTTTGCTCCATTTTTTTGTCTAAGGGTGCGATCAATGCCTTTTCATCAGCGTCCTTAAGTTTGTCAATCACATCGTAATTCAAAACCTTACTGCCAAGCCCTAATGAGCTTAATGAACCTATTGCCATTTTTTACCCCTAAATTTTAGCCTTTTTTATCAAAGATAATGCCTATCACATCGCGCATTCTTTGCATAAGATCCACGGCTTCTTTAGAGGGAATTTCTCTTAACACCTTATCCCCATTAGCGTCTTTGACAGAAACCACTAACCCTTTGATCGTGTCGTTATAACTAAAATTAATATCCGTGCCAATACGCTTCATTTCTTCATTCAAACGCTCGCTCAATAATTCTAGCTTGGGTTTGTATTGCTCAGGATCAATGGTTGTTTTAGATTCATCTATAGTGTTTTCTATAGCGTTTATAGTATTAGTGCGATTAATCTCTTTTGTAGGGGTTGTTTGAACGCTTATATGAGATGTAGAAATCCCAAGCCCACTCCCTTGAACTTCATTGACCATAAAAACCTCCAAATTCTTGCCTATAAATGTAATTATTTCTTTGTTTGTATAACCAAATATCGGCAAAAAGACGATTTGTTAAATCTTAATTGCGCGCGATGAGTTCCAAAGGGTTAATGTGTTTTTCTCTCATGGTAACTTCAAAGCCTAATCGTTGCTCAATGCGCCCTAAAACATAGCCTTTTTGGATCCGCATGCCGCTTTTAATGGTAGGGGCGATTTTATCTAGTTGGGAATAAATCGTGCGGATGCCGTTTTTATGCTCAATGATCACGACTTTTTTAAGCATGTTGATTTCTTTAGCGAACACGATTTTCCCGTCTAGCACATTACGCACCAAAGCATTTGGGGTTTTTGACACGAGCGTGATGGATTCGCTAAAGATTTTTAAATTATACACCGGGTCAATATAAGGGCCAAATTTTTGCACCACTTCATAATCGTTCAAAGGAGCGATCGTTTTTGGCCCGTTATAGCTCGTGGTGTTGATATTTTGATAAGAGCTCGCCACTTGCTTGACTTCTAAGGCTTGAGAAGATTTTTTCAAACTGACTTTCTCTTCATTTTCTCTGGTTTGTTTGATGATATTCAAGCGTTTCAATAGGGCGTTTAAATTCTGGCGCTCTTTTTCTAAAAGCGCTAGTCGTTGGTTATAGATCGCATAATCTTTTTGCATGCTCAAAATGAGCTTGTTTTGTTCGGTT
Source organism: Helicobacter pylori (assembly GCF_001653455.1). NCBI lineage: Bacteria > Pseudomonadati > Campylobacterota > Epsilonproteobacteria > Campylobacterales > Helicobacteraceae > Helicobacter > Helicobacter pylori. Next base: position 732,387 of record NZ_CP011486.1, on the reverse strand, counting down.
TGTAAGGATTTTAAGGTTACTTCACGAGTTTTTTGCTCATCTATGACAGATGAGATTTTTTGGATACTGCTTTTGACTTTTAAGGCTTGCGCGTTGAGTTCTTTTTCTTCTTGGCTCAATTGCGACATTTTGGATAGGGTGTTTTGGTGCAAGTTTTCAAACGCCACTTGCAAAATAACATCGTTAGAAGAGGCTAAATTTTGCCCCTTTAAGGCTTGCGAAAAAAGAAAATCTTGCAAAAGTGCATCAAAGACCCTTTTTTGCAAAAACGATCGTTGTTTTTGCAAATTATCCAAAGACTTGCGGTAGTTGGTTAGGACTTTTTCTTGCGCCAAACTTTCGTTACGATTTTTTTCAAGACTCTTTTTTAAAGCCGTCATTTGGCGCTCCATCTCCACTTTTTGAAGTTCTTTAGAGCGGATCGCTTCACCCAAAGAACTCAAACGGCTGTTTAATTGGTTTTTTTCTTCATGGGTTTTTTTTAAAAGGGTTTCTTTATGTTGAATATCTTTAGCAATATCGCTCACTTTTTGCGTGTTAGCTAATAGTAGGGTGGCTAACAAAAACACCCCTAATTTATGCATGTCTACTTCTCCAAGCTACAAGTAAAACAGAAACAAATGAGACCACAAGGCTAAAAAGCAGTCCCCATAAAAAATGGTTTAAAATAAAAGTGCCTCCTATAATACCCAAAGTATCCATCGTTTTTTCAAAACCTTTTTGTGAAGTGATATAGAGCATGAGCATGGGGGCTATGAAACTAGCGATTAAAGAATCCATTAAAGCGATTTTATACAAAAACCCATTTTTAAAAGACACCGAAGCCCCCAATAAATCCATAATCTCCAACCTCTCATGGTATTGGTAGATCCAAATGCGGACTTGCTTAAACATCAATAAAACCGACAAGACAAAAACCACCAACGCAAAAATATAGACAGCCACTTTAATAAAACTTAAGAGATCATACACTTGCATGTAAGTTTTAGCAAAGACTTCAACTTTTTGAACGCCAGGGATTTTGAGCAATTTTTCTTTAATGCTTTCTAAACGCTCTTGAGTGGGGAAACTAGAAAGTTGCAAAGAATAAAAAAAGGGTAAATTTTTTTTTAATTCCTTAAGCCCGTCTAAGCCTAGAGTTTTTTGGAGAGGTTCTAAGGAATAATTAGGATCGATTTCTTTTAGCGCTATAATTTCGCTAAAATTTTGACGCAACAATTCCAAGCTTAATTTTTGCGTGCTGGCTAACACGACCGAATAATCTTCAATCAATTTTTTTTCTTTTTGCACGATCGCTTGATTGATAAATAACACGCACTCCAAGCTAAACAACAACGCCACAAGGGGAATGATAAAGGCTAAATGTTTTTTAAGAGTATTCATAAACTTCCCCATCTTCTATATAAAATTTTCGGTGATAAGCGCTAAAATTTTTAGGGAATTTGTGCGTAACCACCACGATCGTAGCGTTTAATTGCGTGTTCATGCCCCTTAATAAGCTCCAGATTTTATCGCTAGAATAATCGTCTAAATTCCCAGTAGGCTCATCGGCTAAAATGAGTTCAGGGCAGTTTGCCATAGCCCTTGCCATCGCCACTCTTTGCTGCTCGCCCCCGCTGAGTTCTTTAGGGTAGCGGTTAGCCTTATGGCGCAAATCAATATGCCCTAAAAGTTTTTCTAACTGCAAGTGGCATTCTTCTTTTTTAACACCACAAATCACCATCGGCAGTTTGATGTTTTGCTCAATCGTGTAATCTTGGATCAATTTATAGTCTTGAAAAACCACGCCAATATTTTTACGCAAATCTAAAAGCGTCGTTTTTGAAGCGTTATTCATGTTGATATTGCAAACTTCTAATTTACCGCTAAAAACTTTTAAATCCCCATAGAACGAGCGCAAAAGCGTGCTTTTACCGCTCCCGCTAGGCCCTGAAATGAACACAAAATCCTTCCGTTTGATGCGTAAATTAGCATGTTTGATGACCGGCTCGTTTTGCTGGTATTGTAAGCATAAATTATTCGCTGCAATGATGATACTCATCAAATTCCTTTAGGATATTTTGAAGCAAAAGATGCGCTTTGTAGTTGTTTAAAGTTTTTAAGGGGCTTTTATTGAGGTAAAAAACTTGATTTTTTGCCAATAAAACAAACAAACGCACAGGCCAGTCAAAATCCCCCATGCTCAATTCCACTAAAAAATCCCCTTGATTCTCATAAATATTGCAAACATGCACAAAATACCCTTCTTTAATGATTTTTGGGGTTTTTAAAATCGTTCCAACGCTCTTTTGATCAAGCGTTATTGTATCAAAAGAAAAATCAAATGCATGGTTATTGCAAGGGGTTTCATTGGATTCTAAAGAATAAATTCTTAAATCATAAATATCTTTTTTGAGTTTATTCCAACGCGCTTCATACTTGCTGACAACCGGGATTTGAGCGTTTTTTTTGATTTCTATTTCGCTTTTAAAATGTTTTAGGGCTAATTTTAGGCTGTCTTCAAAATAAAGCGCATCATCGGTGCGTAATTCCAAAAACCCTTTAGGTTTTAAAACCCTTAAAGCTTCATTTAAAAACCTTTCGCTTAACACTCGGCGGTGTTTTTTCTCATTCCATGGCACAGGGAAATGCACAAAAATTTTCTCGCATTTATGGTGTGGCATGCTCTCTAAAATTAAACGGCCATCGCCTTGCAACACATGCAAATTTTTTAAATCCCATAACTCTATTTGTTTTAAGATTTGCGCGATAGAGGGGGTGTAAATTTCTATCCCTAAACATGTTTTAGTGGGGTTGTTTTTGGCTAATTCTATCAAATGCCGCCCGCTCCCAAAACCAATTTCGGCTAAAATAGGGGCTTGATTTTCTTTGATAAAGTCTTCAAAATTCTCTAAATCAAGGGCTTTTTTTTCGCTTGCATGTTTAGAATTTTCTTGCAAATTATGCGAAATCACTTCAAAAGATTGCGAATAAATCCTTAAAGCTTGTTTTAAAACCTCTCTTTTTAAAGGCGTTGCTTTTTCGCTTTTGATTAAAAAATCATTGGCTCGCCTGATTTTTTGCAATAAAAAAATGTGATTTTTAAAACTTGCATACACACAGCTTTTAGTGGGGTGTTTTAAGCTTGAAAATTCCCTATGAAAACAAAAATCCCCATTTATTAGTGGGTATTCTAAAGGTTTGGAATCTAACTTGGCTAAAAAATGGGGCATTCAAACTCTTTTAGCGCTCTAAAAACAAACGCACTTCTTTGCTGGGGTGCGATTCTAAACCATCTTTATCCACGCTCACTACTTGATAGCGATAAGGCACACCCACTTTCATGTCCTTATCCACGAATTGGTTTTTGGTGATATTCCCAAAACGCAAAGGGGTTTTGGAGTTGGCTTCAAAACGATACACCGCGTAAGTGGCTATCTTAGCGCTTGGGTTGTTTTCCCACTGGATTAGGGCTGAAGAGTCTTGAATAGCCCCTTTGACGATAACAGGGGCTTCAGGCCTGTCAGCGGTCTCACCCATTGCAGGCTCTTTGGGTAAAGCCCCTTCAAGGTGCGTTTTGTCTAGGGCGACGACTTTATAATAACGAGCGAGGTTGTCTTTTTCTATCTTATCCACATAGGAAGTGTTGGTGGTTTGAGCGATGAATTTGTATTTATCGTTGCGGTTATTGGAAGCGTAAATGCGATAAGCCACCACATCTTCTTCTGGGGATTTATCCCAACTCAATTCAATTTGTCGCGTGAGGTTTTGACTCACTCTGACATTAGTGATTTCTTTGGGTAAATCTTTGGTTTTTCCCTCCACTATGATGCTAGGCCTAGATTTATCGCCCATGAAATTTTCTGCAACGACTTGGTAGCGGTATTTTTTCCCGTCTTCTAAATCTTTATCAAAAAATTCCACAAACAAGCGGTTTCTAACAGCCCCCACGCTGACAAATTTGCCGTCTTTATTTTGCCTTTGAATGATGTATTTAGAAACGCTAGGGTTAGGGTGCGGGCTCCAAAAAACTTTCACGCTTTTAGGGTATTCAAGGCTTGCAAACACGCTTTCTACGGGATTGATAAAAGAGGTTTTGACTGAAATAGGCTCTGAAAGGTTAGAGACTTTATCGGCTTTGTAAGTGGCGATCTGATAAGTGTAAGAACTCTCTGTTTCTAGCCCCTCATCATAATAGTGGGTCGCATAAGGGTTTTTAATGGTAGCGATTCTTTTGAGCTGGGAGTCTTTTTTCAAGCGATATAAAATAAACCCGTCAATATCGTAAGTGTCATCAATTTTAGGCCATTCAAAGCCCACTGAACTCACATCGTTAATGGTTTTAACAGAATGGACTACCGGTAGCTTTGTGTCTATATTTTCTTTATTGTTAAGGGCTGAAAAAGTATGATTCCTGGTAGAAGAACATCCTATAAAAATCGCTAATACCACACTACTTTGCACTAAAAGCATGAAGTATTTTTTCTTCATCCAAGACCTCATCTAAATTCTCCTTGTCAAAAATTTTTTTAAGATATTCTAACATATCCTTTAATAGGGGAACTTTAAAGCGCAGTTTTTGCTCGCTTCTAGGGTGTTTGAACTCTATCAAATAGGCATGCAGCATGATTCTTATTTCTTCTTTAAGGAGCGCTTCATTAAGCCCGTAAAGATTATCGCCTATGATGTGTCTGTTTAAATATTCTAAATGCGCTCTGATCTGGTGCGTGCGCCCGGTGTATAATTTAGCCCCTATCAAATTGAAGTTATTTTGAGAAGTCAGCAAGCTAGTAAATTCGCTTTTAGAATAACGGCCTTTTTCGTTTTTAATCGCCATCATTTTTAGGCGGTTATTGGGGTTTCTTGCCAAATAACATTCCACGCTCATTTTTTCTTCCTTACGGCTTAAGGGCGTTGAAAGCAAGGCGATATAGTAGCGCCCCATCATTTTAGTTTTGAGTTGTTCGCTCAAATGAACATGGGTAAAATTGTTTTTAGCAATGACAATCCCTCCGCTTGTGTCTTTATCCAAACGATGCACAATCCCATAGCGCTCTTTAGAGCCTAGATTAGAAAGCTGGTAATTTTTAGATTTTAACCAATCCACTAAAGTAGGTTCTTTCACGCTTGGGGCTTTATGGACGACTAGATTAGGGGGCTTATTCAATACTAACAAATCGTCATCTTCAAAAATGACTTCTATTTCTAAATCAAGCTCTTTTTTTAAGGGTTTTGGCGTAATTTTAGGCGTTAAAAGCGCGATTGCATCGCCCTCTTTTAAGGCTAATCCCCCCTTTTTGACCTCCTTTTTTTGACAAAACACCAACCCCTCTTTAATTAAATTCAATACCTGATTTTTAGAAATTTGCAATTCTTTGGCTAAAAATTCATCAATGCGTTTGTAATTTTTGGGGGCGATGAAAACTTTTTGCATTCAAACCTTTTATTATTTTTGCATTTTTAAAAACCATTATTCTACTCAAAACCTTTAAAAAATCCTATTCCATTATTTTAATACGCTATAATCGGCGTGCCACCACTTTAGTGGCTTAGATCATTTGTAAAGGGGGTTCTAATGGAACACGACGGATATAATAAATTGAACGGCATTTTGCGTGGATTTTTAGGCGACTCATTCACGCTTGATGGGAAAGAGGGAGGATTGAACATGAGCAAGATGCTTGAATTCATCAAAAAGGAAAAACCCAAGATGAATATTTTGCTCATGGGGGCTACTGGGGTGGGTAAAAGCTCGCTCATTAACGCTCTATTTCGTGAAGAAATCGCTAAAACAGGCGTAGGAAAGCCTATCACTCAGCATCTTGAAAAATACATTGATGAAAAGAAAGGCTTGATTTTGTGGGACACTAAAGGCATTGAAGCTAAAGATTACCACGACACCGTGCAAAGCGTTCAAAAAGAAATGGAAGAGTCTTTTGAAAAGCTTGATGAAAAAGAGGCTATTGATGTGGCGTATTTGTGCGTTAAAGAGACTTCTGGTAGGGTTGAAGAGAGAGAGAGAGCTATTAAGCTTTACTAAAAAATGGAATATCCCAACGATTGTCGTTTTCACAAACACTCAAGCCGAAGCCGGCGATGCATTTGTCCAAGAAACTCAAACAATCATCAATGAAGAATGGGGGTTTAAAGATTCCATTAGAGCCTATGTGAGGGTTAATTCCGTTGCATTTTCATTTAGGGGGTTGAAAGTCCCTGTTGAAGGTTTAGAAGAATTGGTAGATGAAACGAAAAAATGCCTTTCAGACGCTATAAAAAATAAGAAAAACCATTTTTTGCGTATTCAAAAGGTTAAGATCCAAACAAGAAAACAAGCTATGATAGAGGAATGCAAGACCATTATCCATGTTGCATCAGGCGCTGCAGGAGCGGTTGGGCTTATCCCCATACCCTTTAGCGATGCACTCGCTATTGCGCCCATTCAAGCAGGAATGATCTATAAAATGAATGACGCTTTTGGAGTGGATTTGGATAAAACTTTAGCCACAAGTTTGATCACAGGGTTGTTAGGCGTAACCGCTGTCGCGCAAGTAGGGAGAACGATCGTTAATGGTTTCCTTAAATTCATTCCTATTGTGGGGAGTGTTTCAGGGAGTGCAACCGCTGCCATTATCACAGAAGGCATTGGGTTTGCGTATTTGAAAGTGCTAGAAAAATGCTTTAATGATGAGACGGGTGAAGTCAATTTGCCTGAAATTGATATGATAACTTCTCTCTTTAAGGAGAGTTATTTCAGTTTGGATTCAATCAAACAATTAAAACCATAAAATTAAGGGGTGTGAAAAACACATGGCAGACAAAAGGATTTGGATGCATTTTGATCTTTTGCCTTTTGTGTTTATCATCCCCTTATTGGTGGTTTCTTTTGTATTGATTTTTGAGAGCAGCACGGTTTTGAGCTTGAAGCAAGGGATTTATTACACAATAGGGTTTGCGCTCTTTTGGATCGTGTTTTTTATCCCTTTCAGGAAGCTCGATCGGTGGCTTTTTGTGTTTTATTGGGCATGCGTTATTTTGTTAGCGTTAGTGGATTTTGTGGGATCGAGCAAGCTTGGGGCGCAACGATGGCTAGTCATTCCCTTTACTTCTATCACCCTACAGCCCAGCGAACCCGTGAAAATCGCCATTCTTTTATTGTTGGCGCATTTGATTAAAATCAACCCACCCCCTTTTAAGGGCTATGATTGGGGCATGTTTTTAAAGCTTAGTTTTTACATTTGCTTACCGGCGGCTTTGATTTTAAAACAGCCTGATTTAGGCACGGCTCTTATTGTGCTAATCATGGGGTTTGGGATTTTATTGATCGTGGGTTTAAGGACTAGGGTGTGGCTCCCTCTTTTAATCGCTTTAACGGTGGCTTCGCCTATCGCTTATCATTTTTTGCATGATTACCAAAAAAAGCGTATTTCAGACTTTCTTTCTGAAAAGCCTAATTACCATGTTATGCAATCCATTATCGCTATTGGCTCAGGCGGTTTTTTAGGCAAATCCAAAGAAGCTTCCACTCAAACCAAATTCAAATTTTTGCCTATTGCAACGAGCGATTTTATTTTTGCTTACTTCGTGGAGCGTTTTGGGTTCTTAGGGGCTATATTGCTTTTTGCGATTTATATAGGCTTAACTTTGCATTTATTTTTTTATATGTTTGAGAGCAACAGCGATTGGTTTTTGAAAATTGTAGCCCTTGGGATTTCTATTTTAATCTTTGTTTATTCCAGCGTGAATATCGCCATGACTTTAGGGTTAGCCCCTGTGGTAGGCATTCCCTTACCCTTATTCAGCTATGGGGGGAGTAGTTTTATCACTTTTATGATCTTGTTTGGGATCTTAGAAAACCTGCTTGCTTTTCGCTATATTTTTGGATACAATAGCAAACCGTCCTTTGGGAATTTTGGATTCTTAGCTCAGCTGGTCAGAGCGCTCGGCTCATAACCGATTGGTCGTAGGTTCAAGTCCTACAGAATCCACCACTCCCACACTTTTATCCCCTTTTTAAGTGAAGAGCGATTGAACGCTTTCGTTATGATAAATCCTTCTAATGACTTCTGCAAATAAAGGAGCTACGCTTAAAGTGGTGATTTTGTCGCATTTTTGAGCCAAAGGAATGGAATTAGTTACCACCACTTCATCTAACGCGCTTTCTTTAATGCGCTTGATTGCATTCCCGCTCAAAACCGCATGCGTGCCTAACGCCATCACAGAAGTCGCCCCTTGCTCTTTTAAAGCCAAAGCGGCTTTACAGATCGTGCCTGCCGTATCAATCATGTCATCTACTAAAATCACATCTCGCTCCTTGGCAGAGCCGATAATGTTCATCACTTCGCTTTCATTGGCTTTTTCACGGCGCTTATCCACGATGATTAAATCCAAGCCCATTTGATTAGCAAAATACCTAGCCCTTGTAACCCCACCCACATCAGGGCTAGCGATCACGGGGTTTTTGAGCGCTTTAGAGCGGATATAATCTCTAAAAACGATAGAGCCGTATAAATTATCCACCGGCACATCAAAAAAGCCTTGGATTTGCCCGGCATGCAAATCCATCGTGATGATCCTTTCAATCCCCACTTCTTGCATCAAATTAGCGACCATTTTAGCCGTGATAGGCACTCTTGGAGCCGCTTTTCTGTCCTGTCTTGCATAGCCAAAATACGGCAACACCGCCGTGATAGAATTGGCCGAACTGCGCCTTAAAGCATCTACCATGACTAACAATTCCATTAAATTGTCATTCACAGGCACGCAAGTGGGCTGGATAATAAAAATATCTTTACCGCGCACCGATTCGCTGATTTGGATATTGATTTCGCCATCGCTGAATTTCCCGATCATCGCTTTGGATAAAGGAATGCCTAAATGCTTTGACACTTCCTTACCAAAGGCAGGGTGAGCGCTCCCTGAAAAAATCTTAAACCCACGCATCTTTGTTTTAAACCCACACGCTTTCATCATTGACACTCCCTAAAATGAATTAAAAATAATTGTAACACACCCAAACTAAAAGCGTTAATTTTCAACCAAGCTCCTTTTCTAATAAATTTTTTAATGCGAGATAAGTTTCATTCAAATCAATCCCGCACACTCTGGTTTGAGCGACAACACTCATAAAATTGCTATCCCCTAAAAACCTAGGCACTAAATGCATGTGCAAATGCTCTGGGATCCCTGCTCCGGCGTTTCTGTGCAAATTCAAACCTAAATTGATCCCTTGAGCGCCATAAGCATACAACGCTTTTAATACTTTAGGCGCTAATGCATTCATGTTCAACCAAGTGTTAATCTCTAAAAGTTCCACGCTCGCTTGATGCGCATGGGGAATGATCAACAAATGCCCTGGGTTATAAGGGTAGGCGTTCATCACGATAAAAAGATCACTATCTCTATAAAGCACTCTGTTTTCTAAATCTTTTGTAGGGTTTTGAGAGATCTCGCAAAAAACACAATTCTTAACTTTCTCTTTCAAATAATGTTCGCGCCAAGGAGCGTATAAATGTTGCATGTTCATTTCCTAAATGTAATTGGGGGCGTCATTAGCAAATAAAATCAAATCGCCTTGAATCGTAGTGGCTTGCAAGATATTTTCTAATTGCCCCTTATCTTTGAGTAAGATTTTTTGAGGTTTCTTTAAATGGGATGCAATCGTTTTAGAATTTAACTCCCCTGTGATGATAGCGACATCAAAGACTTCATTGATTTTTTCCGCTAAAATTTCATTGTTTTCTGTATTGCTTTCCACTAATCCTGGCGTTACAATGACCTTACGCCCTTCATACAAGCTCGCTAAACGAATGCCCTCTAACATGCCTTTTAAATTCCCATTAAAGCTATCGTCTATAATGACTTTTTGATTCACTTCCAAAAGTTGCAAACGATGGGCAATAGGGTTGAGATCCAACACAAGCCGTTTGATCCTTTCTGTTTCTAAACCTAAATGCTTGGCGATTAAAATAGCTAAAGCGATATTATAAGCGTTAAATGCACCTAAAACTTTCGTTTCAAAACTTTCCCAAACGCCGTCTAAAAGCATTTCAAAAGAAGTGCCTTTTAAAGTGGATTGGATGTTTTTAACCAGGCTAGAATAATCTATTAAAGGGGCGTTATTAGGGGCATAGGGTTTGATTTTTTCTATGGAGTAACAAAAGGCGTTTTCTAAGCGTTTTGAATCTAATAATTCCGCTTTAGTCTCGCAAATATTTTCTAAAGTTTTAAAATATTCTAAATGCTGTTCGCCCACTTCTGCGATCACGGCAAGGTGCGGTTCAATGAGGCGGGTGATGTCTTTAATATCGCCCTTATTCCTTGCCCCGGCTTCAGCGATATAAATTTCGCTACTATCCTCTAAATTTTGGTTAATGTCGCTTGCAATGCCTAAAAGGGTATTGACGCTTTTAGGGCTTGCATGCACATTGAATGTGGTTTGCAAGATTTGATGCAAGAAATTTTTGGTGCTGGTTTTCCCAAAACTCCCGGTAATGGCGATGACTTTTAGATTTTTTAAAGAGGCGATTTTATCTTTAGCGATTTGCAAATACTGCTTGGATAAGACTTTTTCAAAGATTAAAGAAGCACTTAAAACGAACACGAATAAACACAAATAACCCAGCGCGAGCGAGATTCCGCTTAAAGAAACTAATTCTATGTTTAAGATTTCATGCAAGATTAAAAATAGCAATAAAAAAATAAAAAAGCGCTTCACCCTTGGCGTGAAAACTAGAGGCTTGTCGTTGCGCTTAGCCCAAATAACGAGCATGGGTATTTGAATAACGCCGCAAAAGAAATCAAAAACAAATGGCATTTTGAAAGCATACGATAGGATAAACACCCCTAAAGGCAACACAAAATAAATCCCATGCCAACGCATTTTATGATGCTTGGTTAAGATCCTAAACACGCTGTAATGATACCATTGCAACAAGGTCATTACATAATAGCCAAGCCCTGTTACAAAGAGCCAACGAAACGCTAAATCCAGCCAACTAGGACTTTGCATGATCATAATTCTCCATGAGTTTTTCAATCTCTTTCGCTTGGTTTAAAAAAAAGAAATGATCCCCTTCTAAAACAAATAATTTGCTTTTTTTTAATAAAGTTTGCATTTTTTGAGCGGAGCTTAAGGGGGTTGCTTTATCATCTTTACCCCAAAATAATAAAACTTCTTTCTCGCATCGTTTGAAATGATCGCTAAAGTCTTCAATAACGACTTTTTTAAAGGTTTCATACATCACTTGATTAAGATTAATGGCGTCCTTGCTCCTCAAAAACCCTAGATTCAAGCCTAATTTTTTAAAGATTTTAGCTAAAAGGATTTTACAACGCACTTTTAAAGGTTTTGGCTCTAAGATCCCTGCACTGCTCAACAAAATAAGGCGCTCGTTTTCACACAAGATCGCTACTTTCCCTCCAAAACTATGCCCAAAAATAACATGCGCTTTTTTACCCACGCTTTTTAAGAATAGATTGATGATATTAGCATAATCTTTAGTTTCTAAGACTTTTTCATCATTAGGGCTTTGATTGAAACCGGGTAAATCCACATACAAATGGTTGTAATTTAAAAAACAGCGTTGAAACGCTTGTTGCATCACTTCCTTAGAACTCCCCCAACCATGCAAAAACAGGGCGTTTAAAGGGCTATGGTGGTCTATAAAAGTGTAGGAAATGTCAAAAACGCTCCCTAAATAAGCGACACTGCGTTTGGCCATTACTTATTCTTTTGGATCTGCAACAAATAAGAGTTTTTGATTTGGATTTTAGGGGTTTTAGGTAATGATTGGGCTAAATTTTCTAGCGTTGTTTTAAAATCATCAAACAAATAATGCGCCAAACTGCCAGGAATGGGGTTGATCTCATTAAGATACACTTCATTATCTATGACAAAAAAATCGCAACGAATGATCGCGCCATCAAACAAATCGTTATAGAGTTTTTTAAAATTTTCTCTCAATTGTTCTTCTAAAGCGTTAGGAATGTCAGCTTTAGGGGCTTTGGCGCGTGAAAAATCCAAATATTTTTGCTTGAAATCCAAAAACTCTTGTTTGTTAGGCTCTTCAACATAGGAAAAATAAAAATCCTTTTTGATCTTGCAACCGGCCAAATTGTATTCTTTCACGCCTTGAATGAAGGGTTCTATCAAGACTTCTTTGGAATATTCAAACGCGCCATCTAAAGCGTAGGCTAATTCTTTTTCTTCTTTCACAACACTCACCCCTAAAGAGCTCCCGGCGCTATTAGGTTTGACAATGAAAGGAAAATCAAACTTGATCAAATCTAGGGCGTTAGCGCGGTTTTTTTCATTCAAAAGAATGTGATCTAAAGCCTTTACCCCTAAATTTTTAGCATAAAGCTTGGTTAAATGTTTGTTATAGCTCAACACGCTCGCTTCAACTCTAGGGCCTATAAAAGCGATACGATAAAATTCTAACAAGCTCGCTAATTTCCCATCTTCGCCATCGCCCCCATGCACAAGATTGATCATTAAAGGTAATTCTATGGTTTTAGCGCCTAAAAACGAGTTTTTAAACAAACCATTGTGTGCAAGCATTAGGGGGGGTAATTTTTTTTCTTTGATTTGAGCGAAGTATTTTGAATGCATGTTGGATTTTTCAATCAAGTAAAAATGATGGTTTTCATCTAAAAAAATAAAATATTTAATTTGATCTTTCAATGCTTCTTTAAGCGCGATCGCGCTCACAATGCTGATTTCATGCTCAAAACTCGCCCCACCAAATAAAACGCAAAATTCCACCATAAAACTCCCTAAAAACGATTGCAATAAAGTCTATCTATTTTACCTAAAAAAAGGCTTTTGAATTTTCTTAACTTCAAAGTTTGATGTTAAAAAACCCCAAAATATTGATCACCAATAACACGCTTAACCCAGCTAAAACGCCAGCCAAAGCGTCATCAGCCACTACCCCTAACCCTCCTTTAACTTCTTTGTCTATTGTGCCAATGAGTGAGGGCTTAGTAATATCATAGATCCTAAAAAAGATAAAGCTCAAAACCACCCCCGCTAACGATAACCCGCTAATCGCCATAGCAAGCCACATGCCCACTAATTCGTCTATCACAATGTAAGAGCTGTCATGCCTTTTAGTCTCTTCTTCTTCTTTGTCTATTTGAGCGATAGCGATAAGCCCAATAAAGATTGCCCCTAAAAACAAAGTGTTAGCCGAAAAAGCTAAAATAGGTAAGCCTAGTAACAACGCCACTAAACTCCCTATCGTTCCAGGAGCTTTTTTAGAATATCCGCTAAAAAAAAGGGTTAAAAAACACGCGTGCCAATTAAATTTATCCAATCATTGCCTTAAATTCTTTTTAATGAGAGCATTTTAGCATTTTATCCCCATTAAAAAGCGATTTTTAAACAATAAGGCTTAATTTTAAGCGCGCTTTTAGTATGATCGATTCTAAATCTTCTTTAAAAATAAAGGTTAATTTTAAAATGTTGCTTTTTACTCCAGGCCCGGTGGCGATTAGTGAAGAGATGCGTTCAAGCTTTTCTCAGCAAATGCCCCACCACCGCACCAAAGATTTTGAAAATATTTTTCAAAGCGTGCGAGAAAATTTAAAAAAAATGACAGGTTTAGAAGAAGTGTTGCTTTTAAGCAGCAGCGGGACAGGGGCTATGGAAGCGAGCGCGCTTTCCTTGTGCCAAAAGGAATTGCTGTTTGTTAATGCAGGTAAGTTTGGCGAAAGGTTTGGCAAGATCGCTAAAGCCCATTCAATCAAAGCCCATGAATTAGTCTATGAGTGGGACACGCCGGCCAAAGTAGATGAAATATTAAACGCACTTAAGGCTAACCCTAATATTGATGCGTTTTGCATCCAAGCATGCGAGTCTAGTGGGGGGTTAAGACACCCTGTAGAAGAAATCGCGCAAGCGATCAAAGAAACCAACCCAAATATTTTTGTGATCGTGGATGCGATCACCGCTTTAGGGGTTGAACCTTTAGAAATAAAACATATAGATGCACTCATTGGGGGGAGTCAAAAAGCGTTCATGCTGCCTCCGGCGATGAGTTTGATTGCATTGAGCCAAAAGGCCATTGATCGCATAGAAGAGTGCAACATAGGGTTTTATTTCAATTTAAAGAGCGAATTGAAAAACCAAAGGAATAACACCACAAGCTACACCGCTCCTATTTTGCACACTTTAGGCTTGCAACGCTATTTTGAATTGGTGCAAAATTTAGGGGGCTTTGAAGCGCTCTATAAAGAGACTAAAAGAACCGCTCTAGCCACTCAAAAAGCCGTTTTAGCGCTAGGTTTAAAGATTTTCCCTAAAAGCCCAAGTTTGAGCATGACAACGATTGTTAGCGAGCATGCTAAAGAATTGCGAAATCTTTTAAAAGAAAAATACCAGGTGCAATTTGCAGGTGGGCAAGAGCCTTATCAAGATACGCTCATTCGCATCAATCACATGGGAATCATTCCTGTTTATAAAAGCGCTTACGCCTTAAACGCCCTAGAATTAGCCCTAAACGATTTGCATTTAAGGGAGTTTGATGGCGTGGCGAATGCAACTTTTTTAAAGCAATATCATGAAATTTAAGGATCACAATGCATTATTCTTATGAAACCTTTTTGAAAGACAGCTTGGAGTTGGTGGAACAAGTAGAACGCATTTGCGGTATCCCAGAAGCCCTTGTGTGCGTGATGCGAGGGGGCATGACTTTGGCGCATTTTTTGAGTTTGCACTGGAATTTAAGGGAAGTTTATGGCATCAATGCGATTTCTTATGACACTACTAACCGACAAAACGCCCTAAAAATTGAAAATATCCCCACGATCAAAGAGCGTTTAAAAACCATTTTGGTGGTAGATGAAATCGTAGATAGCGGTAATTCTTTAGAGGCGGTGCTTAAAGTGTTGCAAGAAAAACACCCTGATAAAAAGTTTTATAGCGCGAGTTTGTTCCAAAAGACAAGCGCGAAATACAAAGCCGATGCGTTTTTAAAAGACGCTCCTGAATGGATTGATTTCTTTTGGGAAGTGGATTTGAAAAACTTCAAAAGCCATTAACATGCAAAAAGAAAACAAACAACTTTGCCTGATCTCATTGGGTTGCTCTAAAAACCTAGTGGATTCAGAGGTGATGTTAGGCAAGCTCTATAACTACACGCTCACTGATGACGCTAAAAACGCCGATGTGATTCTGATTAACACTTGCGGTTTTATTGAAAGTGCTAAACAAGAGAGTATCCAAACCATTCTAAACGCTGCGAAAGACAAAAAAAAGGACGCGCTTTTGATTGCGAGCGGGTGCTTGAGCGAGCGCTATAAAGATGAAATCAAAGAATTGATCCCTGAAGTGGATATTTTTACCGGAGTGGGGGATTATGACAAGATTGATATTTTAATCGCTAAAAAACAAAACCAATTCAGCGAGCAAGTGTTTTTAAGCGAGCATTATAATGCGCGCATTATTACGGGTTCTAGCGTGCATGCGTATGTTAAAATTTCTGAGGGCTGTAACCAAAAATGTTCTTTTTGCGCCATTCCTAGCTTTAAAGGGAAATTGCATAGCAGGGAATTAGACTCCATTTTAAAAGAAGTGGAAGATCTAGCGCTTAAAGGCTATAAGGACATGACTTTTATCGCTCAAGATTCCAGCTCATTTTTATACGATAAGGGGCAAAAAGACGGCTTGATCCAACTCATCAAGGCGATTGACAAACAACAAGCCTTAAAGAGCGCTCGTATTTTATACCTCTACCCCTCTAGCACCACTTTAGAGCTGATTGGCGCGATTGAAAACTCGCCCGTTTTTCAAAATTATTTTGACATGCCCATCCAGCATATCAGCGATTCCATGCTTAAAAAAATGCGCCGTAATTCTAGCCAAGCGCACCATTTAAAGCTTTTAAATGCCATGAAACAGGTTCAAGAAAGCTTTATAAGAAGCACGATTATTGTAGGGCATCCGGAAGAAAATGAGGGCGAATTTGAAGAATTGAGCGCGTTTTTAGATGAGTTCCAATTTGATCGATTGAATATTTTTGCTTTTAGCGCTGAAGAAAACACGCATGCGTATTCTTTGGAGAAAGTGCCTAAAAAAATCATCAACGCTCGCATTAAAGCTTTGAATAAAATCGCTTTAAAACACCAAAACAATTCTTTTAAGGCTTTATTGAATAAGCCTATTAAGGCGTTAGTGGAAAATAAAGAGGGCGAGTATTTTTACAAAGCAAGGGATTTGAGGTGGGCGCCTGAAGTGGATGGGGAAATTTTAATCAATGACAGCGCCTTAACCACCCCTTTACAACCCGGGCATTATACGATTGTGCCTAGCGCTTTTAAAGACAATATCTTACTCGCTAAGGTTTTAAGCCCTTTTTAAAAAGTCAGCCATAAGGCTAAAAGCGCGGCCAGAGCGTGGCTAGAGTGGGGGGGTTTGCGTTTTTTTTTTTTTGTTAAAATGCGTCAGAAAAATCTGTTTTGAGGCAAAAAATGAAAAACATTTATCTTGGCGTAGAAAAGAGTATTAAAGATCTTCAAAGTATTTTTAAAAACACTGATGATAAAGATGAAAAACTGCAACAATTCAACCAAGAAGCGTTAAAAGAATTCCAACAATTAGAATCTAAAAGTTTGAAAGAGCTTGAAAGCTTGAAACATAATGAAGAATGGGAAAATTTTAGCATTGCATTTTATGGGGAAACCGGTGCCGGTAAATCAACCCTTATTGAATGTTTGAGGATGTTTTTTAAAGAACAAAAGAAAAAAGATCAACAAGAACGATTCAAACAACTTGATTCACATTATCAAAAGAACTATCAAGATGATGAACGCCTTATAGAACAATACGATACTGAAATTTCTGACATTCAAAAAACATTGCAAGATCTTGAAAATAAACTGACCTCTTTAAAAGAATGCAATATATTTTTTAAAATTTTCCACTTTCTTACAGGAAATAGAAAATTTAAGGAAATATCAAAATGTTTTCAAAAATCTCAAGACGAATTAAATGATACAGAACTAAAAAAGAAAAATTATATATCTGAAAAACAAGCTATTTTAAATGAAATGGAATCATTGCAAGATGGGGCGATTATAGGCGATGGGAGGAGCGATTTCACTTTAAAAACACAATCTTATTCTTTCCAATACAACCATCAAACTTTTGTCTTGCTTGATGTTCCAGGGATAGAAGGCGACGAAAAAAAGGTTATTGATCAGATTTCTAATGCAACACAAAAAGCCCATGCTATTTTTTATGTTACCAAAACGCCTAAGCCTCCGCAAAAAGGAGAAGAGGATAAAGAGGGGACGATTGAAAAAATCCAAAAACAACTTGGTTTGCAAACAGAGGTATGGACGATTTACAATAAACCAATCCTTAGCCCAATAGCCTTAAAAGATGGGCTTATTAATGAAAACGAACAAGAAAGCTTAAAAATTTTAGATGAAAAGATGGAAGGCGTTTTAGGCAAACATTACAAGGGCCATAAGGTAGTTAGCGCCCAAGCGGCTTTCTATGGTCTTGCACAGGCTTTGATCCCAGAGACTGATTTTTATGAAAAGAAACAAAAATTTCTAAAAAGTTTTAAAGAAGAAGAATTATTGAATCAATCCCATTTCAAACCATTAGGGAGATTTATAGCCGAAGAGCTTATTAAAAACTCGCGCGCCAAAATCATAGAATCAAATTGCAATAAAGCCTTAAAAGTGGTAGAAGAATTAAAAATAACAATTCAAAATAAGATTGAAAAAAGAATCGATCCAATGATTAAAGACATGCAAGGGCATCAAGAAGAAGTTGAATATAGGTTGGATCGTTCTAAAGATAAATTTATATCAGATTTGAAAAATTCAGCACACAACGAAATCAATCAATTTGAATCTGATTTTAGAAAAGAAATGCATGAACGCATTAAAAGAGGTATTGAAGATGAAGAATGTAAAACAATTTTTAAAAATGAATGCGAACAAAGAGTTAAAGAATTGTGTGAAAACATGAAATGGCGGTTCGAAGAATGCGCGAAACGATTTGATGAACAGATAAAAGAAGATATTGAACAATTTAAAGAAAGAATTCAAGATTCTTTAGCGATTACAGAACGCATCAGCATTGATAGTGGTAATTTTGATTTTAATACTGATTTTAATATTGCTAGCGGCATTGATGGATTCGCGTTATGGGCTTCAATAGGGGGTTTGGTTGTGCTTGGGATAGTTAATATTTGGAATCCTATGGGTTGGGTTGAACTAGGTCTAGCGGGTTTTGGAATAGCGATTGGGATGGTTAAAGCAGTGTGGAGCTTTTTTGATTCAGACTATAAAAAATCCCAACAAAAAAAGAAGTGGATAAGAATTTAGTGCGAATTCGTGAAAAAAATGCACAGAAAGTAGAAAGCCTAATTGAAAGCTACAAGAAAGTCGTATTGGAAAAAATTGAAGAGCTCAAAGTTAAGCTTAACGATTCTTCTATTGGTAATTGCGAACGCATGAAAAGATTATTAAAAGAAGCCCATGAAAAATTAGGAGACATCTCTAATGACATCAATCTAATCACATCAAAACAAGGAGCAAGCAATGAATGAAACGCTAGAACAATTTAAGAAAAATCAAGAGAGGAATCAAAAAAACCTCCAAAAATTACTGGATTTTATTAAAACTGGTGAAAAATACGGCATCAATATTGAAGATTCTTTCAAAGACAAAATCCGTAATGCGATGGAAAATGTGGGCGATCAAAAACTCAAAGTGGCTTTAGTGGGAGGTTTTTCTGAAGGGAAAACATCTATAGCGGCAGCTTGGATCGAGCGATTAGACAATAGCATGAAAATAAACCACAAAGAATCCAGCGATGAAGTTAAAGTCTATGATATAGATGGCAAGATTGAGCTGGTTGACACCCCGGGATTGTTCGGGTTTGAAAAAAAAGAACACGATGACGGCAAGATAGAACGCTATAAAGATATTACAAAAAAATATGTCAGCGAAGCCCATCTTATTTTGTATGTGCTTAACCCATCAAACCCCATCAAAGAAAGCCATAAGGCCGATTTGAATTGGTTGTTTAGAACGCTCAATCTTTTATCCAGGACGATATTTGTCATCAGCCGTTTTGATGAAGAAGCGGATATTGAAGACGAAAAAGATTACAATAAAAGATTTGAGATTAAAAAAGAAAATGTTCAAAACCGACTGAATGAACTGATTTCTTTAAGCGAAGAAGAAAAAGAGGGTTTAATGATTGTCGCTGTGGCGGCAAACCCTTTTGACTTGGGGTTTGAACACTGGCAAAAGCATAAAGAAGAATTTCAAAAACTTTCGCATATCAAAGCTTTGCAAGACGCGACACAACAAAAGATTAAAGAAAATGGTGGGGAATTAACCATCATAGAAGAAGCCAAAAAAAGCGTCATTCAAGATGTTATTTACAGGCAAGCACCGCTTGCAAAACAAGCGTTGCAAGGCATTAGTAGAGAAATGGAAATCTTGAATAAAGCGATTGAAAAAAGGCGAAAGGATATTCAAGATCTAAACGGAGAAATTTCTCAAGCCCGCATTCATTTAAGGGAATTTATAACGAGGTATTTCAGCGATCTCATCCTTCAAGTTTCTGGCACCAGCCTAGAAACCTTTAATGATTTCGCTATAAGAGAAATAGGCAATGAAGGTATCAATATAGACACAAGAGTCCAAAATGAATTTGAAAGGCAAACGCAAGGGATTGTCAATGAGATTGTTAAAATCGGGACGAGTTTTAACGCTGATGTGAGTTCTTTTGAAAAATATGCCACAACGCTTGGAAGATCTGGAATTAATTTTTTAAAACAAAGCGGGTTTATCAATGCAACTAATATCAAACTGGCTAGAGATGGGATAGTGGCTGTGGGAAAATTTGTAGGCGTAGATTTGGCTTTGAAATTCAAACCTTGGGGCGCTGTCAAATTGGCAGGCAATTTGAACAAAGCTTTACCGCTTATCAGTCTTGCTTTTGAAGCATGGGATTCTTGGAACACACACCAAAAAATACAAAAATTTGAAAAAGCTAAAGAAGGAATGAAATCCGATTTTGAAAAACAAAAAGAAGAAATCTTAGCTCTCATCAACGATGAAACCGAATTCAAACAAAGATGTTTCCCAATCATATTTGAACTAGAAGAATCGTTTCAAGAATTAGAAAAAACCATTAAAAAAACGCAAGAGTTTAGTGAAGGACTTGAAAAGTGGATTAAAACTAGCGAACATTTTATCAATGGCGAAGATATTATAGATGTTGAGCCTGAAGAGGAATGAACTGAATTTGTGTTAGAATTTCAAAACCGCAAAAAGGCTTGTTGGTTAAGCTTGAAATGGGCTAAGCCAACAAGCGGTGTTTTAAATATTTTAATAAGGATAAGGTAATGATTTCTAAAATTTGTGCATCTTTTAAGCTTGCAAACGCATTCAAAGGTTTTTTATGCAAACGCATTTCAAGTCCTGGGCAAAGCACTCGCATTACCAAGATGATTTTGGATATAAAAAAGGCTTTTGATGATAATAAAGATCCATTGAATAACGCTTGTGAAGCTTTGGATTTGGTAGTGAAGTTTAAAAAAGAGCACCCGCAAGATTTTAACGAATTGTTTGAAATTTTAAAAGATCTCATTCAAGAATACGAACAAAACCCTGATGAAATCAAGCAAAACCTCAAAGAAATCCTAAAATAAGGCAAGGCATGAACCATCTTTTGATCCTTTATAACCCTTACTATCAAAAAGATGTCATCCAACAACATTTAAGCATTTTGCAAGAAAAATCCCAAGTGGGTTTTGGCAAGATCCGATCAAAGCTCAACGATCAAGAAAGGCAGCACTCCTTAGAAGAGATTTACAAAGCCACCAATGAAGAAAATTTTTTGCAGCTTTTTTTGAGCGATTACGCTAATTTGTTTGTCGCTAAGGTCATAAAAGTTTCTAAAGAGATTGATGAGAGTTTGATCCCTAGCTATTATAAAGAAAAAAATTTGGAAGTGGAAGACTTTTTCATTATCAGCGATTTAAAAGAATTAGTCAGGGAAGATTTTAGCCTTTTAAGGGATCAATTTTTAGTCAATTTCATCACGCCCAACAACCACACTTACGCCATTTATGGGAATAATTATATTTACCCTTTGCCGGTGAGGTTAAAAGAAGAGCGTTCTTATTTTTTAGGGGACGAAAAGCATTATCTAAGCGTGTATAAAAGTAAAGATTATTTAGCCATGCAAGAAAATTTCATGCGCTTTGTTTTTGGCAAAAGGCTTTTTTACCTCTTGCACCCTGATAGCATCAATAATCTCATTCATGCAGAATTAGAGCTTTTGCAAAGCCAAAACGATTTTTTGAATGATTTTACCAGCATTATCGTTAAATACTCTAAAACATTAGAATATGAAATTTATACTTTTGCTAAAAAAGTTCTTTTAAAAGCATGCAAAAAAGATCCCAACCTTTATGATTTAGCTTATGAAGTCCAAGGAAAATCTTTTACGCTTAAAGATTTTTTCACTAAAAAGCCTAATCTTGGGAGCATTAAACTTTTACTCAAACACGAAAAAGTCCAATGCCATTTAGAAGAAAGCTTGAACAAATTCATCAATTATTCTTTTCAAAAAAGCCTGAGCCTCATTCAAAACATCCGCAATGAAGCCGTTCATCAAAAAGCTCCAGGTTTGAAAGAAGTGGAAAAAATAAGGAATGAAATTTTAGGCATAGAAGGTGCAAGCTTACTAAAGGGCATTTTAACCCATAGGGAAATTTCATGAAAGAAAGCGATCTATTAAGCATGCGTTTAGCGCGAATTTGATAGTGCAAGATTTTAAAACCTATTTAGAGCTTTTAAGAGAAGGTCAAAATTTATTGGGTTTTTCAGGCGGGGTGGATTCTACTTGCTTGTTTCATCTTTTAGTTCAAGAAAATATCGCCTTTGACATCGCTTTAGTGGATTATAACACCCAAAAACAACGCCTTGAAATCATCAAGCACGCCCAAAAACTCGCCCAAACACACCATAAAAAATGCTATATCCATTACGCTCAAAAAATCACGCATGATTTTGAAATGCAAGCGAGAAAAATCCGTTATGATTTTTTTGAAACCCTAATCAAAGAGCATTCTTACAAACATTTGATTTTAGCACACCATTTGAATGACAGATTGGAATGGTTTTTGATGCAATTAAGCAAAGGGGCTGGGTTGAACACGCTTTTAAGCTTTCAAGCTTATGAACAAAGAGGGTTTTATGCAATTATTCGCCCCTTGCTCTACACCCCTAAAGACACTCTTAAAACGCTTTTTAAAGACATGAAATTTTTTGAAGATGATTCTAATTCTTCTTTAAAATTCAAACGCAATTTTTTTAGAAAACATTACGCCAATTCCTTAATGCAAAATTATTCTAAAGGCATTACCCGAAGTTTTAAATTCTTGGATCAAGAAAAAGAGCGTCTCTATCCTTTGACCCCCATTTCACAAATGCATGGGATCACTTTTTTTAAATATTCGCAAAACGCGCTGTTTATGGTGGATAAAATCTTAAAACAAAAGGGGTATGTGTTGAGTTTTTCTCAAAAAGAAGAAATCAAACACCATTTTTTTAGTTTAGAAATCGCTCAAAAATTCATCATTGAAAAAAATAAAGAGCATGTGTTTATCGCTCTTAAACCTCAACAAACTTTAAGCATGCCAAAGGATTTTAAAGACAAAGCTAGGAGATTGAATATCCCTAAACGCTTACGGCCTGTTTTATACGCAGAGTTTTTAAAACAACCAACGCATGATTTTTTAATTCGTTTTAAACAGGGTTTAATGGATCTATAAAAGAGCTTAATTTTAATCAAGCGCTCATTTTAAAGCGCTTTTTAACCTTGATTGTGTCAAAATAGGGCAAAAACTTTAATATGAGAGCGTATGGACTTTAAGAATAAAAAATGGCTTTTTCTAGCCCCTCTGGCAGGCTATACGGATTTGCCTTTTAGAAGCGTGGTGAAAAAATTTGGCGTGGATGTTACCACAAGCGAAATGGTGAGTTCGCATTCGTTAGTGTATGCGTTTGACAAAACTTCTAAAATGTTAGAAAAATCCGCTTTAGAAGATCATTTCATGGTGCAAATTTCAGGCTCTAAAGAAAGCGTAGTCAAAGAAGCGGTTGAAAAAATCAACGCTTTAGAGCATGTGAGCGGGATTGATTTTAACTGCGGTTGTCCTGCCCCCAAAGTGGCTAATCATGGTAACGGGAGCGGGTTGTTAAAGGATTTAAACCACTTGGTGAAACTTTTAAAAGCGATCAGAGAAAACACCAACAAAAAAATCACAAGCGTGAAAGTGCGTTTGGGCTTTGAAAAGAAAATCCCCCAAGAAATCGCCCATGCTTTAAATGACGCTCCAGTGGATTATGTGGTGGTGCATGGGAGGACACGAAGCGACAAATACCAAAAAGACAAAATAGATTATGAAAGCATCGCTTTAATGAAAGGGATTTTAAAAAAGCCTGTGATAGCCAATGGCGAAATTGACAGCGTGAAAAAAGCCTTTGAAGTCTTGCAAATCACGCAAGCGGATGGGCTAATGATAGGGCGAGCGGCTTTAAGAGCCCCATGGATATTTTGGCAAATCAGAAACAATACCACCGAATTACCGGCGGTTGTAAAAAAAGACTTGGTTTTAGAACATTTTGATAAAATGGTGGAGTTTTATGGGGATAGGGGGGTGGTGATGTTCAGGAAAAACTTGCATGCTTACGCTAAGGGCGAAATGCAAGCGAGCGCGTTTCGTAACTGCGTCAATACCCTTACAGAAATAAAGAGCATGCGAGAGGGCATAGAGGAATTTTTTAATCAAGAAATGTTGCAAGGTGAAGTGCCATTATGGGTAGAATTGAATCAAAAAAGCGTTTGAGGGCGGTTATTTTTTTAGCCAGTTTGGGGGTTTTATGGGGTAATGCCAGTGAAAAAACGCCTTTTTTTAAAACGAAAAATCATATTTATTTGGGTTTTAGGCTAGGCACAGGGGCTAACACGCGCACAAGCATGTGGCAACAAGCCTATAAAGACAACCCCACTTGCCCTAGTAGCGTGTGTTATGGCGAGAAATTAGAAGCCTATTATAAGGGGGGTAAAAACTTGTCTTACACCGGTCAAATAGGCGATGAAATAGCTATTGACAAATACCATATTTTAGGCCTAAGGGTGTGGGGGGATATAGAATACGCTAAAGCGCAATTAGGCCAAAAAGTGGGGGGGGATACCCTTTTATCTCAAGCGAATTACAACCCAAACACCCTTAAAACCTATGATTCTGCTTCAAACACTCAAGGCTCGTTAGTCTTGCAAAAAACCCCAAGCCCCCAAGATTTCCTTTTAAATAACGGGAATTTCATGGCGTTTGGTTTGAATGTGAATGTGTTTGTCAATCTCCCCATAGACACCCTTTTAAAACTCGCCTTAAAAACGGAAAAAATGCTGTTTTTTAAAATAGGCGTGTTTGGTGGGGGTGGGGTGGAATACGCCGTGTTATGGAGCCCTAAATATCAAAACCAAAACACTAAGCAAGAGGATAAATTTTTTGCCGCAGGCGGAGGGTTTTTTGTGAATTTTGGGGGTTCTTTGTATATAGGCAAGCACAACCGCTTTAATGTGGGGTTAAAAATCCCTTATTATAGTTTGAGCGCGCAAAGTTGGAAAAACTTTGGCTCTAGCAATGTGTGGCAGCAGCAAACGATCCGACAAAACTTCAGCGTTTTTAGGAATAAAGAGGTTTTTGTCAGCTATGCGTTTTTGTTTTAGTGTGGCTTTCGTTCTCATTAAATATTGCTCATAAAATTCAAAAGATCATTTTATCGTTACAAAAATCCACCCTTCAAAGATAAGATAAATGGGTAAAAATACCCCAAAAATCTCTTTTTTTTTTTTTTTTGAAATCCAAAAAGTCAATTTTGCTTAAAATTTTAGTAAATCTATATCAAAATAAGCCCATTGTAAGTGCATTATCACTTCATGATATTCTTACAACAAAAAAATTACTTTAAGGAACATTTTATGAAAAAACGATTTTTACTCTCTCTCTCGCTTGCGGCATCATCGCTCCACGCTGAAGACAACGGCTTTTTTGTGAGCGTGGGCTATCAAATCGGTGAAGCGGTTCAGTCCGTCAAAAACACCGGTGAATTGAAAAACTTGAACGAAAAATACGAGCAATTAAACCAGTATTTAAACCAAGTGGCTTCATTAAAACAAAGCATTCAAAACGCCAACAACATTGAGTTAGTCAATAGCTCTTTAAACTATTTAAAAAGCTT
Source organism: Helicobacter pylori (assembly GCF_001653455.1). Lineage (NCBI taxonomy): Bacteria > Pseudomonadati > Campylobacterota > Epsilonproteobacteria > Campylobacterales > Helicobacteraceae > Helicobacter > Helicobacter pylori. The sequence continues at coordinate 707,118 of NZ_CP011486.1, read as the reverse complement.
TACGAATAACAACTACAGCAGCACCACCCAATCGCCCATTTTCAACGCCGCGCAAGCCGTTATCACTTCGGTATTGGGTTTTTGGAGTCTTTATGCAGGGAACTACCTCACTTTTTTTGTAGGTAATGGAGACAAACCCGCTAATGTCACTGGTAACCCTCCTTTTTCAACAATTATCAATAACTGCTCAGGATTAGAAAACTGCGCGATGAATCAAACCACTTATGATGAGATGAAAAAGCTTGCTGAAAGCCTCCAAGCAGCCCAACAAAACGCTACCACTAAAGGGAACAATCTTTGCGCTTTATCCGGATGCGCCACAACAGACTCAGCATCAAACCCGCCAAATTCAACCGTGAGCAGCGCTCTTGAAACCGCGCAAAAGCTTATGGACTTGATCGCAAGCACTAAGACCGCTATGATGTGGAACAATATCGTCATCAGTGGTATTGCAAATACATCTAGCGCTATCACATCTACTGGCTACCCAACGCAATACGCGGTGTTTAATAACATCAAAGCGATGATACCCATCTTGCAACAAGCGGTTACGCTTTCTCAAAGCAACCACACCCTATCCAGTCAGTTGCAAGCTCAAGCCACAGGTTCTCAAACAAACCCTGAATTCGCTAAAGACATTTACACTTTCGCTCAAAATCAAAAACAAGTCATTTCTTACGCTCAAGACATTTTCAACCTCTTTAACTCTATCCCTAAAGATCAGTATGAGTATTTGCAAAAAGCTTATTTGAAAATACCCAATGCGGGTTCAACGCCTACTAACCCTTACAGGCAGGAAGTGAATTTGAACCAAGAAGTTCAAACGATCCAAAACAATGTAGCTTATTATGGCGACCGGTTGGATGCGGCTTTAAGCGTGGCTAAAGATGTTTATAACCTAAAGTCCAATGAAGCAGAGATCGTGAGCGCTTACAGTAACGCTAAGAATTTGAGCGAAGAGATTTCTCAATTCCCCCATAACAAGGTCAATACAAACGACATCGTTACCCTAGTTAACAATCCAAGCGCTCCAGCAGCGGGCCAATACAACTACCAAATCAATCCAGAACAACAATCCCAACTCTCCCAAGCTTTAGCAGCGATGAGCAAGAACCCCTTTAAAAATATAGGCATGATTAACTCTCAAAACAATAACGGGGCGATGAACGGGCTTGGCGTGCAAGTGGGCTATAAACAATTTTTTGGCGAAAGCAAAAGATGGGGGTTAAGGTATTACGGCTTTTTTGATTACAACCACGCTTATATCAAATCCAGCTTTTTTAATTCGTCTTCTGATGTATGGACTTATGGCGGTGGGAGCGATTTATTGTTTAACTTTCTCAACGATAAGGCCACTAAAAAGAATAACAAGCTCTCTATGGGGTTATTTGGAGGTATCCAACTGGCAGGGACGACATGGCTTAATTCTCAATTCGTGAATCTAACGAGTTTTAACAACGCCTACAGCGCCAAAGTCAATAATTCCAATTTCCAGTTCTTGTTTAATCTCGGCTTGAGAATGAATCTCGCTACAGCCAAGAAAAAAGACAGCGAACATTCCGCTCAACATGGTATTGAATTAGGCGTGAAGATCCCCACCATCAACACCAATTACTATTCTTATCTAGGCACTAAGCTAGAGTATAGGAGACTTTATAGCGTGTATCTCAATTATGTGTTTGCTTACTAATGGTTTAAACCCTTTTTTATAAGGGGGGTTTTATAAAATACCGCTTGATTAAAGCCAAGCTTTTGGATTATAAAACCTACAAAACCAACGGCGCGACAACAAACCCTAACGCCACGCTTAAAAAAACGACTAAAACCCCAGGGATCAAAAACGCATGATCAAACACATAACGGCCCATTTTAGTGGTGCCGGTGTTATCCATAGCGATCGCTCCTAATAAAGTGGGGTAAGTGGGTAACACAAATAGCGCTGAAACGCTCGCAAAAGAAGCCACGATGATATACAAATGCTCCGTGTGATGAGCGCTAATGCCTAAAGCGGTGATCACGCTTGGGATGAGCGCTTTAGAAGTGGCGGCTTGCGAATACAAAAGCATGGAAGCCAAAAAGAGTGCCACGGCCAATAAAAACGGGTAATCTGCGATCAAAAAAGAAGCGTAGCGCTTGATTTCATCTATATGGTTGCTCACAAAAGTATCGCCTAGCCACGCCACCCCAAGCACGCACACGCACGCTTGCATGCCGGATTTAAACACGCTTGAATGGGCGATTTCATTAGCGTTGATTTTACAAAAAAGTGTAATTAAAGTCGCCACGCTTAGCATGAAAGACACGATCGCTTGATCTCTTCCTAAAATCACTGGGCTAATCAAAGCGATATTTTTAGAAATTGCGCTCGCATAAAAAACGATCGCTACAACCCCACCAATAAAAATCCATAGCGATAATTTCGCGCTTTTTGAGACTTCTTTTTCTTCTTTGATTTTAGGGGGCGAAATTTTGCCTTCTTTCAAGCGTTCTAAATAATGCGGATCGCTATCTAATTTCAAATCAGTAAAACCCATGATAAACGCCGTGAGAATGCATGCTAAAAAAGTCGTAGGGATCCAAATCATTAAAAGAGTGAGATAATTCGCCCCCAAAGGCTCTAAAATACCGCTCATAAACACCACCGCTGCACTCACCGGGCTTGCAGTAATGCCCACTTGACTAGAGACAACCGCTAAACTCAACGGCGCTTTAGGCTTAATGTTTTGGCTTTGGCTCACTTCCACAATCACCGGAATCAAGGAAAAAACCGTATGCCCGGTGCCGGATAGTATCGTTAAAAAATACGCCACGCTAGGCGCGAGATAATTGATTTGCTTGGGGTGTTTTCTTAAAATCCTTTCAGCGATTTTGACTAAATAATCTAACCCTCCGGCCTTTTGCATCGCACTAATTGCGCTAATGACTGCCATGATAATTAAAATCACATCAAAGGGGATTTTGCCCGGGTTTAGCCCTAAAAACAAGCACAAAACAAGCACGCCCAAGCCCCCCGCATAGCCCACCCCCAAGCCCCCTAGCCTTGCCCCTAAAAAAAGCGAAAAAAGCAACACGATAATTTGAAAAAAGGTATCCACAACTAACTCTTTTTAAATTTATTTTAACAACGATTCACTATACTACAAAATCTTTAAATCCTTTTATTTTGTTTGAAAGGGCAAGTCATGGCTAAATATTTACCCACTATCGTTTTATTAGCGACAGGGGGGACGATTGCTGGGAGTGGCACAGGCAAGAGTTTGGGCCGTTATAAGAGCGGTGAGTTGGGTATCATAGAGCTTTTGAGGGCTATCCCTAGTCTCAATAAGATCGCTCATATACAAGGGGAGCAGATTTCTAACATCGGCTCACAAGACATGAATGAAGAGGTGTGGTTCAAACTCGCTAAACGCGCTCAAGAATTGCTCAATGATAGCCGTATTAAGGGCGTGGTCATCACGCATGGCACAGACACTTTAGAAGAGAGCGCGTATTTTTTAAATTTGGTTTTGCACTCCACAAAACCGGTGGTGCTAGTGGGAGCGATGCGTAACGCTACTTCTTTGAGTGCAGATGGGGCGCTTAATTTGTATAACGCCGTGAGCGTAGCGATCAACGAAAAAAGCGCGAATAAAGGCGTGCTGGTGGTGATGGATGATAGTATTTTTAGCGCTAGGGAGGTGGTTAAAACGCACACCACCCACACTTCCACTTTTAAAGCCCCAAATAGCGGTGCGATAGGGAGCGTGTATTATGGTAAGGTGCGCTATTACATGCAACCCTTAAGAAAGCACACCATAAATAGCGAATTTTCCATTGTAGAACTCAACCCCCCCTTACCTAAAGTGGATATTATTTACACGCATGTCGGCATGACCCCTGATTTATTCCAAGCGAGCCTAAAATCGCATGCAAAAGGCATTGTTATCGCCGGGGTGGGTAACGGGAATGTGAGCGCTGGATTGTTAAAAGCCATGCAAGAAGCGAGCCAAATGGGGGTTTTAATCGTTCGTTCTAGTAGGGTGGGTAGCGGTGGGATTACTTCAAGCGAGATTGACGATAAGGCCTTTATCGCAAGCGATAATTTAAACCCCCAAAAAGCCAGAGTGCTTTTGCAACTCGCTTTAACTAAAACAAATGATAAGGCAAAAATCCAAGAAATGTTTGAAGAGTATTGAAATAGTCTTTTGGATTGTTTGAAACGCTAAAGCGATTTTAGATTTTGCTTTTTGATTGGGATTTTAATCAAATCTTGGTCAAGATAGAAGTTGCCTTTAATCGCAAATTCGGTGCTTGTTTCTAAATCTCTAACATTGAAGTCTAATGTTACTTGTTTTATCACACATTGATACCCTGCATCGTCTTTTAAAACACATTCGCCTAAAATAGAATTTTGCATCCTTGCGTTAAGCCCTATTTTATATACAGAGCTTGTTTTAAGAATGGGGATTTTAATGGTTGTTGGCATATAAATGTTAGCGCTCGCTATGGTCTGCGTGGTGGCTGGCAACCTATTCACGCTCGGTCTTTCAAAAGTGCACTCCATTTGCTCGCCGCCTAAATCAAAAGGTGTAATATCAAATGTTGGGTTATTGCTAAACACTGCGGTGTTAAACGCTCGCCCTAAAATATTCATTTCATTATTTGGGTTATATGTATAAGCCATATAATATCCTTTATTAAAAAATTTAAATGGCTAAAATTATACAATACTCTACTTAAAAAACCAACAAATACAAATTACTAATAATATTTTATACAATAGATAACAGCACGCACCCCAAACGCTAAAAAGCGTTTAGGATTTCTGCTTAAAGAATTTGAAGCTTTGATGGAGAAAGGGGAGCGTTTTAAGCTTTATTTTTTATCTTCGCCATGATCATCATGATCGTGGTCTTTTTTGCCTTGTTCTTTGCCATGCCCTTTGCCATGTTTATCATGATCACCATGTTTATGGTGTTTGTGCATTTTTTCGCATGATCTCAATCCCAAATCATCATCCATGCCTTTCATGTTGCTTTTTTTAAGCACTTCTTTAACGGCTTTTTGATGGGCTTCAAAATCCGCCACGGTCATGTTGTCTGTGTTTTTAATCGCATATTCATGCAACTGCTTGTGGAACGCTTCTCTTTTGTCTTCAGGCATTTTTTTCATGCGCATTCTCAACTCTTTTTTATAATCCACAATATCCTGCGGAGCGACAATTCCAGCCATTTTAGCCAAATCTTCATCGCTCGTTTTACTGAAATCTTTGGCGTTTAGAGCCACAAACAATAACGCACCCATAGAAAGTATTTTCAACGCTTTTTTCATGTTTTATCCTTTTAAATTAAATTTTATCTCACTTAGGAGAACAATGTTCGTCTTTTTTCTTAACAGCCCTACACCAAACTTTTCTCGTATCGCCGCTGCAAACGCTCACATTAAGCCCTTTTGCCTTAATTTCTGCATCGCTTAGACCTTTGGTTTTTTCTTCTAATTCCTTACGCACTTCTTCGCGCATTTTTTTGAAATCTTCTTCACTCATTTGCGAAAGATTCTTTTTAGCGATCCGACTGAAATTCGCGCGGAATTTCTTAGCCTCTTCAGCGTTTAAGGCTTTAAGGCGTTTGGACACTTCCATGCGATAATCAATCGCTTCGCTAGAAGGCAGAGTGCCTGCTAATTTTAAAAGCTCTTCGTTTTTGAGTGGCGAAAAATCTCTAGCGCCTAAAACCTGCAGTCCAAGCAAAGCTACTAGGCAAAAAGCCAAACTCTTCCTCATTCCCAATTCCTTTGTCTAAATTTTTGCTACTTTAGCAAATTTCGGCATTTTAGCATGTTAATTTAAACCCACTATTAAACTCCGCTAAGAGTAGTAAAAAATGGGGTTTTTAAATTTTGTGCAATCATCATTTAACTTTTATTTATAAAGGTCGTTTTAAACCCTAAAATTTTAAAATACCATTTTGAATGGTTTGGTTGTATGGTGTTAATAATTTTGGCTTATTTTGAGTGAAAGGACTTGAGTAAGATGTTTGTGGTTTTTATAGAAGGTTTTGGCTTGGCTATCTCTTTGTGCGCAGCGGTGGGGGCGCAATCCTTGTTTATTATAGAGCGAGGCATGGCTAGGAATTATGTGTTTTTGATTTGCGCTTTGTGTTTTATGTGCGATATTGTGTTAATGAGCATGGGCGTGTTTGGCGTGGGGGCTTATTTCGCTAAAAATTTTTATTTGAGCCTGTCTTTGAATCTATTTGGGGCGCTTTTTACCGGGTTTTATGCTTTTTTAGCGTTAAAAACCCTTTTTCAAACCTTTAAAAAAAAGCAAGTCCAAACCCCCAAAAAACTATCCTTAAAAAAGACTTTATTGTTCACTTTAGGCGTTACTTTACTCAACCCGCAAGTGTATTTGGAAATGGTGTTCCTCATTGGCGCGAGCGCTTTGTCTTTTAACCTGGCTCAAAAATTTGTCTTTCTAGCCGGTACTTTATCGGCGGCTTTTTCTTGGCTTTTATTGTTATGCGTTTTGTCGTTACGCTATGGCTCTATGCTTTTAAACAACCAAAAAATCTTTATGGGCGTGAACCTCTTTGTAACGGCTATCATGGGGACGCTTAGTATTAATTTGTTTAAAGATTTTTTAGCGTTATTGAGCAAAACCTAAAAAGGGGCTAGTTTTAAGTCATTTTGCATTACAATACTTCTAAACAAGTTTTAAGGGTTAAAAATCAATATGCAAGTTTTAGCGTTAAAATACCGCCCCAAACATTTTAGCGAGCTAGTCGGGCAAGAGAGTGTGGCTAAAACGCTTTCTTTAGCCTTAGACAACCAGCGTTTGGCTAACGCTTATTTATTCAGCGGGTTAAGAGGTTCAGGCAAAACCAGCTCGTCTAGGATTTTTGCAAGGGCTTTGATGTGTGAAAAAGGGCCAAAAGCCGTGCCTTGCGATACTTGTGCCCAATGCCAGAGCGCTTTAAACAACCACCACATAGATATTATAGAAATGGATGGGGCGTCTAACAGGGGGATTGATGATGTCCGTAACCTCATAGAGCAAACGCGCTACAAACCAAGCTTTGGGCGCTATAAAATCTTTATCATTGATGAAGTGCATATGTTCACTACCGAAGCGTTTAACGCGCTTTTAAAGACTTTAGAAGAGCCTCCTAGCCATGTGAAATTCCTTTTAGCGACAACGGACGCTCTAAAATTGCCCGCTACCATACTCAGCCGCACCCAGCATTTCAGGTTTAAAAAAATCCCTGAAAATTCTGTTATTTCTCATTTAAAAACCATTTTAGAAAAAGAACAAGTGCATTATGAAGCAAGCGCGTTAGAAAAACTAGCCCACAGCGGGCAAGGGAGCTTGAGGGACACGCTCACCCTTTTAGAGCAAGCCATCAATTATTGCGATAACGCTATCACAGAAAGCAAAGTAGCTGAAATGTTAGGGGCGATTGATCGAAGCGTTTTGGAAGATTTTTTTCAAAGTCTAATCAACCAAGATGAAACTAAATTGCAAGAGCGTTATGAAATTTTAGAAAATTATGAAACCGAGGGCGTTTTAGAAGAAATGATGCTTTTTTTGAAAGCGAAATTATTAAGCCCTGATACTTATTCCATCCTTTTGATAGAGCGCTTTTTTAAAATCATTATGAGCAGTTTGAGCCTTTTAAAAGAGGGGGCAAATTCTGGTTTTGTGTTGTTGTTATTGAAAATGAAATTCAAAGAAGCTTTGAAACTCAAAGCCCTAGACGATGCGATTTTAGAATTAGAGCAAAGTAAAGAAAACGCTTTGAAACCTTTAAACCAACACGCTAACGCTATCCAACAAGAAAATCAAGCGCTAAAAGCCCCACCACCAAAAACTCCAATAATAGAAACCCCAGTAGCAGAAGCCCCACAAACGCCCATGCTTTCCGCTAAAGATCGCATTTTTTACAACCTTTTCAAACAAGTCCAAAAATTGGTTTATGAGCGCAACTACGAGTTGGGGGCGGTGTTTGAAAAAAATATCCGTTTCATTGATTTTGACAGCCACACTAAAACCTTGACTTGGGAGTCTTTAGCGCTTGATAAAGATAAGGAACTTTTAAGAGAGCGTTTTAAAATCGTGAAAAATATCGTTGATAGCGTTTTTGGCAAGGGCGAAAGTGTCAAAATCGCTTTAAAAAGTCATTTAGAACTTAAAAACGCCCCATTAGAAGAGACAAAAGAGTTTGATTTTTCTTCTTTAAGGGAAAAAATCTCACCCAAACCAGCCACAGAAACGACGCCAACGGCTGAAATTGAAAAAAAAGAAGTGGTTGGAAAAGAAACAAAAGCAAAAGAGGTTCAAAAAAACGACACTAAAGAGGTTAAAGAAAAAGAAACTAAAGAGTTTAAAGAAACCCAACCAAAAGAAGCCCCAACAGAATTGCAAGAATTTTTGGCTAATAATTCTGATCTCATTGAAGAAATTAAAAGCGAGTTTGAAATCAAAAGCGTGGAATTGTTATGAGAGCGCATTTAGACGAGTTAGACAAAGTGGCGGCTGCAATTTTAAAAGATGATTTTAAGGGGGTGGTGTTTTTAAAAGGCGTTGTAGGGAGCGGTAAAACGACTTTAGTTCAAGCGTGCTTGAAGCATTTGGGTTTGGATATTCAAGCGACTTCGCCCACCTTTAGCGTGATGCATGCTTATAGCGAGAGCGTGTTCCATTATGATTTTTACATGCGCGATTTAGAGACTTGCTTGGAGCTTGGCATGTTGGAGTGTCTGTTAGAAAAGGGGATCCATTTTGTGGAATGGGGCGATGAAAAATTAGAAAAAATTTTAAAAAAATACGATTTAGCTGTTAAGGTTGTAGAAATCAAAACCGAATCAAATAGCCGTTTTTATACAATAAAGATCGCTTGAAGGGTCGCTTGAATGGATATTTTAAAAGCAGAACATTTAAACAAACAAATCAAAAAAACTAAAATTGTTTCAGATGTTTCTTTGGAAGTGAAAAGCGGCGAAGTGGTGGGGCTTTTAGGGCCTAACGGAGCGGGTAAAACCACCACCTTTTACATGATATGCGGGCTTTTAGAGCCTAGTGGGGGGAGCGTTTATTTAAACGATGTGAATTTAGCCAAATACCCCTTACACAAGCGCTCTAATTTAGGCATAGGTTACTTGCCTCAAGAATCCAGCATTTTTAAAGAATTGAGCGTGGAAGAGAATTTAGCCCTAGCAGGGGAGACCACTTTCAAAAACTCTAAAGAGAGCGAAGAAAAAATGGAAAGTTTGCTTGACGCTTTCAATATCCAAGCCATAAGAGAGCGCAAGGGCATGAGCTTGAGTGGGGGAGAAAGAAGGCGTGTAGAAATCGCTAGAGCTTTGATGAAAAACCCTAAATTCGTGCTGCTAGATGAGCCTTTTGCAGGCGTGGATCCGATCGCCGTGATTGATATTCAAAAGATTATTGAAAGCTTGATTGAATTAAACATTGGCGTATTGATCACTGATCACAATGTGCGAGAGACTTTGAGCGTATGCCATAGGGCGTATGTGATTAAAAGCGGCACGCTTCTAGCGAGCGGGAACGCTAATGAAATTTATGAAAACGCTTTGGTGCGCAAGTATTATTTAGGGGAAAATTTTAAGGTGTGAATATGGCGGTTTTACGCGCAAACCTTAGCCCTAAAAATAAGTTAAACGCCACTTTAAAAGGGTGGTTACCCATTTTACAAAGCGAGCTTGAAGATTTAGAAGAAGTTTTAAAACAAAACGCCCTAGATAACCCCTTAATCAAAATTGAAAACAAACGCATTAAAAGTTTTAGCGATCGCTTCAACACCAAAAACAGCAACGATCATTTAGAAAATTTTGCAATCGCTTCCAAAAGCCTTTTTGAAACCCTAGAAGCTCAAATCATTCCCCCTCTTTTTCCCACTGAAATTTCTCAAAAAATCGCTATGGATATTATCAACGGGTTGAATCATGAGGGGTATTTTGAAGAAAATATTGAAGAAAGGGCTAAAATTTTAGGGGTAGAGAGCGGAATTTATGAGAAAGTGCGCAAGCGTTTTAGCTACCTTAATCCAGCCGGCATTGGTGCTAGAGACGTGAAAGAGGGCTTTTTATTCCAGCTAGAGAGTAGGGAATTAGACGATAACGAGCTTTATGAAGAGGCGCGAAAAATTATTTTGCATTTAGAAAAACACCATGAATTTTCTAAAGATTTTTATTATGAAAAGGCTTTAAAAATTTTAAAATCCTTTAAAAACCCTCCGGCTATTGAGTTTTTAGAAAAAGAAATAGAGGTCATTCCTGAGCTTTTTATTATGGAAGTGGATAATGAAATCATCGTCCGTTTGAATGATGAGAGCTACCCAACGATCAGTTTAGAAGAAAAGCACTCTGAAAATAGCGATTATTTGAAAGAGAAATTAAAAGAGGCTAAAGATTTGATTGACGCTTTAAATTTAAGGAAAGCCACGATTTATAAAATCGGACTCATGCTTTTAGAGTATCAATACGATTTTTTTAAGGGTAAGGAATTGCGCCCTTTAAAATTATTGGATTTAGCTAATGAATTTAACCACTCTGTAAGCACGATTTCAAGGGCCATTTCTAATAAATATTTGGCGTGCGAGAGAGGGGTTTTCCCTATTAAGCATTTTTTTAGCACCGCTTTAGACAACAGCGAGACTTCAAACGCCGTGATTAAAGACTACCTTTTAGAATTGATTAAAAATGAAGACAAAAAAGAGCCTTTGAGCGACGCTAAAATTTTAGAACTCATTGAAGAAAAATTCCATTTGAAAATGGTGAGAAGAACGATCACCAAATACCGCCAATTACTCAATATCGCTTCATCAAGCGAAAGGAAAAAGCTCTATTTGATGCGCGCTTGAAATTTAAAACATGATTTTTTAAGATTTATTTATTCTTATTCAATATCATTTGCCCTTGTATGCGTGTGAGTTCGAACTCTTGGGATACTTTAGCGAGTTGGTATAAGCTTTCTGTATTGTGCGTGTCTAAAGCTTTAATGTAAGCTTCTTTTTGTTCTTTGGTAATCACAAATGGCACTAAATTTTGCTCTAATACGCTATAAAAGATTAGCATTCTGCCTACCCTACCATTGCCATCGCTAAAAGGGTGGATTTTTTCAAACAAAATATGTTGTTCTAAAATAGCTTTTAATTTCTCTTCTTTATCTTGTAGGGCATGCATCTTATAATTGAGATTGTCGCACCATTCTTTTATAGCCATAGGCACTTGAAAATGGGGTGTCGTTTCAAAACTGGCTCCTAAAATGATATTATCAGTCGTTTTAAAAGCCCCCTTGTTAGGGAGTAAAAAATTCATTAAAATCCCATGCAACTCTCTTATAAAAAAGCTATCAACACTTTGTCCTCTATTCAGGTTTTCTAATAGAAAAGGGAGTATATTTTGATAGTTTTTCACTTCAAAAAAGGCTCTTTGAGGCATTTCTCTAGGAATGTATTCAGTAGTTAAAATGCTTATGGTTTCAGCAAGGCTCAAAGGATTGTTTTCAATAGCGGTGCTATGGTGCGCCATACGAATCGTTAAATCCATAGCGTAATCGTTAAATTCTAGTAATTCTTTGCAGTGCATCATTAAATTCTTTTTCGCATATTATAATCAAATGCTGATAATTAAATTTTTATAGTCTCAAAACTTTGTGTTGTTTAAAACTTGTTTTTAAATTTATAATTAATAATATATTAAAATAAAACCTAAATGACTTCAAAAACTATTTAAAATTCCTAAACAATTTTCCTAAATCCAAATCAAGCAATTCTGTTTGGGATCGCAATTTCAAAAGATTTTCTGCCCCTTTGATTAAATCGTTGCTAGAAATGCCATGAGAAAGAGAGATTTTAGCTTCTAAAAACGCGCTCAAATGATCGCACACTTTTAAAAGCTCCCCACAAACCCCTTGATAGGTATCGTGGTTAAAAAAAGTGAATAACTCTTCAGCGTCTTTAGTGAAAACGATTTGATGGGATTTGTCTTTATAGCGGTTTTTGAACTCGTTTTCGGTGAAGTATTTTAAATCTTCTTGAACGCCCAAAGAGACAAAGGAATAGACCTTGTTTTGCATTTCCTTTTTTTCAATCTCTTTAATGCAATGATCAAGCCCTGCAACGCTTTGTTTGATAGGCGTGATAATGTCTCTGGTTAGAATCTCGGGTAAATCATGGAAAAGCCCGCCCAAAAAATGATTGATCCGCATGCTTTTACAAGCTTTTAAATCAAAACTCAATAAATACCCCATAAGCGCCACGCATAAGGTATGCCCTAGGACGCTCGTTTGTGGCACTCGTGGGGTTTGACTCCAACGCTTTTGGAAACGCAACTGCCCAAACATGCTCACCAATTTTTTCAAATCTTCTTTTTCCCCAAAAAGCCCTTCAAACAAATGCTCGTTATTGTGGAGTTGCTTGTCAATTTTTTCTTTAATCTCTTTCACGCCATACATGTTGGGGTTAAAATGATAAATAATATCAAACTCCCATTTAGACGCATAAAAATGCGCTCTCTCTAAAATTTGGGTTTCTAAAATTTGGGGTTTGTGGCTTAAATACTCTTCTAATTCTTGCAAAGAAAAATACGCGCCAATTTCATCTTGCAAAATTTGCGCGACATAGGAGGCTAATTCCTTGCTATGGGTTTGTTGGAGGGCGTAAAAAATAGGGGGTTTAATATCGGTTAAAACCAAGCGCTCCAAAAATTCAAAGCAAAAATACTTGATTAAAAGATCTAAATCTAATTCATTGCCCCTATCTTTTAAATCTTTAGCGAGCAAATAAGCGATCATCGCTTTATGGGCTTGTTTGTCTAATTCCACAAAATCCAAAGGGCATGCTTGATCATTCCAGCGCCTAATAGACGCACCCACAAACACACGCCTTAAAAATTTAGTTTTGAGTTTAGGGGTTTTTAGGGGTTTAACAGGATGAGCCGCATACATGACTTTCCTTTTTATATTATTTTGAATATTAAAGCTATGAGCTTATTAAGAAATATTGATTTGATCGCAAAAACTTGAAAATTCTTAGCGTATCGCTATCAATATCAACTTAAATCTTATTATACGAAAAAAAGACAAAAATAAGGCTTTTATTTAAAAAAACATTATTTCTGTCAATAGATTTCGCGCTTAATGGATTTTATATTTAAAAAATCCACCCGTAATTAAAAAACACCTTAAAATGACCAGCCCCTTCATTGAAAACAAAAGAGTTTGTATAATCGCCGTTAGCAGAAACGACGCTAGCTTTTCTTTGGATTAAAGGAATGCTAATGCCTACAGAATATTTAGAATGCTTATGGCGGTAATTCAACCCGGTAGCCACATCTAAATTACCGCTCCCTTTGACTTTGTTTAACACATAGTAGCTGTTATACAAGCCCCTTAACCCACCAAAGATACCAAAAGATGAAGAAAAATTTCTTTTAACTAAAATATCGTTTTGGTTTTTATTGGTATAGGTAGTGATAAAATCAAGCAACAAATCCACCCCCCCACCATAGCTTAGTTGTTGGACTTTTTCGCTGCTCGCTTTAGCGTAATTGTATTTGATAATGCCATAATACGCTAATCCTATAAAATCATTAAAGTAGTTTTGATAACCTATCTTAGCGTTAACCCCTAAAATAGGGCTTCTAAAATTTTGTGAAGAGCTTGAAGAGTGGTAATTGGTAACGCTAGAAGTTACAAAAGTTTTTTGAATGGTGCTGAGCATGGAATTGGCTAAATCTTGCGTGTTTAAAGTAGCGTTTAGATTGTAGTTTTTTTGAGAGCTCAAATTAGCGTAATCAATGGGTAGGGCGTTTTGATTGATGAGCTGCTGCCAAACCGCCGTTGTAACCCCCACAAACCCAGCTGGGACATCTGCACAATTATGATAGATGGAATTAGGGTAGTTGCTAGGGAAAGCGGGTTGATTTGGACCATTGAAACGAGAACACACATTATAGGGGAGGCCATCAGTGTCCTTTGGCTTGCCATTATTATCCTTTTCAACTTGACCATCTTTCATCACCGGCACTCTTTGATAGGTCATGTTCCCATTATGGGTATAGCCTTTAGTGTGGCTAAATTCATGCAAAATGACTCTTAAATCTTGTAAATTGATGGTCTTAAGATTATCGCCAAAGAGTTTTTTAGGCTCTAAGGTATAAGTTTCTACTCCTAATGTGCCATATTCACCATCACTACCATATCCATTAGCTAACCCCACAACCCCTGAATTTTTTAGAACAACCGCATCAATTTCTATTTTTTTTCTAAAATTATCAACAATGCCTTGTGGTTTTAATACATGTTGTTTGGCATCTTGAGAATTGACAACCCCATTTGTTCCGGGATTCACGCAATCATTCTCCTTGCCAGTATCGCATTCTCCTCCATCTTTATTGGTAAATTCAAAAGGAGCGTTTAAAATCGCATCACCCCAAGATTGGGAATCTAAAACAGCGATCATGTTCAACATTAAATTAGTGAATTCTTTTGCGGTTTCTGGGGTAAAATTTTGCCAACAATCATTCTTGCTTGTATTATTATAACAAGTATTGAAATTGTTTGGTTTCTCATTACTATATTTCATCATAAAATTTGTCTGAATATTATTGAGCGCTTCAAACACCCTCTGCGTGTTAGCGTCAGAAGCTTGGGTGCTAGTGGCTTCAAATTTTGGGAAAAAGAAAGTATAAGGGTCAATTTTAGCAAATGCCTCTCTTAGACTATCAAATGCCTCCCCAGGTAAAACGATTTTAGAGTGTTTAGGGATAGTTTCTATCACGCCTAAATCAATCACATTACCTTGAGCGTCTGTAAAACTAAGCTTAACATTGCTTAAATTATAAGGCAAGAAGTTTTCTATAGTTAATTTACCGCCAACATATAACACTCTAACAGGGGATAAAGATGAAAATTTTAATTGTGATATAGATTTAGCGTCTGTGAACAGATTAGCCGCTCTTTTTAAAACAGCGTCTGTGGGCAAATAATCGTAAGTTGCATAAGTGTTTTTCGTGGTGGTGTATCTTTTTTCTTGCGTTTGTGTGCCTTCTAACAGCCCGGTTTCAAACCCCGCTTCTATAAAAAAGCCATTTTTTTGGTTAGATTCTAAAATACTGAACAATAAAAGTGAAGTGAATAGTTTTTTCATGATTATCCTTTGTTAGTTTATAGCGTTTTCATTATACAATTTAAGGGAATTGTTTGTTTATTTTCTTCCAAAAATTAAAGTTTTAAAAGGGTTTAAAAGAGCTTTATATTTCAAATAGAAACAAATTTTTAAATACAAGCGTTTGTTTGAGAGCTAATTTACCATTAATTAGGCTATTTTGATAAAAACTTGACGCTCAAAACTTTTAAAACCCCTAGCAAAAACCCACTCGTATTTAGCGATTTGGAACGCTTCACCCCTTTATTTTTCAAAAAAGCGCTTTACTTAGCGCATTTCTTCGCTTCAATATTCCATTCTGCGCCAGATTTAATCTGGTATTTTTGCGCGAAATTATCCATATTCAGCGCCACAGAAACATTCAACAAGCTGTTAAGATAAACCAAGGGATGGCCTTCTGGCACATTACCAAAGCTTGCGACATACGGCATTTTCCCTTCGTATTTTTTCTCAGAACCTTTAAAAATGGTTACACACAGCGTGTCATTGAGTTTGATCCCTGCTTGATTCAGTATTTTAGCGCTAATATTGCTCCAAACATTGCCGTATTGAATATCCAAAATCGGGATATTGCCTTTCACCTCCCCTTTTGTCGCTTTAGCTTTTTGATAAGGAATTTCAACAACTTTTGAAGGGAGTTTTGGCCCGACCTGCTCAAATGGGATCGCTCCAGAAGCTAGGCGTGCACCGGTGTAGGCATACACATCACGACCATGGAAAGTGTAGGATTTTTCAGAACCTTTCAAGCGGTTAGCTTTTTCATCAATTTCTCGCACGCTATCAATCCCCAAAGTTTGCGCCACCAAAGTCAGCGTGCCGTTATCTGGCGAGACGAAATACTGATTGTTTTTAGTTTTTAATACCACCGATTTACGATTAGTGCCTACGCCCGGATCAACCACGCTCACAAATACCGAACCCTCTGGCCAGTAACTAGCGGTTTGATACAAGCGGTAAGCGCCTTCCCAAATGTTATACGGAGGGATTTCATGCGTTAAATCAAAGATTTTAAGGTTATGATCAACGCTGAAAGCAACGCCTTTCATCGCCGAGACCGCCCCATCTTTTAGGCTAAAATCTGTTTGCAAAATCAAAGCGTTATTAGCATAAACAAACCCTATCTGCGCTGCTAAAAACAACGCTAAAATCGTTTTTCTCATCTGTATTCCCTTATTTGATGTTGCTCTGTGCGTAACGCTGAACAATAAAGATGAAGCGAATATTTTTCCATGGTTTCTCCTTGATTAACTTTTATAGGATTTTAGTTTGCTTTATTATACCATTTAAGAGGGACTCTGTTTTTTTAAAAATCAAGGGTTTAAAAGGATTTATTATTTTATGTTAAAACAAATTTAAAACAAGCGTTCGTTTTAGGGTGTTTTTGTGGTGTTTTTGTGGTTTAATTGCTCTTTAATGTTTCTAAAAATAGGGTTTTAGTGGCTTTGTTTTGTTTGATGCAAGCTTTTGATGTTTGATTGAAAAATGTTTTTTGTCGTTTTTTGGCATTAAAACGCAATATCGCCAATATTTTCACTATTCTCTATGTAGTATTTAAAGCGCTCTTTTTCTAATTCGTTTTTTAGGATTTGTTGTTCTTCTAAAAGCAGGCGTTTTTGGTCTTCTAGGGCGTTGATTTTACGGCTGATGTAATAAATATTGTTGCTCAAATAGATTTTTGGCGCTAACAAGGCTAAAAACGCGCCCCCAAAAACCAGTACCCCTATTAAAGCCATTAAAGAAAGACCATGCGAATTTTCATTTGCAGTCCCATCAAACAATTCCTTCTTTTCACTCTCTTCTATACGCACAAAGCGTTCTTTTTCATTCAAAAGATGGTTTTCTACACTCATGGCTTACTCATGGCTTGAATTGAAACGCTCTCATTTTAGCGCTTCGTGAACGCCTGTTGCGTTTGATTTCTTCTGGGCTTGGAGTGATGGGCTTTTTGGTTAAAATTTCGCCTAAAGCGTGGTTGTTGGAGCAAGTGCATTTGAAACTTAAGGCATCGCAAATGCAATTTTTAGCGTAATCTTTAAAAGCGTTTTTCACTAGCGCGTCTTCTAAAGAATGGAAAGAAATCACACACAAAATCGCCCCCTTAAGGTTTCTAGCGTCTTGTAAAAATGCTTTTAACTCTTCTAATTCGTGATTGACTTCTATGCGGATGGCTTGAAACACCAAAGTCGCTGGGTGGATTTTTTTATTTTTAGAAAGAGAGCTTAAAAAATCGCTCAAATCTTTAGCGTCTTTAAAGGGTTTTTTCGCGCGCCTTTCTACAATGTGGTGGGCGATTTTTTTGTATTCTTTGATTTCGCCATAGTCTTTGAAGATTTTTTCCAAAGCCACTACAGAATAGGAGTTGATGACTTTTTGAGCGTTCAATTCGCTTTCTAAATCCATGCGCATATCCAAAGTAGGCGAGTGGAAATTAAACCCTCTATCATCATCATCAAGCTGCAAGGAGCTCACCCCTAAATCCACTAAAACCCCCTTAATTTGCTCGCCATGCGTTTCTAGGGCTTCTTTAAAGCGTTTGGCAAACCCTCCGCTTAAAATGTGATAACGCCCTTCAAAGGCTTTCAATCGTTCTTTAGCGATTTCTTGAGCATGCTTGTCTTTATCAATGCCAATGAGTTTAAGGTGGGGTTTTTGGGATAAAAGGGCTTTAGAATGCCCCCCTAACCCTAAAGTGCAATCTATCAAAACCCCTTTTTCTAAAGGGGCGAACGCTTGCAAAACTTCTTGTAACAAGACACTTTGGTGTAAATTTTCTATTCCTTGCAAACAATCCCCTTAAAACCCTTAGGTGAATTTTTCAAATTCCTACTCAATGGTATCAGTTTTGTTAGCTACGCTCAAAAATTTCTTTTGATGGATAACCTTGCTTTTAAGGCGTGAAAATTCAAACCAAAATCCTTTTTATAAAGACCAAAAAGGGCTTAAAGATACCCTTTAAAGAGTTTAAAAAGTGTAGTTATACCCTAAATAAAGCGAATAATCCCGTTTCAAATGGTAATAAAGATTAGTAGCGTTAGGACCTGCACTCAAGAATTTGTTGATGAGTAGGGGAACTCTCACGCCAAACTCTACGCCGTTATGCTTATAGATATTAGCTCTCACGCCAAAATTCAACCACACTTGAAAGGCGACGGTTGAAGTTTTGGTGCTATAAGGAGCGTTAGGGTTGCAATAAGTGGGGGTGCAAACATCAGGACCTTTGGCTTCAATGATTTGTTCTTTCCAATAGTTCGCAGCCGAGCTTTTCCATGTGTTACCGCCGATAGCAACCCCACCAAAAATACCAAATGAAGCGTTATCGTTATCAATAATATCAGCTAACAAATCGCTCCCCACACCCCAAGAGACCATATCCAACTGGATTTTATTAGGTGCATAAACTTGCTTGCCTAAAGTTGCATGCCCATAATCAAAAAGCCCATACACCCTAAAACCAAACCACTTGCTTGTCATATCAAAAGACTTAAATTGGAAGAACTTTTTATAACCCACATTCAACCCAAGACCATTCAAAGCCCCATTAGCGTATTTAGCATGCCAGTTAATATTCGTACCTCCTGGGTTATGCTTATTAGCGGTAAGACCTGGGGGGCAACCTACAACGCTCCCTGTGCAATCCCCTGTGTTATAGATGTTACTATTCAAACGGGCTTGCCCAAGCTGATAATTAGTCCCTATATAAACGCCATCACCTTCAGCTAACAACGAAGAGCTTAAAACTGCGGATAGAAGCCCTAAAGCTACAAACTTTTTCATAAATTCCATTCCTTTACATTCCTATCTTTAAAATTGTCTCATAAAATAATAGCATGTTTATCCTTAATCAAGCAAATATTTTTAACTATTACGAACAAGAAATGATAATAAAACCATTCTTTTTTGAAGTATAATAGCTCCTTTTAATCCACTTTCTTATTTTAAGGAAACTCTTGCAAGATAAAACCATGATGGATAAAATCATTATTCAAGGGGCTAGGGAAAATAACCTCAAAAATATTTTTTTAGAAATCCCCAAAAACCAATTTGTTGTTTTTACCGGATTGAGCGGATCGGGTAAATCCACTCTGGCGTTTGACACTTTATACGCTGAAGGGCAAAGGCGTTATTTAGAGAGTTTGTCTAGCTATGCAAGGCAATTTTTAGACAAAGTGGGTAAGCCTAATGTGGATAAAATTGAAGGGCTAACCCCTGCGATCGCTATTGATCAAAAGACCACCTCTAAAAACCCCAGATCCACGGTAGGGACGATCACTGAAATCTATGATTATTTAAGATTATTGTTTGCAAGGATTGGGGAGCAATTTTGCCCCACATGTTCAGAGCCTATTACTTCTATGAATGCGAGCGATATTATTTCTCAAATCTGTCATTTAGAAGAAAATTCTAAAATCATTATTCTAGCCCCTATCATTAAGGATAAAAAAGGCACGTTTAATGATAAATTAGAAAGCTTGCGTTTAAAGGGGTATGTGAGGGCTTTTGTTGATGGGGTGATGGTGCGTTTAGATGAAGAAATCCATTTGCACAAAACCAAAAAACACACCATTGAAGCGGTGGTGGATAGGGTGGTTGTCAATAATGAAAACGCTTCACGGATCGCTAGCGCGGTAGAAAAAGCCCTTAAAGAAAGCTATGGGGAATTAGAAGTGGAAATCTTGCAAGAGAACGCCCCAAGCATTAGGAAGCATTACAGCGAGCATAAGGCATGCTTTAAGTGTAAGATGAGTTTTGAAGAATTGGAACCTTTGAGTTTTTCATTCAATTCGCCTAAAGGAGCGTGTGAGAGCTGTTTGGGCTTGGGGACAAAATTTAGCCTAGATATTAGTAAGATTTTAGATTCTAACACGCCTTTAAATCAAGGAGCGATCAAGGTGATTTTTGGGTATAACCGCAATTATTACGCTCAAATGTTTGAAGGCTTTTGCACTCATAATGGCATTGATACTGCGCTTTGTTTCAATGAATTGGATAAAGAGCAGCAAGACGCTCTTTTGTATGGGAATGGCACTGAAATCAGCTTTCATTTTAAAAATAGCCCTTTAAAACGCCCTTGGAAAGGCATTATCCAAATCGCTTACGACATGTTTAAAGAGCAAAGGGATTTGAGCGATTACATGAGCGAAAAAACCTGTCCTTCGTGTAAGGGGCATCGTTTGAAAGCCTCCAGTTTGAGCGTTCAAGTTGCTGGCTTGAAAATGGCGGATTTTTTAACTAAACCCATTGAAGAAGTTTATCACTTTTTCAATGATCCCACGCATTTTAGCTACCTCAACGAGCAAGAAAAAAAGATCGCTGATCCTATTTTAAAAGAGATTTTAGAAAGGGTGTTTTTTTTATACGATGTGGGGTTAGGGTATTTGACTTTAGGGAGGGATGCACGAACGATTAGCGGAGGAGAGAGTCAAAGGATACGGATCGCTAGTCAAATAGGGAGTGGTTTGACAGGGGTTTTATATGTTTTAGATGAGCCTAGCATTGGCTTGCATGAAAAGGATACGCTCAAACTCATTAACACCCTTAGGAATTTGCAAAAAAAGGGGAACACGCTCATTGTCGTAGAGCATGATAAAGAAACGATTAAGCATGCAGATTTTATTGTGGATATTGGGCCAAAGGCTGGAAGGCATGGGGGCGAAGTGGTCTTTAGCGGGAGCGTAAAAGAGTTATTGCAAAACAACCATTCTACCGCTTTGTACCTCAACGGCACTAAAAAGATCGAACGGCCCAAATTTGAACTCCCTAAAGAAAGGCATTTTTTAGAAATTAAAAATGTCAATATCAATAACATTCAAAATTTAAGCGTTCAAATCCCCTTAAAACAATTGGTGTGCATTACTGGGGTGAGCGGGAGCGGTAAAAGCTCATTGATTTTACAAACCCTTTTACCCACGGCTCAAACCCTTTTAAACCATGCTAAAAAAGCTAAAAGCTTGAATGGGGTGGAGATTGTGGGTTTGGAACATTTGGATAAAGTGATTTATTTGGATCAAGCCCCCATAGGCAAAACCCCCCGAAGCAACCCTGCCACTTACACAGGAGTGATGGATGAAATCAGGATTTTATTCGCCGAACAAAAAGAAGCTAAAATTTTAGGTTATAGCGCGAGCCGTTTTAGCTTTAATGTGAAAGGAGGGCGGTGCGAGAAATGCCAAGGCGATGGGGATATTAAAATAGAAATGCATTTCTTGCCTGATGTGTTGGTCCAATGCGACAGCTGTAAGGGTGCTAAATACAACCCCCAAACTTTAGAAATCAAGGTGAAAGGCAAATCCATTGCTGATGTGTTGAACATGAGCGTGGAAGAGGCTTATGAATTTTTTGCTAAATTCCCTAAAATCGCTGTGAAGTTAAAAACCCTTATAGATGTGGGATTAGGCTATATCACTTTAGGGCAAAACGCTACCACTTTAAGTGGGGGGGAAGCTCAAAGGATCAAATTAGCTAAAGAATTGAGCAAAAAAGACACAGGCAAAACCCTTTATATTTTAGACGAACCCACCACCGGTTTGCATTTTGAAGACGTGAATCACCTCTTGCAAGTTTTGCATTCTTTAGTGGTGTTAGGCAATTCCATGCTAGTGATTGAGCATAATTTAGACATCATTAAAAACGCTGATTACATTATAGACATGGGGCCTGATGGGGGGGATAAGGGTGGGAGAGTCATTGCGAGCGGCACGCCTTTAGAAGTCGCGCAAAATTGCGAAAAAACTCAAAGCTATACGGGAAAATTTTTAGCTTTGGAGCTGAAATAGCTTTTTGCAGGTTTTGTTTGCTTTTAATGATTGCTTAAAGTAATCCGTATACCGAACGCATGGGGGATAGATTGTATAAGTTGGATATTAGCGAAAATAATTTAACAATACAAGAATTAGTAGCCATGCCTTTAAAATTGCATGAAAGTTTGAAAAATGAGAAAATATTAAGGGGGTTAGAGACCAATGGGACACTCTCTAACCATTATAAAGACGGCATCAACTATAGCGTCTCAAACCTAAAATAGTGAGAATGAGCTACCGTTCCTCCTTATAGCTCAATTACAAGAGGTAGGCTTGGGAACCTCTAAACTCACTATTTTTAATCCTACACAAAAATTATTAATAAGGCTCTGTTATCATTAAGTGTTAATCATAAATTATAAAAAATGCTAAAAAATATTTTTTACAATCAATAGTAAAGAGCTTGATTTTAATTGTGCGATAATTTTTGTAGTGCGATCTTAGGGGCTAAAAAATGACTTTTAATTTAAAAAACTAAGAAGATTAAAACCCAACAAGATTTTATTTCTTATTGTTTTCCATCCGCATCATAATCGCTTGAATGGGATCTTTGCCGAGGAGGTTGCCAAACAAAGACCCCCTCAACAACTCGTAAAACACCTTGCTTGTTATTTTAACGGCTGTCCTCTTTGAGTCTTCAAGATATTTGGGGAATTGCCTTTTAACTTCTCTATCAATCATAGACCCCCACTTTTTATAGTGGAATTTGATCAAAAATTCCGTTTCTCGTATCCGCTCTATTTTGTAACTCCTAAACCCAACCTCCAAATACTTTCTCATCAACCACTCAATGTTGTAAGGCCCTCTATCCAAAAAACGCCTGATATTTGTGGAATTGGTTTCATAGTATCATAGTATATGGTAGGCTCGCCATTTTCAAGCAAATCAGCAAGAGTGGTGTTGTTATTATCAATCATAGGGGGCACATAAAACCCTAAACACTCATCAACCCCTAATTCCTTAACGATAAACAATCTGCAATTGATAAAATCACCATTCTTATCGTTAAGAACATCAATGATTTTATAAGAGCTACCATACCCAAAATAGATCGAGTTAGGTTTCTTCTTTATTGGCCTTTAATTCATTAAATTCATCAAAAATACCCGCCATGAGATCATCATCATTTGCAGAATGTAAAGCGGTTTTGCTATCCAATCTAACAATCGTTTCCTTATCCAATTGAACAACCACTTCGTTAGTCTCTTTATCCACTCCAACACCAATCACTCTATAGCCAAACCTATCCACTCTTTTACTCAATTTGTTGCACAACAAACCATGCAACTCCTTGTTTTTTAATTGCTTAACCATAAAATCATTCGCTAACATAAAAACTCCCCATTAATTGAACTTTTATCTTTAAATCTCTTTTTAAATCCCTTTAAGCAAAACTCCCAAATCAAGCGTTTCTAATAAATGCTTTTTTAATAACTTCATGAATTATTATAAAGAAGTTTTACAAACTACCTTTCCAAAAACAAATCTTTCTCTTTTATTTCTTTTTCTTCACTTAAAATCGCTGCCCTTTCCACTACGCCTAAAAGCTCTCGCACATTCCCATGCCAAGAGTATTCCAAAAGGCGTTTTGCGGCGTTTTTTGAAAAAGATTTTTCCCCTAAATGATACGCATCGCACACTTCTTTAAGCTTGATTTCAGCAATGGGTAAAATCTCTTCTGTCCTCTCTCTCAAGGGCGCGATGGTTATAGGCACAATTTGCAAGCGGAAAAACAAATCTTCTCTAAATTCTTTTGAAGCGATTTTTTCTTTCATGTTAGCGTTGGTGGCTGAAATGAAGCGCGCATCAATTTTAACACTCTTATTATCGCCAAGGCGTGTGATTTCTTTTTCTTGAACCACTCTTAAAAGCTTGCTTTGCAATTGAAGGGGCATTTCAGCGATTTCATCTAAAAAGATCGTGCCTTTATTCGCGCTTTCAAAAAGCCCCATTTTAGGAGCTGTGGCGTCCGTGAACGCACCTTTTTGATACCCAAAAAGCTCGCTTTCTAATAAATGCTCTGGGATAGCGGACATGTTGATTGCAACAAAAGGGTGTTTAGAGCGCTGGGAATGTTGGTGGATAAAATGAGCAAAGACTTCCTTACCCACCCCGCTTTCGCCTAATAGCATGACATTAGCGTCTGTGCTTGCGACTTTTAGGGCTTGCCGTTTGCTCTCTTCTAACGCTTTTGAAGTGGCTAAAAAGCTGTGTTTGTGTGGTTTTTTTAAAGGTTTTTCTAAAGGGTGTTTTTTTTGAAATTCTAAAACTTTTTTGGTGCGATAAATGGATTCTAACAGCAATTCTGGTTTAAAAGGTTTTTGGAAAAAGTCTTTCACGCCCAAACGAATGGAATCAATGGCTTTATTTAAGGTTGCATTACCGGTAATCACAATGGATTCATACTTGCCTTCTAAAAGGCGTAAAAATTCCAAGCCGTCCATATGGGGCATGTTAATATCTGTAATGACTAAATCAAAGCTTTCATCAAGTTTCGCTAGCGCGTCTTTAGGGTTTTTAAAACTCACAATCTCTAAATCATCTTGAAGCTCAAAAAAAAGCTCCAGGCTTTTACGCATGTTAATATCATCTTCTACAATAGCGATTTTCATTCTTCTTCCTTTCTAAAAATATCTAAAGACAGTGCATCCCCCACTAAACTCGCTTTAACGCTTAAGGCTTTGAGGTTAAGAATGCTTGTGGTGGTCGTGCCATTTTTATAACTGCGATCATAGTGCGTGATAGCGACTTGGCTTTTTAAAATGCAATCAATGACTTGCTCTTTTTCCTTTTTTAACGCTATTTCTAAAAGGAAGCGCTCTAATTGCGTTTTAAGTAGGGGGTCTTTCAAATTGGGCAAGTTGTGGGTGGTGATGGAGCAATGATAGTCTAAAACATAGGGGGCTGTTTGAATGCGGCTAACGATGGGTTTAGAGACAAAATACTCTTCGCCCATCACTCTAGAATCAACGATTTTCAAGCGGTACGAAATTAAAAATTCTTGATCTTCTAGGGGGCTAAAAGCATGCAAAAAAGCCCCTAAAAAATAAAATAAAGGACACAAGAATAAAAGAAAACGCATCACTCAAACAAATTTTGTGGTTTTTGTGCAGGAGGGGTTTCTAAATTTTCTGGCTCTTCTTCTTTAGGGCAAGAATTGACATACACGACTTTATCAGCGGTGTTTATGAGCTTTACCCCACTGGCATTTCTTCCGGTTTCTCTAATATCTTTAATAGAAACCCTAATCATTTTCGCGCTCGCAGTAAGGATCATGAGATCTAGGTTTTCATCATCTACGCTGATAACGCTCACTAGATTACCGGTTTTTTTATTGAGTTTCATGCCAATGACTCCCTTACCCCCACGATTTTGCTTTCTATACGCTTCGGCTAAGGTTTGCTTGCCAAGCCCGTTTTCACTCACGCTCAAAAGCTTGTTGCTATCATCGCTAACAACGACCGCGCTGACAACAAAATCATTTTCATTCAATTTAATGCCCCTAACCCCATGAGCGCTTCTTCCCATTTCGCGCACATTTTCTAAAGGGAATTTAATGAAAGTTCCAGAATGCGATGCGATGAGCAAATGCTTAGAGTTTTTATCCACTATTTTTGCGCTAACCAATTCGTCATCTTCATCTAAAACAATCGCTCTGATACCACAACTCCTGTTGCTCCCAAATTCGCTCAAATTGGTGCGTTTGACCACCCCATTTTTTGTGAAGAAAGCCAAAGAGCGTTCATCGCTAAAATCTTTAGTGCTTAGAGTCGCCATGATTTTTTCATCCGGAGCGAGCGAGATTAAATTCACAATAGCTTTACCCATAGCGATCCGGTTCGCTTCTGGGATTTTATAGACTTTCAAATGATACAATTGACCCTTATTGGTAATAAAGAGCAAAATATCATGCGTGTTAGCCACAAAAAAGCTTTCAATAAAATCGTCTTCATAAGTGCTGCCTGAAAGCTTGCCCTTACCGCCACGATTTTGCCTTTCATAGACTTTTAAATCCACTCTTTTCACATAGCCTTTATAGCTCATGCTCACGACCATAGGCTCATTAGCGATCAAATCCTCTATGTCAATATTTTCATAAGATTCTTGAATTTCAGTGCGCCTTGGAGAAGAAAATTGCTCTTTGACTTCTAAAAGCTCTGTTTTAACGACCTCATTCAAGCGATCTTCGCTCTTTAAAATGCCATTGAGTTCCTCAATAAGCTCTAGCAAGTTTTGGTATTCTTCTTTGATCTTATCCCTTTCAAGGCCTGTTAAGCGTTGCAAACGCATTTCTAAAATGGCCTTGCTTTGGATTTCGCTCAAAGTGAAACGCTCCATTAGGGCGTTTTTAGCCATTTCGGGACTTTCGCTCGTTTTAATGAGCTGCACGATTTCATCAATATTATCCAGTGCGATCAAATAACCCTCTAAAATGTGCGCTCTGGCTTTAGCCTTTTCTAATTCAAAAATCGTACGCCTTATGATAATGGTTTTTCTGTGGTTTAAGAAAAGGTGCAACAACTCTAAAAGCGTGAAAATTTTAGGCTCTTTGTTATAAATCGCTAGTAAAATGATGCTAAAAGTGGTTTCCATGGCGGTGAGTTTGTAGAGATGGTTTAAGACAATTTCGCTCATTGCATCTCTTTTTAACTCAATCACCACTCTAATGCCCTCCCTATCGCTTTCATCGCGCACTTCGCTAATGCCTTCAATTTGTTTTTCTCGCGCTAGATCGCTGATTTGTTCCACTAATTTGGCTTTATTGGTTTGGAAAGGCATTTCATCTAAAACGATAACCTCTTTATGTTTTGTCTTTTCCACATGCACTTTGGCCCTCACTTTCACGCGCCCTCGCCCTGTTTTATAGGCTTCAACAATCCCTGCCTTACCATAGATGATCCCACCGGTGGGAAAGTCAGGCCCCATAACAAATTCCAAAACTTCATTCAATTCAGCGTTGGGGTTTTCTAAAACATGCACTAAAGCGTCTATGATTTCATCAATCCTGTGAGGGGGTATAGAAGTCGCCATCCCTACGGCAATCCCATTAGCGCCATTGACTAAAAGGTTAGGCAGACGGCTTGGTAAAATATCCGGCTCTTTTAAAGTGTCATCGTAATTAGGCACAAAATCTATGGTGTCTTTATCAATATCCCTTAAAATTTCTTCGCTCGCCTTAGTCATTCTGGCTTCAGTGTAACGCATCGCCGCAGCGTTATCGCCATCAATAGAGCCAAAGTTTCCTTGCCCATCCACCAATTCCAAACGCATGGAAAAATCTTGCGCCATTCTCACTAGCGCATCATAAACCGCGCTATCGCCATGGGGGTGGTATTTACCAATCACATCACCCACAATCCTAGCGCTTTTTTTATAAGCGACTTTGGAAGTAAGGCCTAATTCATGCATCGCATACAAAATACGCCTATGCACAGGCTTTAAACCATCTCTAGCGTCCGGTAAAGCACGCCCTATGATCACGCTCATAGAATAAGCCAAATAACTCTCTTCAATAGAAGAATCAATCCCCACTTCTACAATATTTTTTGTTTCATTGACTAAATGATCTTGCATGTGTCTCCCTAAAATTTAATTACTTCAAATAAAGCGTTAAAAGATAACGCCCCCAAATCAAAGCCCAAAAAATAAGCCCTACCAACTGGGCTGAACTGGCTATGTCTTTGGCCTTTTTAGCTAAGGGGTGGAACTCTGTGCCTGTGAAATCCACAGCCTTTTCAATAGAGCTATTAATTAATTCAATAATCACCGATAAAAAACAAGGCGTAATCAATAGCCCCCATTCTAAAAAATCTTTGGCTAGACAGCTCGCCAAAATGATGCAAAAAAGAGCCAAAATGATAATTTGTCTGAACGCGCTCTCTTCAATCCATGCGCATTTAAGCCCGTCTTTAGAATAAAAAAGGGCTTTAAAAAGGCGTTTAAACCCTTTAGCTTTAGGAGGGACTTTGAAATCACTCATGGCTTATTTTATACGATTTGAAGAAATTTGTGCTAAGACTTTCTAACAAAGCGTTAAAAGTCAGCTTGGTGTTGTCTTTGATTTGGGCGTTAAGAGTGATCTGGGATTGTTTATCTTTAGCCATAGAGACAAAGGCTTGTAAAAATTCTTTAAAATTTTGTTGGAGTTCTGTATCATCTTTAAAATGGGATTGGAACAAAGCCATAAAATATTTTTCTAAAGAAGTCAACACGCTTTCATAAGAAACGCTAGGGGTTTGAGCGCGCAAGCTAAAATAGGGGGAAAAAAAGCCCAAACTCTCTTTATTTTGGTTGTAAAAGGCTTCTAAAAGGTTTTTAAAATGGTGCGCTTGGATAGAAACGCCTAACTTTGGTGCTAAAAAACGCAGTTTGTCTTGCAACTCTTCTATGGCTTTAGCGTCTTTGGAATTTAAGGTTTTAAAAAGAGTTTTAAGAGAGAGATTTTTTGGCATCTCCATTAAACCCTCTTGAAAAAAAGTGTAAGAAAGGATATGGTCGGTATTAGTCAAATCGCATTTTAAATTATCGTTTAAGGTTTTTTCGTCTAAAGCGTTGAATTTTAAAGAGCAGTTCAAGCGCGTGGGCTTGATTTTTTCCAACAAGCTATTCAAGTTTTTTAAAGGGATTTGATTTATTTTTTTCTGGATGGATTGTTCTAAAATAGGGGATTTGATTTGCGAATTGATAGAAAGGATAAGAGAGCTTTTATCTAAAGAATGGAGTTTGATATTTAAATCTTTAAAACCCGCAATAGGGGAGTTTTGAGAATCTAAAAAACTCACTTCTTTAGAAACGCATGCAATTTTAAAAAACCCCTTACATTCAAAGGGAACGCCTGTAATCCCCATGCCTTTGATGTTTGGGCGTTGCTCTAGATAAGCGTTAAGATGAGCGGCTAAAGATTTTTTAACCGACATGCTAGTAAAGAAGATAAACACCCCTAAAAGCACGCAAATTAAAGCCCCAATAACCACGATCCAAGACATGAATTTTTTAGTCAAAAACACCCTTTATTTTATTGAAAGTATAGTGATAGAATCCATAAAATGCGTTTTCTTATTTTTAGAGATATTGACAACATCTTGCAGTAATTTTCCACAATTTTCTTCTTCCCAAGTGTAGTTTTGCTGGTGTACAAGAATAGAAAATATCGTGTTTGTTAGGGCAAAAAAGTCGTTAGTGATGCCTTGTGTTACTTTCATAGTTTTTCCTTGTTAGGTGGAATTAAGATTATACCGAGTATTAAATCAAAAAAAAAGAAAAAGAGCTTAAAATTTTGAAAAAGTCCTAATTTGTGGCTAAATTTGTTGGGATTGAAGAAAAATTTGCTTGAGTTAAGTTATAACCCAAGCTTTTTAATGCACCAAAGAGACATAAAGTCTCTTCATAAAAAGGATTGAGCGATTTTAGCGTCTTTCTGGGGGTTGTATCCCTAGCCAATCTTTATAGAATGTCTCTATATCAGGCTCAAAATCATGGATCACAGGATACCAAGGAGTCGGTGCCTCCACATCCAAAAGAATACCGCAATCCGGACAAATATACTCCCGATACACTTGCCAGTTAGTATCGCTGGCTAAGAGTTTAGGATACACCTCTTCCATTTTTTCTGCCGTGTCGCGCACATAGATATTTGCATGCAATTTCCAATTTTCCTCTGGAGTGCAAAACGCATGACCGCATGAACATTTGATCTCCCACTTTTTTTGAGGATTTTGCACCACAAATAAATGCGGCCCCAAAGGTAAGACTATTTTGTCATCAAAATCCACCTTGTCTTGCAACACATTCAAATACATTTGAAATCTCTCATGATCTTTAGGCATGCTCAGCATTTTTAAGATCGTGTTCCAATCCAAGCTCCCCTCTACTAAATTTTTGATTTGTTCTTGTGTGTATTTTGACATAACCATTCTCCTTTATTTTTTTAAAAACTTATTTCTCATCAACCAACACAACCGTACGTACATCAGGCAATTTGCTCAAATCCATTCTGTATTTAGAGCCATAGGTGAATACACCAAGCTCATCTTCTTGCATAGTCCAGCTCTTTGGCAAGTTCCAGAATTTTTTAAAATCGCTCAAAAACTTTGGCGAAAGATCAAAGCTAGTCGCATACATGTGTTTAACCTGTTTGGAAGCTTCTTTTTCAAGGATAGCGTTTCTTTCTTGCTCCATCCATTGTTTTACCGGTATGGATCTCGCCTTCCTGGTTTCAAGAATTTCTTTTCTTCTGGCTTTCGTTTTAGTTTCATCCCCTACCCAAATGCCGTCTTTATTTTGACTCACAACCGCACCATAAACCTTGTAAGCGTATTCTGGCAATAGCTGTTTGCTGTTTAGATCTTCTAAAATAGCATTCAAATCCCTTTCAATCGGATCGCCAAATCCAGGACCGCCTTTGATGTAGTTCAAATACAAGTCATAATTGTCAAAGCAATTTTCTGTGGTGATGCATTGCTTATCCCTTTTGACTTGAGACGCATGAGAAATATGCTTTTCATAATCTCGATCAGTCGGGTTAAAATCACCGCCCAAAGGCAAGCTGGCGTTATTTTTAATCCTGTTTTCTAAATCGGTGTTGTGCGCTTCAAACCTATAGCCACTAGCTGCTGGATAGCCCCCCATCATACCCCAATCGCTATTCATATAGCCATTACCCATAAAGAACATGGTCCAATCATGCGCACCCCACACCATTCTTAAGGTTTCAAACCCATTACCGCCTCGATATTTCCCATACCCACCGGTATTGGCCTTGACATTCCTGCCTAAATAAAGAAGAGGCTCTGCCATTTCCCAAATTTCAACATCGCCCATATCGCCTTCTGGATTCCAAATAGCTGCCGCATGGTTCAAGCCATCTTTAATTGCACAAGCACCGGTCCCACAAGAACTCGTTTCAAAGCTATTCACCGCATGGATTTCTCCATCCTGGTTGATACCACCGCCTTGCAACCAATTGGAAGTGTTAGCGTTTCCAGAATTGACCTCTTCTAAATACCCTCGGCTGTAATACGCTTGAGACAAGCCTCTCCACAAAGCACTCCAGCCGGATACCAAGAAGTGCCATGCATAAGCATGCCCGGTGCGCCTATCATCTGGATTCATCCAAGTCCCTTTTTTGAGTCTGAATTGAGTTGCAAAATAAGCGCCATCATTGATGCGAGAAGTGGGGATCAATGTTTGAGTCATCATTACCCAAATACCGCTAGTAAAGGACACTTGATTGCAATTAAAAGAGTGCCACCCCCACCTAGACGCACCATCAAAGTCTAATTTCCATGTAGCGTCCTTGTTGATAGTGATTTCTACCGGAGAATGCATGATTGTGTCTAATTTAGCAAACTCAGAGCACACGCCAATATCCTTATGTGCATAAGGCACATCCACAAACGCTACTTTTCTATACTTGCCCGGTATGGTCATGGATTTGATCCTAGAAATAAGGCCTCTTCTTCCTTCTTCAATCACCTCATCAATGAATCGCATGTAAGAATCAATGCCATCTTCTTTAATCACTTCCATCACAAGATCCCTAATCATATGGCATCCTGCAATCCTAGTCCTTTCATCCAAAATCCAATATTTAGGCGTTCTTACTGATCTTTGGGATTCATGCAACCAGTCTTTAAAACTCTCATCATTCGCCCCTGTCTTACGGCAAGTGATCATGTATCCATCCCCAAATCTTTGAACCTGTCCGGTGCTCATCGATCCTGGAGTAACGGATCCGGTATCGATCACATGCGTAACGCCACCTACCCACCCAATCAATTTTTCATCGTGAAAAATAGGCACAAGGGTCATAATATCGCATGGGTGCACATTCCCAATCGCGCAGTCATTATTGGTGAAAATATCCTTATCATTGATGCCGGGGTTATCTTCCCAATCATTCTCTACCATGTATTTGATAGCCGATCCCATAGTACCCACATGGATAATGATACCCGTAGAAGTCAGCACGCTATCGCCCACAGCGTTATAAAGCGTGAAGCACAATTCCCCCTCTTGCTCAACGATAGGGCTTGCAGCAATCCTTTTGGCTGTTTCTCTAGCATGCACGATACCGCCTCTCAATTTAGAAAACATTTTTTCATAACCGATCGGATCGCTTTCTTTGAACTCTAATTTTTCAAGCCCATTATAATAACCTGTTTTTTCTGTCCTGGCTAGGATTTCATCTCTAGCTTGTTTTAAAGTTTTGCCGTTTTTCAATAAATTTGCCATTTGGAACTCCTTTATTTAATTTCTTTCAAGTGGAACAATCGGTGTTTGTCTAACTTTGTCGCAAAGCCTTTGGGTACCACGAATGTGGTTGCATCTGATTCTATGATCGCAGGTCCTATCACTTCATTTCCAGGCAGTAATTTTTCCATTTGCCACACATCTGCATCCACCCATTTCTTATGGCGATAGAATTTCCTAACGCCTATTTTGGCTTCTTTTGAAGGTGTAGCACCATGCTCTTTTTCAACCGGAATCACAGGTTTTTGTGTAGCCACAACCCCACGCATAATTACCCCAGTCACACTAAAGCCAAGCTCTGGAGAACAAGCGGATTCAGAATAAACCCGAGCGTAGGTTTTTTCATATTCTTTGACTATCTCTTCCCAATCAGCCACGCTTTGAGCCTTTGATACAGGAGAAGTGATTTCTAAATCATTCAACTGCCCCATATACTGCATCCGGTATCCAGGTCTTAAAATCACATCTTTTTGAGAAAATCCATTGATTTTAAATTCTTCAATCACTTTTAAAGTCAATTCATCCCATGCATCTTGAATAATTTTGCATGCTTCTTTTTTTGACTCGTCTGAAGAATACTGCGGAATGGCTATATCAACGCTCTTGTCGTATCTGTATTCAAAATCAGCACAAGCGCAACCAAAAGCGCTAAACCCAGCCGCCCACGCAGGCACTACCACATCCTTAAACCCTAAACCTTCTGTATAGCCATAGGTATGCACAGGCCCTGCACCACCATATGAAAAACACACAAAATCAGACGGACTATACCCTTTAGCGCTAATATTGGATCGCAAGTATTCTTTAAGCTCCAAATCAAGCAACTCAATCACACCCGCAGCCGCATCTTCTACGCTAATGCCTAGCGGATCAGCGATTTGCTCTTTAATGTGTTTTTTAGCCCTTTCCACATCTAATTTGATTAAACCGCCTAAGAAATTATCCGGATTCAAATAGCCTAAAACAATGTGACAATCTGTCACCGAAACCGTATCCAATCCGCTGTCTTTCCAACAAGTGCCAACTCTATACCCCGCACTATCAGGCCCTAGTTTGACTGATCGGCTGTGCGGATCAATACGCACAAAGCTCCCTGCACCTGCACCAACAGAATCCATAGCCACAAGCGGTAGAGAGAGGACAAGGCGTGCCATATCAGGGTCAGAAGCGATATTAAAATTGCTCTTAACAATAAGCGCCATATCAAAGCTCGTGCCGCCAATATCACTGCATGCGATATTGTCATAGCCAAGCGTTTCGCCCAGCAGTTTAGATCCAATCACCCCTCCAATAGGACCGCTCACAATCGTCCTAGCGAGCTCTTTAGCTTTCCAACTAATGGTGCCTCCATGCGTTGCCATCACACGAAGATCAAATTTAGCGCCATGCTCTTTGAAGCGGTTGCTGACTTTAGAGAGAGTTTGCCTGCTTGGTTCAGCCGCATAAGCTTCTAAAATGGTGGTGTTCATTCTGTGGCTTTCTTTTCTTTGAGGGTAGTAATCCACAGAAGCGAATACAGGGATATTTTTACCCAATTTTTCAAGCTCTTTGAGTGCAATATCTCTAACGATCCGCTCGCTTTCAGCGTTTTTATGAGATTGCAACAAGCAAATGACAATAGCTTTTGCACCCGCTTCTACAAGCTCCTTAACAGCAATTTCAACATCTTCTGAACGCACCGGAATAACCACTTGCCCCTTGACATCGGTTCTTTCTGTAACGCCTCTAATCCTTTTTAAAGGGATCAGCGGATCATCATATTTGTGCGTGTTAATATGAAGCCTTTCTTCTAGTGCATACCCAAGGTAAGATTGCAACGCCCTACCCATAGAATGCATTTGCTCAAAACCCTTATTGCAAATCAGACCCACTTCCATACCTCTTCTTTGCACGACCCGATTGAGCATCGCCGTGCCTGAATACACACAAGTGAGCAACTCTGGATAAACCTTACTGACATCTGATTTCCAATGCGATAAAGCGTCTTGCGAGCTATTATAAATAGCTAAGCTCTCATCTTCTGGGTTGCTTTGGGCTTTACCAACTACGAAACTACCATTTTCTTTAACAAAAAATGTGTCCGTCATGGTGCCACCGGCATCAATACCCATCACCTGAACTCTTGCGTCTTTCATATTCTACTCCTTTGTATTAAAGTGTTGCTCAAGGCAACCTATTAGAAGTATAGGACAGAATTTAAAATGGAAATCGTTTATTTCAAAATTAATCAATGACAATGTGAAAATTTAGTATTGTAAAGTGAATAATAGTAATAAAATCGCTCCATAAACGCCAATAATACCCATCAAAACCGCTAAAAAGTATCAAATAAAAAGAAAAAATTAAATTTATATCAAATCAAAAGGCGAAATTCAATTCTAAGGTGCCGATTTGATGGTGCTTAGGTTGGGATTGGAAAGTTTTACTAATATCGGTGATCGTAAAAGCCACCCTAAGGCTACGCCACATCATAGCCGCTCCTATTTCGCTAGCATAAACAAAGTATTCTAAGTTGGCAATCCCCCTAGTTTCAGGGCTATTGCCTTGAATGAAAATATTAAGGGGTTGGAAGCGCCCAAAAGCCCCTACAAAAAAATAGATGGAAAACTTATCGCTATAAGGCATGCCCCCATCAAAAGCGGTATTGACCTTATTGACACCGTAATCAGCGTCCAAGTTATACCCAGCCCTAAAGAGCGAGCCTAGTTGGAAATAATCCCTCGCATTGCCCAGCTCCACATTAAACCCAGGCATTAACTCCATAGAAAAAAAACGAGTCTTTAAAAGAGGGACTTTTTTAAGCAATTGGTAATGCAATTCAAAAATAAATTCGTTTTTGAGCTGTGTGTTCCAGCCATAAAATTGGGGGTCATGGCCCCATTTGTGGATAAGACGCTGTGTTTGGGCGGCTAGAGAATCTTGCCCTGTTGTGCCTAAAGAAAGCGTGAACAATTCCATGAAAGTTTTATGGCGGTTATACACATTCAAATTCACCCGTAAATACCCCCCATAAGGGTGGTTGTCATGCAAATGCACTAATTTTCTGTTTTCAAGTGAGGGGGTGTACATGTCTTGAGCGAGAGAAATGCCAAAACGAGTAACCCTAGGGCTTTTGTTAAAAAATCCTAAATACGAAGTCCATTTCATCGCTTTATTTTTAGAAAAATCAAATTCTTTAGTAGAAAAGCCTATTTGATTGCCTGCCGTGTAATACTCATCAATATAAGGATTGATATAGCCATCATTTTCAGTCATTATATTGATAGAATAGCGTTTAGAGGGCGTTAATGGGGTGGGAATATCCTCTTTTGCCCATGCAAACATTCCTAACAATAAACATAAAATAAATTTGAAAAACAAAACACTTCCTTGATGGGTGATAGGGTTATTGTAACGAAATAAGCCTTAATTATAGGAGCGTTTAAGGAATAAAAAGAAAAAACTTTTCACGCCATTTCAAAGAGTGCGGGTTTAGATAAAAAACTCACACTAAAAAATAAAACACCCCACACACGACTAAGCCTACAAAAATTAAAGTCAAAACGCAATACCCCATAATGTCTTTAGCGCCCAAACCAGCGATCGCTAATGCAGGCAAAGCCCAAAAAGGCTGTATCATATTCGTCCAAGCGTCCCCCCAAGCGATAGCCATAGAAACCACGCCCGGATCCACCCCCAAACTTTGCCCTGCAGGGAGCATGATAGGAGCTTGAATCGCCCATTGCCCCCCACCAGACGGGATGAAAATATTGACAATCCCTGCGCTCAAAAAAGTCATGAGCGCGAAAGTTTTTTCATTAGCGATGTGCGTGAACGCTAAAGAAAGCATTTGCGCTAAAGAATGCCCCCCTTCACTATGCCCTGCCATCATTCCCATAATCCCAGCATAAAAAGGGAATTGGAGCAAAATCCCCGCCACGCTCCTAGTGGAATGGTTAATCGCTTTCACATAAGCTAAAGGGGTTTTATGGAGCAAAATGCCTAAAAAAAGGAAGATCGTATTGACAATGTTTAAACTAATCCCTCCCCCTTTAAAAAAATAAACACCAAGATACCCAAAACCCAAAAAAACCAAAAGATAAGAAAGCAAGGCACTGTTTTCCAAAAAATGCGCAATCGTTTTGTCTTTTTGGTGATCAATGAGTTCAATCTCTTTGTACTCATCTTTTAAAAGCTTTGCATCAATCTCAACAATCTCCTCTTTTTTAGGGTGGATTATTGCCATTAAAAAGGGTAACCCTATAAGAATGATCCCTATAATGATCAAATTATAAGCGGAAAAAATCGTTTCGCTAATGGGGATAGCCTTTTCAATCACCCCAGCGCTGATTTTAGACAAATTCTCATTTTGGGTCGCAACGCTTAAAGGGATTGAGCCTGACAAACCGCCATGCCAGATCACAAAACCCGAATAAGCGCTAGCGATAAGCAGTCTGTAATCCACCCCTTTAACATTTTTAGCGATCTCTTTTGCAAAAATCGCGCTAATCACCAAGCCAAAACCCCAATTGATCCAATTAGCGATTAACGATAAAAAAGTAACCAACAATAGAGCCGTATAATACCCTTTCGGTAAAGACGCCAGATATTTTAAGAGTTTTTGGACCAATTTAGCGCTAGCCAAAGCCTGACCTAGCACCAAAATAAGAGCCATTTGCATAGAAAAGCCTAAAAGCGTCCAAGCGCCATTCCCCCAGCTAGAAATCACAGACGATGCATCTTGCCCTGTCAAACAATAAACAAGAACAAACACAATGAACGATAGAAGAGTCACTAAAACAAAGGAGTCCGGCAAGCATTTAGAAGCCAAAAACACGCACGCTGAAGTCAAATGCCTTAATAAAAACATAAACACCCCTTTTATAAACTACAAGTGCACTTCAAATTCAGCTTCTGTCTTTTCCTTAACTTGATCAACGCTCACCCCCTCTTGCAATTCCACTAATCTCATGGCGTTATTGGAAAACTCAAACACCGCTAAATCCGTTATCAATTGATGCACCACGCCTTTTCCCGTTAAAGGCAATGAGCATTCTTTTTTCACTTTAGATTCCCCGTATTTGTTGCAATGCTCCATGATGACAATCACTTTCTTAGCGCCATGCACAAGATCCATAGCCCCTCCCATGCCTTTTATGAGTTTTTTAGGGATCATCCAATTCGCTAAATCCCCATTTTGCGAGACTTCCATGCCCCCTAAAATCGCTAGATCAATATGCCCCCCACGAATCATGGCAAACGAATCTGCACTATTGAAAAACGAAGCGCCCGGCACCACGGTTATGGTTTCTTTTCCTGCATTGATAAGATCTGCATCAACGCCCCCTTCTAAAGGGTAAGCGCCAATCCCTAACAACCCGTTCTCGCTTTGGAATACGATATTCATCCCACTCACTTCATTAGCCACCAGCGTGGGCAAACCTATCCCTAAATTCACATACATGCCCTCTTTTAATTCTTTTGCCGCTCTTTTAATGATAGCCTCTCTCATTTCGCACTCCTTGTGGTGATTTTTTCTATGCGTTTTTCAAATTTCTCGCCTTTATAAATGTGTTGCACATAAATTCCTGGCAAGTGTATTTCATCGGGGTCTAACTCCCCAGCCGGAACGATTTCTTCCACTTCAGCGATGCATATTTTTGACGCCATCGCGCACAAGGGGTTGAAATTCCTAGCCGTTTTTCTAAACACCAAATTCCCAAGAGTGTCGCTTTTATAAGCTTTAATAAGCCCATAATCGCCTGTTATCGCTCTTTCTAAAATATATTCTTTGCCGTTAAACTCCCTTGATTCCTTGCCTTGAGCGATCAGAGTCCCAACACCGGTTGGGGTGTAGTAAGCGGGTATCCCAGCCCCTCCAGCGCGCAGATTTTCAGCGAGCGTGCCTTGTGGGGTCAAAACGACTTCAATTTCTCCGTTCAGCATTTGTGATTCAAAAATCTTATTCTCCCCCACATACGAAGCGATAATCTTTTTAATCTGTTTTTTTTCTAAAAGAATGCCCAGCCCAAAGTCATCAACACCGCAATTATTGCTCACCACAATCAAATCTTTGATGCCTTTTTTATAAATATAATTAATGGCGTATTCAGGTATCCCGCACAACCCAAAACCACCCACTAAAATGGTATCCCCATCTTTTAAGCCACTCAACCCTTTGTCTAAATCCGTTATAACCTTATTCATCTCATTCTCCTTATTTTTGTTCAACTACCACTGATATTCCTTGCCCGCCACCCACGCACAACGACGCGCAACCCACGCCATGCCCATTTCGCTTCATTTCATGCAAAAGGGTAACCAATATCCTAGCGCCGCTCGCTCCAATAGGATGGCCAATCGCTATCGCGCCGCCATTCACATTCACGATATTGGGGTTGAGTTCAAGCTCTTTTAACACGGCTATACTTTGCGCGGCGAAAGCTTCATTGAGTTCAAAAAGATTGATGTCGTTGATGTTCATTTTGACATTTTTAAGGTTGTTTTTAATCGCAATGCTTGGGCATATACCCATTATATCTGGACTGCAACCGCCCAAACCAAACCCCTTGATAGTGGCCATGACTTTTAGCCCTAACTCTTGCGCTTTTTTGGCGCTGCATAAAACCACTACGCTAGCGCCATCATTGATCCCTGATGAATTTCCTGCTGTTACCGATCCGTCTTTTTGGAAAGCAGGTTTGAGCTTTGCAAGGGATTCTAGCGTCGTTTCTCTAGGGTATTCGTCTTCTTTGAAAACAATCGTGCCTTTTTTACTCGCTATTTCAATGGGAGTGATTTCTTCTTGGAATTTCCCTGCATTGATAGCGGCTCTTGCTTTGAGTTGCGATTGGAGCGCGAACGCGTCTTGTTCTTCTCGGCTTATGTGGTATGCTTTAGCGATATTGTCTGCGGTGATCCCCATGTGGTAATCATTGAACGCATCCCATAGCCCGTCATGTATCATGGAGTCTATCATGTTTGCATTCCCCATTCTCTTTCCCTCTCGCATGTCAAACGACAAATAAGGCGCTGCACTCATGTTCTCCACGCCACCGCACACCACCACTTCATCGCGCCCAAGCACAATGCTATCATGCGCTAACTGAATGGCTTTCAAGGACGATCCGCAAACCATATTAACGCTAAAAGCATGCCGATCATTAGGGATGCCAGCGTCTAGTTGGATCTGTCTGGCGATATTTTGACCCAAACCAGCGCCTAAAACATTGCCTAAAATGACAGAATCTACATCATTTGGCTCAAGTCCGCTCGCCTTCAAAGCGTCTTTAAGCACGCTAACGCCCATTTCTCTAGCGCTCACATTTTTTAGAGAGCCTAAAAAACTCCCTACAGCACTACGCTTTGCCGCCACTATAACCACTTCATTCATGTCTTTGCCTTTAAGTTGATTTACTCAGTTCATGGTATCACTTTTAGGTGATTGACACCCTAACAGGTTTGATTTTGTTTTAGGTTTTATTTTGGATTAAGGGCGATCCGTTTATTTTTTTCACAAAAATATTATTCTTATCGTTCAATGATTGTTGCACAATTTTTTACATTCAATACAGATTGGTTTAAAAATATAAATTATTAGCTTTTAGACTAAATTATTTATTATAGATTAAAAGTTTTATTAGCGTGCAAGTTGGCATAAATGCCTATAAGGTTTTAATAGGGGTTTAATAGAGGGTTAAACAAACTCCCTAATTTCTTTTTCTAAAGCGTTGATAAACACGCTTGAATAAGATTTTTCCTTAGGGAATTTTTCTAAAAAATCGCTCAGTAACCCAAGGTATTGTTCCTTATTTAAAGCCCCTTTCAACACTTCGTATTTTAAAAAAAGCCAATAGGTGTTAAGTGCATCGCTTTGGCAATAGCTATCAATAGTGTCTTTTTTCTCCTTTTGGCTTAAATCAGGGTTATAATAAATCTTATGCACTAAATCCCCACTCACATCAAATTTACCAGGAATATTCGTCATGGAGCAAATACCATTCAAATTCAACCCCCTAACCACCCCATGATGGCTTAAGCTATCCATTAAATCCAAATGAAACTGCTCGCTATAACGGGAGCGGTAATTTTCCCATAATCATAAAAAAAAATATTTTTAGGGCTTTAAAAAATAATAAATAATTTTTCTAAAATTCACAATATTTTAAATAATAGAGTATAGATTTGTTATAGGTAATTTATTAATGGTATATCTAAACGCTTACAGAGCTTTTTAAAATCTAATATAATATTGGAATTATTTTTTAGGGCTAAATAAACAATATTTAAACTTTCAAGCTGTTGTTTATTTTGTTCACTTAAGGTGTAAGCTATAAAAATATCCGTATCTCTTGCAATGACTGCATCAGCACTTTCGGGATTGCCTTTACTCATTAATTTAACTTCTACCCTATAAACTTTACTCCTATCCTTGTTATAAAGTTTAAAATCTACTTCTCTATCATATTCTAATTTTTTGTCTTTTTTAAAATTAGTTGCGTCAATATGACTTTCTAAAATACCACAACGCTTACACAATTCCAACATTAAAGGCTTTTCAATTCTTTTTCCTATCATAGAATATGCACTTCCTCTTAAAGCAATTTTCTTGGTTGCTAGGGCATTAATGATAAGCAAGCTTTCTTTTAAGTCTAAATTAACACTAATATCTTTATAGGTAATTTTAATATTGATACCTAAATCTTTCATGTTGTCGTTTTCTAAATTTTGCAATATTTCATATAGATATTTTAAATTATTTTGTGCAATATCTAAAACAACTTCTTTAGTAGAAGTCCCATAAGTATTAAAAATAGTTTTGATATTGGTTCCACACAAAATGGCTATATCTTTTGGATCTTTGTTATCCATAACATATTGCTGATACCAACTAAAATTTATAGATTTATCATGCATTTTTGCGTAAATAATATCTTTAAAAAAAGATATAGCAAAATCTAAAAATTCTGTGTTAATAGTGTTTAAAACTACTTCTCTATAATCTTTTCCTTTTAAGAGTAAATCAATCGTATGATTTAAAGCTAATTCATTAAAATTCATTTTTTTAGATTTCCTTAAAACCAAGTTTGATTAGATTTTGAGCATATTTTGGATGTTGTTCACATAATAAAGGAATGCGTCCCATAGATTTTGCAACTATTCCAAAAGTACCACTACCGGCAAAAGGGTCGCATACAACTTCATTTTCAAAAGAATAATAATTTAGAACTCTTTCACAAAGACTTTCGGGGAATACTGCCGGATGGTCTTTACTAGACTTTGGAGCAATATACCAACAATTAGTGGTTTCTATAGGCAATTCTTTTTTTCCAAATAAAGTATTATTTTGTTTATTTGATTTTAATCGTTTTTCAGCCATTTTAATATTTTTATCTAGTAGGAAAGGGGCTTTTTTGCGATAAACCAACAAACTTTCACTCACACAATTAGGTTTGTATCCCAAAGGTTTTTTATTTTGTAAATACCCTCCAATACGATTAGGCACGCTAAAATCAGGTTTAATCCATAAAATTTCATCTACAAAGTAAAATCCATTGTCAATTAAAATTTGATGGAAATCAAAATGAATAGGGTAACGCACACTTTCAAACTCACGCCCAGCTCTCTTAGTAATCACAGGCGAAACATTAATGATAATAAAACGCCCTTCTTCTAGCACTCTAAAACAAGCCTTTAAACTTTGCGACATAGCACTTAGATAATCTTTGTAATTTTTATAATTATTATAAATTCTAGCATTATAGTAAGGTGGGGAAGTAAAAATAAGATTAATGGAATTAGGAGCAATTTTATTGAGCGTTTGTGCATTATCTCCAACTAATAAAGAAGGTTTTTCAATAATATTTTCTGTAATTTTTAAAGATGATTTTTTAGTATGGCGGTAGTCATAGTATTGTTTCATTTTTTGCATGTTTTCATTTTGATAGTATTGCAACAAGTCATCGCATAATTTTGCAAATCGTATATCCTTAGACTTATACAAAGCAGTGCGTAAAAATTGATAAATGACTTCCATGTAATGTTCTTTAAAAGCTTCTTGCTTTAAGAAAATATAGATTGTATCATCATCAAGTTGCCTACCAATAGAGCTTGCTATCTCTCTTTTTAGATCAACATTTAAATCTTGTTTAAACAATTCTAGTAATTTGTTTAAATGGTCTTCGCTAGGGTGAGAACCCATATCCTTAATGTGTTTAATTGTGTAAAACTCAAAATTTTTAATAAAACCATATGGTTTATTTTTTGATATTGTAGGCATAAAATACTCTTTATTAAAAATGTTAGATATATTGTTTCTATAATCAATCATAAATTTTCAAGCAAACTCCCTAATTTCTTTTTCTAAAGCGTTGATAAACACGCTTGAATAAGATTTTTCCTTAGGGAATTTTTCTAAAAAATCGCCCAGTAACCCAAGGTATTGTTCCTTATTTAAAGCCCCTTTCAACACTTCGTATTTTAAAAAAAGCCAATAGGTGTTAAGCACATCGCTTTGGCAATAACTATCAATAGTGTCTTTTTTCTCTTTTTGGCTTAAATCAGGGTTATAATAAATCTTATGCACTAAATCCCCGCTCACATCAAATTTACCAGGAATATTCGTCATGGAGCAAATGCCATTCAAATTCAACCCCCTAACCACCCCATGATGGCTCAAGCTATCCATTAAATCCAAATGAAACTGCTCGCTATAACGGGAGCGGTAATTTTCCCATTTGTTTTCTTGATGATAAAAAGCGTCTAAAGTTAAATTGTGTTTAAGGGCTTTGAGCGTGAGTAGGGGCATATCAAAGCCTCTACCATTAAAACTAATCAGGCGCGGCTGCTTTTCGTTAAAATATTTAAAAAAGTCTTCTAAAAGCTCTTTTTCGCTTATAAAATCCTCTTTATTCTCGTGTTTTTGACCAAAATTCCCCACTTTGACAAACTTTCCGTAATCATCGCCAATGACTGCTGCAATAGAAATAATCTCATGCAAATAAAGGGGCAGAAACTCGCTCCCGCTCTTTTCTTTTTGCCTTTTAAAACTCCATTCACAGATTTTTAGCGCATCATCTTCTTTTAATTCAAAATGCTTTTTGCACAATTCTATGTTAGGAATAGTCTCTATATCAAACACACACAACACCACATGCCCCTTAAATTTTAATACTCTGTATTTCCTTATTATATAATAATTAGTCTTATAGCGCTATAATGCTAATTTTTAATACGAAAACTATATGACAAAAATTAAAAAACTTTAATGCGGAGAATTAGAAGTGGAAGAAATCATTGTCGCTCTTGTGGGCCAGCCTAATGTAGGGAAATCATCTCTTATTAACGCTTTAAGTAACGCCCATTTGAAAGTGGGGAATTTTGCCGGGGTTACCGTGGATAAAATGGAAGTGAGTTTGATCCATAAAGAGCATCAAATCACTATCATTGATTTACCGGGCACTTACGCGCTCAATGATTTCACCACTGAAGAAAAGGTTACTAAAGATTTTTTAGAAAAGGGGCAATACGATCTCATTCTTAATGTGGTGGATTCCACCAATTTAGAGCGCAATCTAGCCTTAAGCGTGCAATTACTAGACACGAATCAAAAAATGCTGCTCGCACTCAACATGTGGGATGAAGCACAAAAAGAAGGCATTAAAATTGATACAGAAAGGCTTTCTAAAGAATTGGGGGTTGTGTGCGTGCCTACAAGCGCAAGATCCAAAGAAGATCGCTTGAATACAGAGCTTTTATTGGATGAAATTGTCAAACTTTATTCTCAAAAGACTACCAATAATGAAAGCATAAAAGTTCCGTCTCAAAGCTTTAAAGAGTCTTTAAAATACAGCCAGAGTGCTCAAAGAATCGCTAAATCAGTGATCCGTGAAAACCAACAAAATGCGAGCTTTGAACACACTTACAAGATTGATAAAATTTTGATGCACAAGCGTTATGGGATTTTGATTTTTCTAGGGTTCATGTTTATCATTTTCTCTTTGAGTTTTTTAATAGGGGGAGGGTTGCAAAAATTGCTAGAAGAGGGGTTTAAATTTTTAAGCGATAGCATTAAGGAAAATGTGGCTAATGAAGATTTAGCGTCTTTGGTGGGCGATGGCATTATTGGGGGAGTGGGGGCGACGGTTTCATTCTTGCCGTTAATCGTGGTGTTGTATTTTGGGATTTCTTTACTAGAAACGACGGGTTATATGAGTAGGGTAGCGTTTTTATTGGATGGGATCTTGCATAAATTTGGCTTGCATGGGAAGAGCTTTATCCCTTTAATCACCGGTTTTGGCTGCTCTGTGCCAGCTTACATGGCGACAAGAACCTTGCAAAATTATAACGAACGATTGATCACGCTTTTTGTAATCGGGTTTATGAGCTGCTCAGCAAGACTGCCTATTTATGTGCTGTTTGTGGGATCGTTTTTCCCCTCTTCAAGCGCGGGGTTTGTGCTGTTTTGCATTTATAT
The DNA here is from genome assembly GCF_001653455.1 of Helicobacter pylori. NCBI lineage: Bacteria > Pseudomonadati > Campylobacterota > Epsilonproteobacteria > Campylobacterales > Helicobacteraceae > Helicobacter > Helicobacter pylori. The sequence continues at coordinate 662,449 of NZ_CP011486.1, read as the reverse complement.
TTTGGGGGCGGTTGTGGCACTAGTGATGGCTAAATTACTCAAATTAAGCGTGTTTAAAGGACAAACCGAATCCTTTATTATGGAAATGCCCAAATACCGCTTGCCTAGTTCTAGAATGATTTATTTTAGCATTTATACCAAATCGCTTTCTTACCTCAAAAAAGCCGGGACTTATATTTTAGTGGGAGCGATTTTAATCTGGTTTATGTCTCAATACCCTAAAAGCGATGCGGCCATGAAAACTTACAAACAAGAAAGCTTATTAGTGAATAAAGATACCACTCTTTCAAGCGAAGCTAAAGAAGAAAAATTAAAAGAATTGAAAACGGAATTGGATAAAAAGAATTTAAAAAATAGCATTGTGGGGAGAGGGGGGGCGTATTTAGAGAAAGTCTTTAGCCCTATGGATTTTGATTGGCGTTTGAGCGTCTCGCTTGTAACCGGGTTTATGGCTAAAGAAGTGGTCGTTTCCACTTTGGGGGTGTTGTTTTCTTTAGGGGATCAAAATGAAAAATCTGACGCTTTTAGAGAGGTGATTAGAAAAGAAGTCAGCGTGCCTAGCGGGATCGCTTTTATCGTGTTTGTGATGTTTTATATTCCTTGTTTTGCAGCGACCATCACTTTTGGTAGGGAAGCTGGGGGGATAAAATTTGTAGCGTATTTATTCATTTTTACAACCGTTGTGGCGTATTTCTTTTCACTGATAGCTTTTTATGCGACTAAAATCTTTTTTTAAAGCTTAATGATTAAACTAAAGGGTTTAAACCCTTTAAATGTTTAAAAATCCATCTCATTCTTAAAAAAATATTAAAAAATTTTTATTTTTCTTTATATTCCAATCCTTTCTGTAAATGTTCGCATCAACCGGCATTCTTTATTAAAAAAAACCATTAATTTTTATTTAAATAATAATTGTTTAAAAATTTAAGCTAAAAATAAGAATAATTATTATAAATTACGCCTTGTTGTAAAAAGGAACATTTCTTATAAAAGGTGGTAAATGAAAAGAATCTTAGTCTCTCTAGTTGTTTTGAGTCATGGCGTGCATGCGATGAAAACTCATAATTTGGAAAGGGTGGAAGCTTCAGGAATAGCTAATGATAAAGAAGCACCCTTGAGTTGGAGGAGTAAGGAAGTTAAAAACTATATTGGTTCTCGCACGGTGATTTCTAACAAACAACTCACTAAAAGCGCGAATCAAAGCATTGAAGAAGCCTTGCAAAATGTGCCAGGCGTGCATATTAGAAACTCTACAGGTATTGGAGCTGTGCCTAGCATTTCTATTAGGGGGTTTGGTGCGGGAGGTCCAGGACACTCCAATACGGGAATGATTTTAGTCAATGGGATCCCCATTTATGTCGCTCCCTATGTTGAAATTGGCACGGTTATTTTTCCTGTAACCTTTCAATCTGTGGATAGAATCAGCGTAACTAAGGGTGGGGAGAGCGTGCGTTATGGCCCTAATGTTTTTGGCGGTGTGATCAACATTATCACCAAAGGCATTCCTACCAATTGGGAGAGTCAAGTGAGCGAGAGGGCCACTTTTTGGGGTAAATCTGAAAATGGGGGGTTTTTCAATCAAAATTCTAAAAACATTGATAAAAGCTTAGCCAATAACATGCTTTTTAACACCTATTTAAGAACGGGGGGTATGATGAATAAGCATTTTGGGGTTCAGGCTCAAGTGAATTGGATCAAAGGGCAAGGGTTTAGATACAACAGCCCTACAGATATTCAAAACTACTTGCTAGATTCGTTGTATCAAATCAATGAGAGCAATAAAATCACTGCTTTTTTCCAATACTACAGCTATTTTTTGACAGACCCTGGGTCTTTAGGTATAGCTGCATATAATGAAAATCGTTTTCAAAATAACCGCCCTAATAACGATAAAAGCGGGAGAGCGAAGCGATGGGGGGCTGTGTATCAAAACTTTTTTGGGGACACGGATAAAATAGGGGGGGATTTCACTTTCAGTTACTATGGGCATGACATGTCAAGGGATTTTAAATTTGATTCTAACTATTTAAATGTCAATACCAATCCTAAATTAGGCCCTGTTTATACGGATCAAAATTATCCAGGATTTTTTATTTTTGATCATTTAAGGCGTTATGTGATGAACGCTTTTGAGCCTAATTTGAACTTGGTTGTCAATACCAATAAAGTTAAGCAAACTTTTAATGTGGGCATGCGTTTTATGACGATGGACATGTTCATCAGATCCGATCAAAGCACATGCGAAAAATCAGACATTATTGATGGGGTGTGTCATATGCCTCCTTATGTCCTTTCTAAAAAACCTAGCAACAATCAAGAAATGTTTAACAACTATACAGCGGTATGGTTGAGCGATAAGATAGAGCTTTTTGATTCTAAATTAGTGCTAACTCCAGGGCTTAGATACACCTTTTTAAACTACGATAACAAAGAGCCAGAAAAGAACGATTTTTCCGTATGGACCAGTAAAAAACAGCGTCAAAACGAATGGAGTCCGGCCTTTAATATTGGCTATAAACCTATGGAAAACTGGATATGGTATGCGAACTACCGCCGTAGTTTTATCCCCCCACAACACACAATGGTGGGCATTACTAGGACTAATTACAACCAAATTTTTAATGAAATTGAAGTGGGGCAACGCTATAGCTATAAAAATCTATTGAGTTTTAACACCAACTATTTTGTGATTTTTGCCAATCGTTACTATGCAGGAGGCTATAGCCCACAGCCTGTGAATGCCAGGAGTCAAGGGGTGGAATTGGAATTGTATTACGCGCCGATTAGGGGTTTGCAATTTCATGTGGCTTACACTTATATTGATGCACGCATCACTTCTAACGCTGATGACATTGCTTATTATTTTACAGGCATTGTCAATAAACCCTTTGACATTAAAGGGAAGCGTTTGCCTTATGTAAGCCCTAACCAATTCATATTTGACATGATGTATACTTACAAGCACACGACTTTTGGTATTAGCAGCTATTTTTATAGCCACGCTTATAGCTCCATGCTCAATCAAGTCAAAGATCAAACCGTGTGCTTGCCCCTAAACCCAGAATATACAGGGGGGTTGGAGTATGGTTGTAATTCAGTGGGGTTGTTGCCCTTGTATTTTGTGTTGAATGTGCAAGTGAGCTCAGTTTTATGGCAAAGCGGTAGGCATAAAATCACAGGGAGTTTGCAAATCAATAACCTTTTTAACATGAAGTATTATTTTAGGGGGATTGGCACAAGCCCTACAGGAAGAGAGCCTGCACCAGGGAGATCTATTACAGCGTATTTGAATTATGAATTTTAAACCTCTCTCAAGCCATTTTTTTGGCTTGAATTTTTTAACGCTACACCATTTTAAAACTCGCTACTAAATTTTCGGTCAATAAATTAAACCCATCCACTAAAATAAACACTAGAATTTTAAAGGGTAAAGAAATCATTACAGGCGGGAGCATCATCATACCCATCGCCATTAAAATAGAGCTGATAACCATATCAATCACCAAAAAAGGCAAGTAGAGTAAAAAGCCGATTTGAAACGCTGTTTTCAATTCGCTTATCATAAACGCCGGGATTAAAACGCTCAAACTCACATCATCAGGGGTTTTGGGGTTAGGCAGGTTTCTGATCCTAAAAAAAAGGGCTAGATCCTTTTCTCGTGTGTTTTTAAGCATAAACTCTTTAAAAGGCAGAGCGCTTTTTTCAAACGCTTCGGTGTAAGAAATCTTTTTATCCATATAGGGTTTGATCCCTGTGTCATAAGCCTTTTTCAAGCTAGGCTCCATGATGAAAAAAGTCAATATCAAAGAGAGTGAGACTAAAATTTGAGTGGGTGGGGTTTGTTGCGTGCCTAAAGCGGTCCTTAAAAAAGAAAACACCACGATCAAACGGGTGAAACTCGTCATCACTAAAATCAACGATGGGGCTAAAACTAAAAGCGTGAGTAAAGCGATGACATTAAGAGTGGTTACGAGTTGCTTGGGATCATTGGGGGCGTTTAAAGAGAGATTGACGCTAGGTAGTGCACTATCAGCGCTCATTAAAGGGCATATTAAAGGGCAAATGAGAATGAAAAAAATGAAAAAACGCAAAATTCTAGCCTTAAATCTTTGATGGAAAACAAGGTCAAATTATAAGATAAGGCATGTTAAAATTCTCTAAAATAACCCCTAAATTGAAGGATTTTAATGCTTTCTGTGATCATACTAGCCGCTGGAAAAGGCACTCGCATGCACTCTAGCCTGCCTAAGACTTTGCACACTCTTTGCGGGGAGCCTATGTTGTTTTATATTTTAGAAGTGGTTTTTTCAATCAGTAACGATGTGCATCTTATCTTGCACCACCAACAAGAACGCATTAAAGAAGCGGTTTTAAAGCGTTTTAAGGGAGTGGTTTTCCACACTCAAATCGTGGAAAAATATTCAGGGACAGGTGGGGCTATCATGCAAGAAGACAAAACGCCCATTCTTACCCAACATGAGCGGATTTTAATCTTGAATGCAGACATGCCTTTAATCACTAAAGACGCTTTAACCCCCTTATTGAAAAGCCACAATAACGCCATAGGATTATTGCATTTGGCTGACCCTAAAGGTTATGGGCGCGTTATTTTAGAAAACCATCAAGTTAAAAAGATTGTAGAAGAAAAGGACGCTAATGATGGAGAAAAAGCCATTAAAAGCGTGAACGCTGGCGTGTATTTTTTTGAAAGAAAGTTTTTAGAAAAATACTTGCAAAAACTTCATAACCAAAACGCCCAAAAAGAATACTACCTTACGGATTTAGTCGCTCTGGGTATTAAGGGGAATGAAACAATTGACGCCATTTTTTTAGAAGAAGAGTCTTTTTTAGGGGTGAATTGCCAAACAGAAAGAGCAAAGGCTGAAGAAATCATGCTAGAAAGACTGCGAAAAAACGCTATGGATTTGGGGGTAGTGATGCAATTACCCAAGAGTATTTACTTAGAAAAAAGCGTGAGTTTTAAGGGGGAGTGTGTTTTAGAACAAGGGGTGCGTTTGAGCGGGAATTGTTTGATAGAAAACGCGCATATTAAAGCTTATAGCGTGATAGAAGAGAGCCAAATTATTAACAGCAGTGTGGGGCCGTTTGCCCATGCGCGCCCTAAAAGCGTGATTTGTGATAGCCATGTGGGGAATTTTGTAGAGACGAAAAACGCTAAACTTCAAGGCACTAAAGCAGGGCATTTGAGCTATTTGGGGGATTGTGAGATAGGGAAAAACACAAATGTAGGGGCTGGCGTGATCACTTGCAATTATGATGGCAAAAAGAAACACCAAACGATCATCGGTGAAAATGTCTTTATAGGGAGCGATAGCCAGCTAGTTGCGCCCATAACTATCGGCTCTAATGTTTTAATTGGCAGCGGCACCACCATCACTAAAGACATTCCTAGCGGTTCTTTAAGCCTTTCGCGTGCCCCTCAAACCAACATTGAAAACGGGTATTTTAAGTTTTTTAAAAAGCCTTAAGGAGCTTGAAAAGAACTGCTGTTTTAAAACCTTATTGAGCGTATTTTTAAATAACGATTTACCTTAATCATATAATTTGTGAATAAACAAAACACTTATTGAGATTTTTGTGATATTTGGCTGATCTGTAACAATGCTTTTAATAGGGTTGTGGTATAAATATTCTTATCAAGGTGTGCCAAACATGCCTTGAATCTCAATTGATGAAAGGATTTGTTATGAGCGGGTTAAAAACATTGAGTTGTGTAGTGGTTTTATGCGGTGCAATGGCTAATGTGGCTATAGCTGGTCCTAAAATAGAGGCAAGGGGTCAGCATGGCAGAGATGTAGGAGGAGCTATTGGAGGATATTTAGGAAGAGGTGAAGGGCCTTTAGGAACTATTGGAGGGTATTTGCTTGGTCAGGAAATAGGCGATAGGGTAGAAGATCTTATCCATGATTTCATAGACAGAGAACCACAAGCTAAAGAACCACAAGCCCCAAGAGAACCTATCCGTGATGTTTATGATTACGGCTATAGTTTTGGGCATGCTTGGTAGTCTCAAATGAGCCAAGGTGATGGGGAAAGAAAATAACATGGATACTACAAAAGAGAACTTGAATGGCTCAAAAGAGCGTTTGAGTTATACTGAATACAAGACAGCAATGGGTTTGGTCGTTACAATTTGTTTCTCCATAACCAATAGGATTTTTTATGACATAAATGGTTCGGCTAGCGATCCAATCTTTAACCCTAAATACAGCTATTATGTGTGGCTAACGACTCTAATAGCGGCTTTGTTGTCTAACCTCTTGTTCAACCCAAAAGGCAGGTCGGCAGGTTATTTCATTATTGAAACTTGGCAAGGATTCCCCAAGTTTTTTAAAGCCATTTTTAAGGCTAGGTTTTTTGGCGCGTTTTATGACGCTGTGTTAGGAGCAAGACTAAGGGATTTTTATATGGTGCTTTTAACGATACCCTTTGCTATTGCTATGCATGAAATTTCGGCGTATTGTGGGCATCCTAGCAACTTCCTTATAGAGGGTTTGGTCATCGTGGGGTTTCAATATTTTCTTAAGCTTTGCGCTAAATGGGGGTGGTGATTTAACTCAAATAGCATTAAATGGGGGGGTATAAAAAAATTAAAAAACTTTAAAACTCATTCTCATTAATAGGACAGAGCCAACTTGAACTTTTCTTTTTCTTAAGCTTTTATTGATACAATTCCAAATTTAAAAAACAAACGATTTAATTCAAATTTAAGGAAAAATTTTGATTACGGTGGTTAAACGAAACGGGCGCATTGAGCCTTTGGACATTACAAAAATCCAAAAATACACTAAGGACGCTACGGACAATTTAGAGGGCGTGAGCCAAAGTGAGCTAGAAGTGGATGCAAGGTTGCAATTTAGAGACAAGATCACTACTGAAGAAATCCAACAAACTTTGATTAAAACCGCTGTGGATAAGATAGATATTGACACGCCTAATTGGAGCTTTGTCGCCTCAAGGCTTTTTTTGTATGATTTATACCATAAAGTGAGCGGTTTTACAGGTTATAGGCATTTAAAAGAGTATTTTGAAAACGCTGAAGAAAAGGGTCGTATCCTTAAGGGCTTTAAGGAAAAATTTGATCTAGAGTTTTTAAACAGCCAGATCAAGCCTGAAAGGGATTTTCAATTCAATTATTTGGGGATTAAAACCTTGTATGATCGCTATTTGTTGAAAGACGCTAACAATTACCCTATTGAATTGCCTCAACACATGTTCATGAGCATTGCAATGTTTTTAGCGCAAAACGAACAAGAACCTAACAAAATCGCTTTGGAATTTTATGAAGTTTTAAGCAAATTTGAAGCGATGTGCGCGACCCCCACTTTAGCGAACGCTCGCACCACCAAGCACCAGCTGAGCTCATGCTATATTGGCAGCACGCCGGATAATATTGAAGGGATTTTTGACAGCTATAAGGAAATGGCGTTATTATCCAAATACGGTGGGGGGATTGGCTGGGATTTTTCTTTAGTGCGATCTATCGGGAGCTATATTGATGGGCATAAAAATGCGAGCGCTGGCACGATCCCCTTTTTAAAAATCGCTAATGATGTGGCGATTGCAGTTGATCAATTAGGCACACGAAAGGGCGCGATTGCGGTGTATTTGGAAATCTGGCACATTGATGTGATGGAGTTCATTGATTTAAGGAAAAATAGCGGCGATGAAAGGCGAAGAGCGCATGATTTATTCCCGGCTCTTTGGGTGTGCGATTTGTTCATGAAAAGGGTTTTAGAAGACGCGATGTGGACTTTATTTGATCCTTATGAGTGTAAGGATCTCTCTGAACTTTATGGGCAAGAATTTGAAAAACGCTATTTAGAGTATGAAAAAGATCCTAAAATCATTAAAGAATACATTAACGCTAAAGATTTATGGAAAAAAATCTTGATGAATTATTTTGAAGCCGGTTTGCCTTTCTTGGCTTTTAAAGATAATGCTAATCGGTGCAATCCAAACGCTCATGCAGGAATTATTCGATCGTCTAATTTATGCACGGAGATCTTTCAAAATACTGCGCCTAATCATTACTACATGCAAATAGAATACACCGATGGCACGATGGATTTTTTTGAAGAAAAGCAGTTGGTAACCACAGATAATAACATCACTAAATGCGCCAACAAGCTCACCAGTACGGATATTCTTAAAGGCAAACAAATTTATATCGCTACTAAAATCGCCAAAGATGGGCAAACGGCGGTGTGTAATTTAGCGAGCATCAATTTAAGCAAGATCAACACTGAAGAAGACATTAAAAGAGTCGTGCCGATCATGGTCAGGCTTTTAGACAATGTGATTGATTTGAATTTCTACCCTAACCGCAAAGTCAAAGCCACCAATTTGCAAAATAGAGCCATAGGGTTGGGGGTTATGGGTGAAGCGCAAATGCTCGCAGAACACAAAATCGCTTGGGGGTCTAAAGAGCATTTAGAAAAAATTGACGCTTTAATGGAGCAAATCAGCTACCATGCGATTGACACGAGCGCGAATTTAGCGAAAGAAAAAGGGGTTTATAAGGATTTTGAAAATTCAGAATGGAGTAAGGGGATTTTCCCTATTGACAAAGCCAATAATGAAGCCTTAAAACTCACTGAAAAAGGGCTTTTTAACTACGCTTGCGATTGGCAGGGTTTGAGAGAGAAAGTCAAAACTTTTGGCATGCGTAATGGCTATTTAATGGCGATCGCTCCTACTAGCTCTATTTCTATTTTAGTGGGCACAACCCAAACGATTGAACCCATTTATAAGAAAAAGTGGTTTGAAGAAAATTTGAGCGGGCTAATTCCTGTGGTTGTGCCTAATTTAAGCGTAGAAACTTGGAATTTTTACACATCAGCCTATGATATTGACGCTAAAGATTTGATTAAAGCCGCAGCCGTGCGCCAAAAATGGATCGATCAAGGCCAAAGTATTAATGTGTTTTTACGCATAGAAAACGCCAGCGGTAAAACCTTGCATGAAATCTACACGCTCGCTTGGAAATTAGGGTTAAAATCCACTTATTATTTGCGCAGCGAAAGCCCTAGCATTGATGAAAAAAGCGTGTTGGATCGCTCGGTGGAGTGTTTTAATTGCCAATAATATAAGCTTAAATAAGCTAATCTTTGCTAAAATGAGATTTAAAATGATTTAAGGAAGATGAATGCTTTTTGCTATGATTGGTTCAGGGGGGTTTATCGCTCCCAAACACTTACAGGCTATTAGAGATACAGGGCATTTTTTGGATTGCTCTTTTAATATTCATGATAGTGTGGGGGTTTTAGATGAGTATTTCCCGCAATCAGAGTTTTTTACGAATATTGAAGATTTTGAAAAGCATTTAGAGCAATCTAAGGCTATGGGTAAAGAAATCAACTATTTGAGTGTTTGCACGCCCACGCACACGCATTTTGATTATATCCGTTTCGGGTTAAAATACGGCATGCATGTGATTTGTGAAAAACCTTTAGTTTTAGATCCTAGCGAAATACAGGAATTGAAAGATTTAGAGGTGAAATACCAAAAAAGGGTGTTTAGTCTTTTACCTTTGCGCTTGCATTGCGACACGCTGGCTTTAAAAGAAAAAATTCAAAGCGAATTGGAAAAAAACCCGAGCAAGGTTTTTGACATCACGCTCACTTATATCAGCGTTCAAGGGAAGTGGTATTTTTCTTCATGGCGAGCGGATGTGAATAAAAGTGGGGGGCTAGCCACTCAAATGGGAGTGAATATTTTTGATACTTTATTGTATTTGTTTGGAGGCGTTAAAGACAAAATCATCAATAGGGAAGAGCCTGATTGCGTGTGTGGGATACTCTTTTTAGAGCATGCTAAAATAAGATGGTTTTTTTCCATCAACCCAGAACACATGGGAGTGGCTAAAGAAAAGGTCTATCATAAAATGATCCTAGAGGGCGAAGAAGTCAATCTCACGCAGAGCTTTGATAATTTGTATATAGAAAGCTACAAACAGATTTTAGCTCAAGAGGGGTTTGGTTTAGATGAAGCTACGGCGTCTATCAAATTGGCTTATGAATTAAGAAACCTCTCTCTTAGCGAACCCAATGAAGATTCGCATGTTTTGTGTTGCAAGAACAAAACAGACCAATAAAAGTACCACTTTAAAAGCGTTTTTTAGGGGGGTTTAGTTATTGGTATTGGATTAGAATGGGGCTATTTTAATTTTCTTTTAGAGGGGGTTTTACTTCTTTAAAGGTTTTTTATGGATATTTATGGGTTATACATAACAATAGGGCTATTTACGGGCATTCTATCAGGGATCTTTGGCATTGGCGGAGGAATGATCATTGTCCCTATCATGCTCGCAACCGGGCATTCTTTTGAAGAATCCATTGGCATTTCTATTTTGCAAATGGCGCTTTCATCGTTCGTGGGCTCTGTGTTGAATTTCAAAAAAAAGTCGCTTGATTTTTCTTTAGGCTTGTTGATAGGGGCAGGGGGGCTAGTGGGAGCGAGTTTTAGCGGACTGATTTTAAAAATTGTTTCCAGTAAAATTTTGATGGTTATTTTCGCTCTTTTAGTCGTGTACTCTATGATCCAATTTATCTTAAAACCCAAAAAAAAAGATGCCGTAGCAGACACCAAACACCAGCATTTGCAAGGTTTAAAATTATTTTTAATTGGCGCGCTCACAGGGTTTTTTGCCATCACTTTAGGCATTGGTGGGGGGATGCTCATGGTGCCTTTGATGCATTATTTTTTAGGGTATGACTCTAAAAAATGCGTGGCATTGGGGTTGTTTTTTATTTTGTTTTCTTCTATTTCGGGAGCTTTTTCTTTAATGTATCACCACATCATCAATAAAGAAGTGTTATTAGCAGGGGCCATTGTGGGTTTAGGCTCTATTATGGGCGTGAGTATTGGGATTAAATGGATCATGGGGCTTTTGAATGAAAAAATGCATAAAGCTTTGATTTTAGGGGTGTATGGTTTGTCGCTATTGATTGTTTTATACAAACTCTTTTTTTAATTGATGAATCTATACCACTGCTATTTTAAGACCCCTAAGAGTTTCCCTTTAAAGTATTTGCATTTGTGCGCTAATGAGAGCCATTTATTGAGATTGGATTTTGATAGGACCAATTTTTCTATCTCTATGAATACCCCATTAAAACTCAGCGTTCAAGCCTTGGAGCGTTATTTCTTGGGACAACTTTTTGAATTTGATGTTCCTTTAGATTTGATAGGCACTCCTTTTCAAAAACAAGTTTGGTCTGTGCTATTAACTATCCCTTATGGCAAAACAAAAAGTTACGATGAAATCGCAAAACTCATTAATAACCCTAAATCTTATAGAGCTATTGGCAACGCTAATCACAATAACCCTATTTCTTTGATCGTGCCTTGTCATAGAGTGGTGCGTAAAAATGGTGCTTTAGGGGGGTATAATGGGGGCATAGAAGTCAAAAAGTGGCTGTTAGAATTTGAGCGTAAAAATTTAAACCAACACGCTAAAAACTTTTTAATTTTTTAAAAATGAGGTTGTAGTTGTTTTATGGTAAAAATCATTTTTTAAGGGAGTAGGGGGTGTTTTTTAACTTTCTTCCCAAATACTCGCCACTTCTTCTAAACGCTGTTTGTCAAAATGCGTGTAAATCCTGCTCGTGTTCAAGCTCGCATGCCCTAGAGCTTCTTGAACTAAAATCAAGTCATGGCGTTTTTGATAGAGCAAGGTTGCAAAAGAATGCCTTAACATGTGCGCCCCATTTTTCTCTCGCCTGAGTCCTGCAAAATTGATGATTCGCTCCACTTGCCTATACAAATACGCTTGCGTTAAAGCCATGCCTTTTTGATTGCAAAACAATAAATCATTTTTAACAGGATACAATTCCCTCTCTATGAGCCATTCCTTTAAAAGGCTTTCAATGTGGAAAGCTTTGAGCATCACCGCTCTGTATTTATCGCCCTTACCTTTAATCAAAATGGTATAACAGCCATTTTCTAAAGTAAAATCCTTTATTTTAAGCTGTAAGGCTTCATTAGAACGCATGCCTGTAAAAACAATGATTTTAATGAGTAGGCGGTTTCTCGCGCGCACTTTAGCGGACATTTCTATGGTATCAATGCTTTCTAAAAATTTTTCTAATTCTTCGCTATTTAAGTGGGTAGGGAGCTTGTTGCCTGCGCTTTGATTCGCTCCGCTGATATTTTTAAGCGTGATATTGTAGATATAAGATTTTTCATTTTCATCTTGATTTTGCTTGTCTATATAACTAAAAAGTCCTAGTAGGGCAATCCTATAATTTTTCTTAGTGGCTAAACTCAAACCTCCGGTATAAATACTCAAAAATTCAGCCAACATGACTTTGTCTATATTTTTGAGCGATTTTAAAGAAAGCTTTTGAGCGTATTCGTAAAATTTGAGTAGGGGCAGTGCATAAGTGTTGATACCCAGCAATCCAGCACTGCGAGCTTTTTTGCAAACTTTTTCTAAACGCTCTAAATTGCACGCTTGATTCAATTCATTCAAGCATTCAAAAACCTTATTTTGGTCTTTCACTTGGGAATTAGACAAGCTTGTGCATTTGTAACGCAAAAAGCGCCCAATCCATAGTAAAAGATTCTCTATTGGGTCATTTAATTCTTCTAGGGGGTGTTTCATTTAGGGGTTTTAAACTGATCTAAATCGTCATCATGCGGCGTATCGCTGGGTGCTTTTTGCGTTATAAGCACGTTCGCAATAAGTTTATGACTAACTACCTCACCTTGTTTTAAATCATCAGCAATTTTATTGATTTTAAGGTTCTGTGCTGAACCTATTTTATGTTTTTCTCTTTCTTCAATAACTTCTCTTTCTATGCTCTCTATTTTTTCAATATCAAAAACTTTAGGATAACCACGCCACTGGTTACGCTTAATAGATAATTTTATGTCATCTTCAAATGTCCCAGTAACAATCTTAGGCATGCATGTTACTTTTATTTGAACCTTATCAATTTCTTTAAAACTCATACCGCAATTGCCACTAGGCTGTTTTGAAAAGAATGTAGCTATCTTATTTTTTAAGTGTGTGAGAGATTGCGGTAATTGACTAGGCACTGAGAATATAATGTCTGGGAATTTAGTCCACACCTTATTAAAATCACTAGATAAGGCACTCACCAATTCCACCCTATAAGCGTTTTCTTTATTATGAATAGCGTTTTCACAATAGCAGATCACCTCTTGATTAAACAATCTTGCCAATAGCAACAAATAATTCCTTAAATTGAATGTCTTGCTTGGCTCGTTTTGAAATACAAAAAAACTTATTTCTTTGTTAGGCAAAAGATCGTTTTCTACCTTTTCTTTCCAATAACCAATCACTTGAATATAACCAATGTAAAAGCTCCTTTAAAAGGTCTAAACGCTGAGATAATCCCAAAAGGTAGTCCGCTCCTAATCTTCTCATACACTCTATTAAGCTTAGCGCCCTCAATTGCATAAATTTCAGCAACATAAGCCTCAGTAGGGTTGTCCTTAATATTAGAGATTTCATCGCCAAGAAAAATCTTATCGTCTTTGTCGCCAATGCCAAAAAAATCTAAAATATTTACATGCAACTTATCGTCTATCACTCTAACTTTTTTATCATTTTCAAATTCTAAAAAATCATAATTTAACAACATTTAGCACACTCCCTTTACTTTATTTGCTAAAAAGAAAATAGCCTAAGAAACTAATTCTAACACCAAAACCAAAACCATTCCCAAATGGTAAAAACAATTTTAGTCATTCCTTAATTTATTTTAGTTATGAAAACTGCACTTTTCAAACTTTTAAATCAAACCATATTATACCACTATGCCGCATTAAATCCCCCCCTTTTTAATACAAATTTTTATCCCTTTGATTTGACAAAGCGAGCGATGCGTTCGATCCCCTTTTCAATCTGTTCTTCTGAGCAAGCAAAAGACAAGCGGACATAACCTTCTAAACCAAAAGCCTTTCCAGGCACTAACGCCACGCCTTCTTTTTCCAATAACTCATGGCAAAACTGCATTGAATCCCCCCCACAAAGGCTACCGATATGGATAAAAAGATAAAACGCCCCATCAGGTTTTAAAGCATTCAACCCTTCAATCGTATTGATTTTTGCGTGGGCTAAATTGCAACGCTTTTCAAAAGCCTGACGCATCGTTTCAATTTCTTTATCCACTAACCCTTCAAGCGCCACAATGGAAGCCATTTGCGTGATGGAATTGATATTGGAAGTGCATTGGCTTTGCAAGTTATTCATCAATTTGACTAATTTTTTATCCTTGCTCGCCGCATAGCCTATCCGCCAGCCTGTCATCGCCACTGACTTGCTCAAACCATTAATGGTAATGGTGCGCTTTTTCATCTCTTCATTCACCGCCGCACAAGAAACAAACTCGCCTTTATAAATAAGTTTTTCATAAATTTCATCGCTAAGCACCCAAATTTGAGTCTCTTTTAAAACTTCGCTTAAGGCCTCTAATTCCGCCCTACTATAAAGCATACCGGTAGGGTTTGACGGAGTGGTGAGAATGAGCATTTTCGTTTTGGGGCTTAAGGCGTCTTTGAGCTGTTTAGGGGTGATTTTAAAATGGCTTTTTTCATCGGTTTGAATGAATTTGCTCACCCCCCCACTGTATTTCACAAGCTCAGGGTAAGTTACCCAAAAAGGCACAGGGATAATCACCTCATCGCCCTCTTCAATTAAGGCTTGAATCGCATTAAACAAGCTTTGCTTAGCGCCATTACTCACTAAAATTTCGCTTGGTTCATAATCCAAGTTGTTTTCTTTTTTTAATTTAAAAGCGATCGCTTTGAGTAATTCAGGGATTCCAGCTACCGGAGTGTATTTGGTAAAGCCGTCATTTAGGGCTTTTATGGCCGCATCTTTAATCGCTTGTGGGGTGTCAAAATCAGGCTCGCCCGCTGAAAAACTTAAAATATCTTTTCCTTGCGATTTTAATTCTTTAGCGAGCATGCTAATAGCGATCGTCGTGGATTCTGAAAGGGATTGGATTTTAGAGGAATACAACATGCTTAATCCTTGTTAAAAATTTGGACTATCATAACATGATCAAAAAGATTTTAATTCTAATTTTCAAAAAACTTTTAAAAATGTTTCAAAAGAAAGCGGTGGCTTATACAAGAAAACTCTAATTGAAAATTCAATTAGAGAAAAAACCAATCTTAGAAATTGTAACGATACCCTACATAAAGGCTGTATTGACGGCGGTAGGTAAAGCTCAAATTCCCATGATTAAAATAATAAACATTAATGGTAGGAATTTTCACGCCAAAGTCAAATTCTTGATGCCGACCAATATGAGTGCGAATCCCTAAATTAAAAAGGAACTGGAAAATCGCCGGATCAAGGCTATAGGAGGTGTGCTTATAAGGGCTTTTGGTTTCCAAAAAGGCCCCTGTCGTATTCCCCCAAGAGTTACCCGCAATTTGAGCTCCAAAAAAGAACCCAAAACTCGCATCTTCTTTATTGATGACATTATACAAAGTGTCAATACCCACACCATAAGTGAACATGTCAGACAGATTGCCCATAGTCCCTACTTTGGTCGCACACGGTTCGTGAAGCTCGCACACTCCGCCATTATCTGAAGTCAAAGCATTCGCTCCAAACACGGCATGACCATAATCCATAAAGCCATAATAGCGTGCACCAAACCAACGCTTTTCTCCAAAAAACTGCTTATAACCCACAGTAAGCCCCAAGCCTTGCATAACGGCTAAATAATCGGTTTTACCCACAGGGAATTTAGGGTAGTTAAACTCACTGCTTTTTGGGGGGTTTTTAACGGTTTGGGAAGCCTGACCGACTTGATAGCTAATCCCCAGATACCAAGCGTTTTTCTCGCCCTTCACTACTTTATACTCTTTTGGCTTTTCCAATTGCTTCTGCACATCTGCACCGCCTTCTGCTGCCAAAAGACTATGACCTAACACTACCGATAAACAGAGCGTTTTAAACACTACAAACTTTTTCATACAACATTTTTCCTTCTAAAAGTCTACATTTCGTATAATAATAACATAATAATCTATAAAAAACCTAAATTCTTAAGAAAAATACCCCTAAAACTTAGAATTTTAAATTTTCTAAGGGGTTTTAGCGGATTTTGCTCTGCAATTTTTCTGTTTTTGGGGGTTTCTTAATAAAGTTTGATAAATTCCAATGTTTTAAATAATGAGTATTAGGAAATAATTTATTCTTTTTTAAAACTATTCTCACAACTTTTAAGCAAAGCGAGTATTCTATTATGTGCATCTTCTTGTATTGCTTGTTTAAGTAGTTGCTCATGAATAGGTTGTTCATTATTGAACTTTTTCGTTGTTTCCTTATTCATGTATTTATTTTTTAGTTCCAAGAATATTTTTTGAAACTGCTCGCTATTTAAAATGCCTATTCTGTGCATGTTGCATGTTAGAAGTAAATAGGCTTCATCTTCTTGTATGGTCTTTCTATTTTGATTCTTCTCCCAAATATTGAGCAGAAATTTTTTTACATTTTGATTGACATCGTCGTTATTTTTTGTAATAGGAAATAAATCACAAATTAAAAGATTGGAAATCCATATCTGTGTGTCATTAGGAAGTTCCATTATTTTTTTAATGAGCGTATTGATTAGGGCTTGCTGTATGAGATCTAGCTCAGTATTATACTCAATATTGTATTGTTGTAAAATAAAGAGCAAATTTTGCATACAGCGTGGTGAACTTTCTAGGATTATTAAATACCCTCTAAAGTTCTCAGTCAGTTTTCTAATAAAAGAAAAGAGAATGCGATCCAAAATAGAAAACTTGATCTCTGTTTTAATTTTCATTTTAAATTTATTCCATTGTTTTGTAATGAAATATCCCATCGAATCGTAACTATTCCGTAGAATGTCTTCATCTATTTTTTCTTGGCATATTTCAACAATGGCATCAAATGTATTCTGATCTAACTCTATCCAAGCGCTTAATACCAAAAAATTCTTAAAAAGTCTGCTAAATTCAGTTTCAAATATATCTATTTGAACAAACTGAGAAGAAATATTTTTAAAAATCCCTATCAAGTTCTCCATTTCTACTTTAAAAACAATGTTTGTTTCTTGAAAATATTGATTGAGTTTTTTTATTAGAGTTTTATTATCGTAATATTTCAAGATGCAGTAAATTTGTCCTGATCTCAAAGTAATCAGTATTGCTTCATTATTGTTTCTTCTTTTTTCTTGGATTTGATATATTCTTAAAAAAGAAAAGAATATTTCAATCATTTGTTCAAAAAACTTCTCTTGATTTCCATTAATAATAAGGAAGCGGAAATATTTTAACAAGGTTTTTTTGAATATTCTATAAGCTTTGTTTTGATTGTTATTGAAGCTAAAAGAACTATCGCCACTACTCCATATTTCTAAGTCTCTTGTTACTTTTTCTTTTAGCTGGTAGGCTTCTATCAAGTTAATATTGAGTGTGGTGTTAATGTCTCTAAGGTATTTTATCTGTTCTCTTTTTTGGAAAGGTAATTCATAAAAACTCTCATTTAGATCTATTGATATTCTTTCTTTATGATATTTTTCTAATTTTTTATTGTTTTCATCACTATACCCATAAAATAGCGGCATATTGTACATATTATACAAACTAATATACCAAATATCATAGTTTCTTTCACGAAAGGCTTGTTTGGAATTTATTTTTAATGTCTCAAAAGCTTGAATGTCTTGTCCAAGATGGTAGAGTAAAAACGCTTTTTCTAATTCATTAAGAACACTAGAACTTTTTAGTGATATTTCACTAATTCTTTTTTTTATTGCATTATAATCAAAATTAAAAATCATTTTTCTTAGTTGTTTAGTTGAAAAAATAATTCCGCTGTAATTTTTAGAAATATCTTTTGGTTTAGCTTTTATCTCTTCTAAAAAACTTCGCAGTTCATCAGAGTGTCCTTTTTTTTCAAAAAGTTCTTGGGTGTAAAGAATGTGGATATTTTTATTTTTGTAAAATTCAAATTCAATCCTATCAAATTCTTTGGCTGTTTTAATAAAATAGATTGGTTTTACACTTTTTGAGTGAGAATTTACCCAAGAAATAATTTGTTTTACATTTTGATCACTCAATGAGTAACCGAGCAAAATCACTGTATCTGTTGAAAAAACTCCTTTAATATAGTTTTCAATCAAAGGGAAATGCTTACTATATTCTAGGTAGTCTTGCTCTTTAAATACAATGTTGTTTTCATCTAAACTTCCGTGCATTTTAATAAACTTTGCAAAGCCGGTTGAACTTCCAATATCCTTATCACTCTTTATGATATTAAAAAATCTTCCCTCTTCATTGATTGCTTGTTCAAATAGATTGTCCCAATTTGTTGTGATTAGATTTTTAATATTCAATTTGACAATTCCCAAATGCAAATCATTTTTCTTTGCATTATCAGGGATTAGAGATTTTAAAGTTTGATAATAAGAATATTCTCCAAATTGATTGTAAAATTTTTCTGCAAGGACAAGGTAATCCTCATCCTCTTTAATACCACTATAAAGACGCTTTTGAAGCTCATTGATCAAATCACCCCATTTGGGCAATTTTGATTCAGCACTTATTCCAGCTCCTGCAAATATGCTTAAGTAGTTTTCATTGTGGGCTTTCCTAATATTTTCTATTGATGTTTCAATAAACTCTTTGTATTGTTGGTTATTCACTCAAACCCCTTTTCGCTAATCTTTTCAATCAAATCCACGCTTTTTTCAGAGAGTTTGATGATCCTACAAAGGAGTTCAAAAACATATTTTCCGCCCGCATAATCGTTCGGGTTGTTTTTGATCAAACTCCCTTTGTCCTTTTTGTTGTCAATAGTGATTTGATAGCGTTCGATCACCCAGTCAATCGCGCTCTTGCCATTCAGTACATAGTCAAAGGCTTTTTTAGGGATTTTAGTGATGGTGATATTGTGGTTATAAATGATGCTATCCCCCTTTTTTGTCATTTTGCTCACATCATAATAACCCTCTATTTCGGCGTTCATTAGCGTTTTATATTCAACGCTTGTGTGCATTTCCCCGCTCTCATAGTTCAAATGCAAATCGGCTAATTCCTTGCCAAGAGTAGAGAGCGCTTTAAAATCCTTACTCAAAGCGATGCGCGGCGCTTCTTTGGTTAAGGAATTTTTGTATTTTTCCAAATAGCCTTTATGGTGGAAAATCGCATAAATGTAATAAAAAATCCATTGCTTCTGATTTGCTCAATGGCTTTTTGGGCGTTAGAGGTTAGATCGGAAGTGGTGATGATGATCCCTTTTTTAAACCTAACCTCCCCCACCCCACTTTGCAATTGGGTGAAAAAAGTCGCAAGCTCATTGAGTGAGACGCTGTCTTGATGGAATTTGCATTGCACAGCGATGTATTCTTTTGAAGTGGTTTGTATCACCATATCAATCCCGCAATCGCTATTATTCCCCCTTAATTCCCAATCGCTCCAAAGCTTAATAGACTCGTATTCATTAGCGCTATCATGCTCTTCTAAAAAACGCTTGCAAACCTTTTCAAACAAGCTCCCTTTAAGGCGTTGGTTGGGTATGGCTTGCAGTTTTTCTTTAATGAGTTTGTAGGTGTTGATTTCTGACATTTTCATTCCTTGTAGTGGCGTTAAAGTTCTGTATTATGTGAAACCGCCCCTTTTTAAAGCAAGAGGCTTCCTAACTAAAGCGTCCCAACGGACGCTAACACGAAAGGCTTTGTTCTTTAAAGTCTGCATGGATATTTCCTACCCCAAAAAGACTGGAGGTATTTTGCTATCTTTTAGCTTAAATATAGCCTAACAGCTATACACTTACTGCACCCTAAAGGACAGAGTTTTTCGTGCTGGTGGGATAAAAAATAGGATTTTAATTAACTTGCTTTATTGTTTTAGATTTTATTTTATTGCAAAACTCTTGAGGGGATAGGGGGTATTTTTTGCACTTAACTCTCCCCTTAATCCCCAACTAAAAACCCCCTAACCCAAGAAGACCGCTTTTTTAAAGAGATTATTATTTGCTTTTTGCAAGCTCTTTTATTGTTTATTTTTAAAAAATGCCTTTCAGCGTTTTTAATCTCTATTCAGCGCTTTTTAAAGCCTTAGCGATGAGTTCTAGGGGGTGTAAAAAAGAGGGGGTGTTGGGGTTGTCTAAAGATTTTAGAGCGTTATTGAGTTGCATATGGCATGCCCCACATTCTGCGCTCAAAATTCCAGCTTTGGTGTCCATGATTTCTTTAGCCCTAAGAAGCCCCACTTTAAAAGAAAACTCTGCCTTTTCGGTTTGCATGGTAATCCCCCCAAAGCCGCAACAATTATCCGGCATTTCCTTGATTTCATAATGCGAATTGAGCAAGTTTCGCACTTCTTTATGGGCGTTTAGGGTTTTTTTGGCATGGCAAGGGTTATGATAAGTAATCACTTCCTTTCTTTCATTAGGGGTTTTTTCTAAAAGATTTTTTAAAGGGGTGTGTTTTTCTAAAAACACGCTCGCAAGATAGATTTTAGGCGTGATTTTTTCCAAACGCTTCACATACAAATCCTTATCTTTTTCGCCTAAAAACACCTTGTAATAATCGTTAATGAGCATGCTAGCGCATGTGGCTTCAGGCACGATGATCGCATCCACTTCATTTAAATAGCTTTCAAACCATTCAATGTTTTTTTTCACTAAAAAAAGCGTGGTTTCTTTATCGCCGGTAAAATATGCAGGAGCCGCGCAGCATTCTTGTTTAGGAATGATCGCTTGAATGTTAAGCTTTTCTAAAATATACAACAAGCTCTCCCCTACTTGCTGGTAGTGGTAATTGCTCAAGCACCCTATAAAGATCGCCACTTTTTGAATGGGGTTTTCTAAAGGCTTAACCTCTGTGTGTTTTTGCAAAAAACTTTTTTGATTTAAAGGAGGCAGAGCGCTTTTTTTAAAGCGTTTGAACAAGCCTTTAAACGCCACTCTAGGCTCTAAACTATCCCCTACTTGCTTGAGAACGCAAGGGGCTAAAAAATGCGCCACCGAAAACACCCTATCCATTCTTTTGCGGTTTTTTAAAAGCGAAAAATAGGATTTTTTATACCATGCAATGCCATGCTTTTGAGCGATTTTTTCCCTGGCTTTTTCTATTAAGGTGTCTATGGGCAAATGAAAAGGGCAGGTTTCCACGCAAGCGGTGCATAAAAAACAAGTTTCTAAAAGGTGTTTTAAATTCGTGTCTAATTTAAGCTTGTTTTGAGCGTTTAAGCGCATCAAATCTAAAAAGCCCCTAGGCGAAGTCGCCTCATCTTTATGAATGCGGTATATGGTGCAACCTGGCACGCATTTAGCGCATTTAACGCAAGCGTCCCCTACTTCTTCAAAAATATTTTCACTCATAGCGTTTTACTGAAATGTTTTTCGCCCCCACGCAAATACGCGTCAAATTCCATAGCCATGTTTCTTACGAGCATGCCCCCTGTTCTTGTCATCTCAAAGCCTTTAGCATTGAATGAAAGCAAACCCGCTTCTTCATAAGGCTTTAATTTTTCTAATTCTTTTTTAAAATGCGCTTTAAAATCAATAGAAAATTTTTCTTCAATTTTAGAGTAATCCAATTTTAAATTGCTCATCATTTGCATGATCACTTCTTTCCTTAACACATCTTCTTTGGTTAGCGCTACGCCCCTTTCTACCGGTAAATGCCCCAAATCAAGGGCTTTTTCATACTGGTTTAAATCTTTATAATTTTGCGTGTAATAATCGCCCCCTTCGCCAATGCTCGTAACGCCAATGCCAATGGTTTGAGTGAATTTTTTCGTGGTATAGCCTTGAAAATTACGGCGTAACTCCGCTTTTTGAAGGGCTAGATACAATTCATTATCGCTTTTAGCGAAATGATCCATGCCTATCATTTGATAATTTGCTTTTTCTAAAAAACTAATCAGGGCTTCTAGAATCTCTAATTTGTCTTTAGGGCTTGGCAATAGGGTTTCATCAATTTTACGCATCGTTTTTTTCACCCAAGGCACATGCGCGTAATTAAACACCGCTAATCGGTCCGGATCCAGTTTCAAAACCCACTCCAAAGTTTTTAAAAAACTCTCTTTAGTTTGGTTGGGTAAGCCATAAATCAAATCAAAATTAATGGATTTAATGCCATAATCTCTAGCGAGCTTCACCGCATCTTGAACCATTTCAAAAGGCTGGATTCTATGAATGGCTTTTTGGACTTCAAAATCAAAATCTTGCACCCCAAAACTCAAGCGGTTAAACCCTCTATCAAATAAGGTTTGCATATGCTCTTTAGTGAAATGCCTAGGGTCAATCTCGCAACTCATTTCAATGTCTTGGCTGAAATTGGGGAAAACTTCTTGAATGCTTTGAGTGATCTCATCTAATTGAATGGGCGAAAAAAAGGTTGGCGTGCCGCCGCCATAGTGGAATTGCGCCACTTCTCTGTTCGTGTCCATCGCATTTTTTAAAAGGGCGAGTTCTTTTTTAAGATAGCTAATATAGCGGGTTTTTTTCTCTTCCAAACTAGTGTAAATGACCGAACAAGCGCAAAAATAACACGCGCTCCTGCAAAAGGGCAAATGCGTATAAAGCGATAAGGGCATGGGGTTTTTGAGGTTGTCATGGGAAAAAAACGCTTTTTTCAAACTCTCTTCGTTAAAATTTTCTTTAAACTCCACCGCTGTGGGGTAGCTGGTGTATCGTGGGCCGGGCTTAGAGTATTGTGAAAATTTTTCAAAATCAATGGTTTGCATTAAAAATTTTCCTCATCATTGCTGTCAAAATTTTCAAAATTATTTTCATTAAAAGGGGGTTGTTTGAACATGTTGTCAAAATTAAAAAACAAATTAGGGTGTTCTTTTTTGATTTGTTTGACAAAATTTAAGGTGTTGATATTGGGTAAATTCCCATCTTTTTGGCGTAAATTTTCTAATAATTGCAAAGAAACTTCGCGCACGTCTTCAAAATCAATCGGCGCTTGAATGATAATATCCCTTTCTAATTCCGCTTTAAGCCTGGCTTCAAAAGCTTTTCTGGCGTTTTCTGCCAAAAGAGAGATCACATTATCTGGCACTAAAACATAATTTTTATCTTCTTCATCAGAAATAAAATAAGCTTCATTTTTTTTAAACGCCCCTTTTTCTAACTCTAAAAGCATTTCATTAGCGCTGATTTTTTTAAGCAAAGCTCTGTTTTTTTGGGTGGTAAGGCTATTGATAAGTTTTTGTGATTTGGTTTTAGAAACTCGTTTTTTAGGTAACTTTTCCATTTATATCCTTTTTAAGCTGATTGTATCCAATTTCGTTTAATTCTCATTATAAATCGTTTTTAAATACTCTATTTTTGAAGTCAAATTGAGTAATACCATATCGGCCAACACTAACGAGAGCAAACTCTCACACACCACACTCCCTCTAATCGCAATGCAAGGGTCATGCCTGCCTTTTAACAAACATTCGCATTCATTACCCTTAATGTCTATGGTTGGTTGAGGTTGGAAAATGCTTGGCGTGGGTTTAAAATGCACTTTAACAATGATCTCTTCCCCATTGCTCATGCCCCCTAAAATCCCTCCACTACGATTGCTCAAAAACCCTTTTTGATCCATCAAATCATTATACTCTGAGCCTTTTAATAAAGAGCTTTCTACCCCTTTGCCAATTTCAACCGCTTTCACCCCGTTAAGCCCCATCATCGCTTCAGCGATTTTAGCGTCTAATTTAGCGTATAGCCCCTGGCCTAATCCAATGGGGAGTTTTTGATTTCTTTTCACGCTCCTTGCTCTAATCAAAGCCACCCCCCCTATGCTATCGTGGTTTTTGATAGCGTTTTGAATGGCTGTTTTTTGCGCTTCTTCTTGTTCTTTATCCAGGGCAAAAATTTCACTTTCTAAAGCATGATTGAAATCGTAATTTTTGGCTTCAATGCCCCCAATCTTCATAATCCCGCTTTCACAAACAATGCCAATTTCTTTTAAAAGCATTTTAGCAAACGCCCCAGCTGCCACTCTTATAGCGCTCTCTCTGGCCGAACTCCTCCCCCCACCCCTAAAATCTCTGATGCCGTATTTATAAAAATAAGTGAAATCCGCATGGCTAGGTCTGAAAAGGTTTTTAATGTTATCGTAATCCTTGCTCCTAGCCCTTTGATTGTGGATTAAAAACCCTATGGGCGTCCCTGTGCTGAAATCTTCAAAAACCCCGCTTGTTATTTCCACTTTATCGTCTTCTTTTCGTGGCGTGGTGAAAACATTCCTCCCCCCTTGACGGCGCTTCATTTCATTTTCTAATAATGCATAGTCTATTTTAATCCCACTAGGCATGCCGTCTAAAACCCCCCCTATGACGCTCCCATGCGATTCTCCAAAAGTCGTTAGCCTTAAAAAATGCCCTAAAGTATTCATTTTATCCCCTTAAGTTTTTGGAGCGCTTGATAGGCGCATTGCTGTTCGGCTTCTTTTTTACTCTTGCCTTTAGCGGTCGCATACATTTGATTTTGAATGTATAAAGCCATTTCAAATTCTTTATGGTGAGCGGGCCCTTTTTCTTTGAGTAATTGGTAAGTGGGGATCACGCAAAATTGCGCTTGGGTCAATTCTTGCAAAGCGGTTTTATAATCCACAGACAAATGTTCCAAATCCAAACGCTTGTAAGTGCGATTGAGCAAATTTTGCATGATTTTACGCACTTTATCTAACCCTGCCTCCAAATACACCCCAGCCATTAAAGCTTCAAAGGCGCTTGATAAAATAGAGGGTTTTTCCCTCCCTTTAGAGGTTTCTTCAGAAGAAGAGACGCGCAAATAATCTTGCAAAGAAATCACTTTCGCTAATTTCGTAAAACCCTGCGCGCTTACGATAGAAGCCCTTAATTTGGAGAGTTTCCCCTCATCGTATTGATAAAATTTATGGTATAGCAACTCCCCTATCACCAAGCCCAACACCGCATCGCCTAAAAATTCCAAGCGCTCGTTGTTTAAAGCGAGCTTGCATGATTTATGCGTTAAGGCTTGCTCCAATAAATGCTTGTCTTTAAAAGAATACCCTAAAGCTTTTTCTAGCGTAATATAAGGGCAATCTGCAAGCTTATTGTTTTTGTCTTTCATCTTATCCCTTTCAAGTGGCCGTTTTGACCCATTTTTGCGCTTCTAATTTAGCGAGACTATCGCACCGCTCATTTTGTGCATGCCCGTTATGCCCCTTGATCCAAACAGCCACAATAGAATGCCCTTGAGAGACTTCTAAAAATTCTTTCCACAAATCCACATTTTTGACTTTAGCAAAATTCTTTTTTTGCCAATTAATCAGCCACACATTGATCGCTTGACACACATATTGCGAATCGCTATAAAGCGTGATATTGCATGGGCGTTTTAAGATTTTTAAAGCTTCATTCAACGCCCTTAATTCCATGCGGTTATTGGTGGTGCATTGTTCGCCCCCACTGATGATTTTTTCTTTATCCTTATAGCGTAAAATCGCCGCATACCCGCCTGGCCCGGGATTGCCCAAAGAAGAGCCATCGCAAAAAATTTCAATTTCTTGCATCTAATCCACCCCCATAACATGCGTTTTTCTAGAGATTTTAAGCACCATATCCATAAACGCTAATTGGTAACACACAGGGCATCTATGGCTTTCAAAAGGAAAAATTTGTTTGCAATGCTTGCAGCGGTATTCAAAAGTCAAATTCGCTTTTATAGGGCTATTCAATAAAGCGCGTAAAACCTCTAATTCAAAGATTTGACAAAACTTACCATCTAAAAGCAACCCTTGAGAGCGCGCGATGTCTTGCAAAAGAGCATGTTTTTCTAAAATAAAAGCAGGGATATTTTGATCCCATAAAAGATCGATTAAATTTTCTAGCCGTTCGGTTTTATCGATCTCTTGCCAAAAAAGATTTTCATCGCAAGATTTTAAATAATTCAAAGCGATTTTTTTCAAATCTGGCGAATTTTTTGCCACATGCAAGATTTTATTCGCATCTTCCTTACTCTCTATTAAATGCATTAAATAAAGGTAGTTTTTGATCGTTTCAATTTCAGGGACCTCTAATTCTTCCAAGCATTCTAAAGTCTCTAAAGCCTTTGAATAATCCTTTTCTAATTCATACACATGCATGAGTTTCAATAACGCTTCCACATTCCTTGGAGAAAAGCGCAAAATCTCTTTCAAAGTGTCTTGCGCTTTTTGCAAATACCCCACGCTAAAATAATTTTTAGCCAATAAATCCAAAACAGCGGTTTTTTCTTCATCTTTTAAAGGGCGCGCTAAAAGCCCTTTTAAGATTTCAATACTCATTTCTATGTCAGCGATTTTAGAATACGCCCTAGCTAAAAACATCAAACTAGAAAATTTTACATGCTTGAAAAGCTCGTCTAAATTTTCACTACTCACATAAGCGTTTTGGTTTTGAGCGAATTTTTGTAAGAATTTTTTGTTTTTCTTTTGGGTGAAATACGCCCTAGCCTGTTCTAATAAAATGACAAGAGCGATAACAAAAGTTAATAAAGCGATAGAAAAAAGAGAATCTTTATAGAAAAAATTAAAATGTTGCACGATCTAAAGATCACTCTCTAATCATCACAATCCTAGACTTGACGCGCACTTTTTCAAAATGCTCTTCTAAAATCTTATCTTTAGATTCTTCCACTAATTTTTGAGCGATGAATTGCTTAGCTTGGCTGAAGCTCACTTCATTTTTACCCTTTTTTTCCTTGATATAAAAGGTGATAAACTGCCCCCCACCCCCATTCATAACAGGCGTAAAAGAGCCTTCAGCATGAGAAATAAAGACTTGAGCGATTTGAGGGTTTAGGGTTTTCATCTCTATTTTTTCATTGGCCTTAGTTACCCCTGGAATTTCCAAATTAGGATCTGCCATAGCCCTTTCTAAATCCTCTTGACTCGTTGAAGTGTAGCGCACGGTTTCTACTTCTGTGGGGATACTGAATTGCTCTTTGTGTTTGTTGTAATACTCGCGCATTTTGGTTTCAGAGCTAGTATCCACATTAGTGAGCAAAATATTACGCAACAATTCTTGCATTTCTAAATGTTCCTTAAGCTGTTCTCTATAGAGTTTATAATGCCCCTCAGTCATAAGCATTTGTTTGAAATGATCCAAATCCATGCCTTGCTGTTGCGCCATCATCGCCATTTCTTGGTCTAGCTTGTCATCATCTACATGGATTTTTAAGCGTTCAATTTCTTGGTTTTTAATGCGTTCAGCGATCAAGCGATCCCTTGCTTGGGCTTTGCTCACTTTAGATTTTTCTTGCTCTTCTTGGATTTGATACAGCGTGATAGGCGAGCCATTAACGAGTAAGGAAATGCCCCCCACGACTTTATCTTCAAGGGTGTTATTGGTAGCGTTATCAGGATTGCCAAAAATGGAATTGAATTGCGAGCCAGGGCTTGTCCCTTTATTTTTTTCAAGAGTTTGAGAGGTTGTCTCTTTTTCCTCAGGTTTTGGCGCATTACTTTGAGTGCCTTTATTTTGAACGCCTTTAGCGCTCTCTTTAATTTTAGGAGACGCAATTTTTTGAGATGGGCTTTTAGCGTCCCCATGATGGACTTCTGCTCTGGGCTTTCTTTTGGGTTTTACTTCTTTCTTTTCTTCGGTCTTTTTCTTTTCTTCTTTACTTTTTGCTTCCTTGTTTTTCAACTCCTTATTCTTCAATTCTTGGCGGATTTTTTTATCCAAAGAAGAATCTTGTTTCTTCCCCTCTAAGGCTTCCACTTTAGATTCAGGCTCTGCATAAACCACCCTAAACAACAACAAAACTTTTAAAACATAAGAAAAAATTCTTCTCATTAATCCAATTTCTCTTTCAAAATAGCATTCACCACGCTAGGATTAGCGCCTTTGAGATTTTTCATCGCTTGGCCTACAAAAAACCCAAAAAGCTTGTCCTTACCGCTTTTGTATTCAAGCACCTTATCGGCGTTGTTTTTAAGCACTTCTTCTATTACTTTAACTATCGCTTCTGTATCATTGACTTGAGACAAGCCCATTTGTTCAATGAGTGCATCCACATCGCCCCCACGCTCTTCTAAAAGCCTGTCTAACACATCTTTAGCGCTCTTGCCAGAAATTTTGCCCTCATCGATTCGTTTGGCTAAAGCGCCTAGCGTGTGAGCGCTAACCCCGCAATTTTCTAAAGTGATCTCAGCTTTCAAGCGCCCTAACAATTCCACGCAAAGCCATGTAACGCTCGTTTTAGCCTTAACCCCAAGATTAAGCATGCTTTCAAAATACTCTGCCAATAAAGGATCGCTCACCAATAAATTCGCATCGTCTTCTTTAAGGTTAAAATCTTTCATGTAGCGGATTTTTTTCGTGCTAGGCAATTCGTTGATCTTTTGAGCTTCTTTTAAAAATTTTTCATTGATAAACACAGGATACAAATCCGGATCTTTAAAATAGCGGTAATCCGCCGACTCTTCTTTATTACGCATAGAAAGGGTGATCCCTTTAGCAGTGTCAAAAAGGCGCGTTTCTTGAACCACCTCTTCATTATAACGCCCGCTTTCCCACGCCGCGCTTTGGCGCTCTATTTCATATTCAATCGCTTTAGCGATAAATCTAAAACTATTTAAATTTTTAATCTCCACTCTTGTGTAAAGCTTTTCATCGCCCTTAGGCCTGATGGAAACATTCGCATCGCACCTGAAATTCCCCTCTTGCATGTTCGCATCAGAAATCCCTATAAAACGCACGATAGCATGAAGCTTTTTCAAATACGCAATGGCTTCTTCGCTATTTTTCATGTCCGGCTTACTGACAATTTCTAATAAAGGGGTGCAAGCGCGGTTCAAATCCACCAAAGAATAACCGCCCTCATGGATATTTTTACCGGCATCTTCTTCCATGTGAGCCCTTTCAATACGCACGATTTTGACGCCCTCTTGAGTGTCAATTTCTAATTTCCCATCGCTCACAATAGGGACTTCAAATTGCGAGATTTGATAAGCTTTAGGCAAATCAGGGTAAAAATAATTTTTTCTTGCAAAAATGGAATTTTGATTGATATTGGCTTCAAGGGCTGTGCCTAATTGGATGGCTTTTTTAACCACTTCTTTATTCAATACCGGCAAAGCTCCCGGCAAGCCCAAACACACAGGGCAGGTGTTAGAATTAGGGGATTCTCCAAAACTTGTAGAGCAAGAGCAAAAGATTTTGGTTTTGGTGTTGAGTTGGACATGGACTTCTAGCCCGATTACAGCTTCAAACGGCATTATTTATCCTTCTTCTTATTGCTCACAATGGCAAAGGTCAAATCATTGATTTCGGTGTGCGCTTTAATGAAATCGTTGATTTCTTTCAAACTCATTTTTTGGATTTGATCAAGCAATGTTTTTTTAAAATCTAAAGGCAACCCTAAATAAAAATAGTTGTAAGTGGTGTTCAAGCGGCTAGAAAGCGTTTCATTCCTTAAAGGCTCAGAGCCTAGTAAAAACTTTTTAGCGTCGTCTAATTCTTGTTGGGTCATGCCTTTTTCTGCAAATTCCTTAACGATTTTTTTAACTAAGGCGACGCTTTTAGCTTGAGTGCTGAGCTTGGTTTGCAAATACCCGCTTGCAAAATGCGCCACTTTAGAAAAATTAGAATGGATATACACGCTATAAGCTAAGCCCTCTTGAACCCTGATTTTTTCCATCAAACGAGAGCCAAACCCTCCCCCAAGCACAAACATCATCACTTTAGATTTCGCTAGATCCTGTTTTAAGTCTTTGATTTTAAAGGGCGCGCCAAAATACACGAAAGCCTGCTCGGTGTCTTTATAGAGGATTTTTTCGCTCTTTTTATCGCTTGTTTCAAAATAAGGCTCTTCATACGCCTTACCTTGCGGCAAGAAATTAAGAGCGTTATCCAAACGCTTAAGGGTTTGATCCATTTTTAAATCGCCCCCAAGCACCACCACGAGCTTATTGAGTTCAAAAACCTTAGTAAATTGTTGTTTCAAATCGTCTAGCTTGATTTTTTGAAGGCTCTCTTTAGTGCCTAAAGACGCATTAGCTAAAGGGGTGTTAGCGAAAAGTTCTTGTTTTAAAGTCAATTTGGCTAAATAGTCAAAATCGCTTTCTTTTTGCAAAAGTTGGGCTAACATTCTCGTTCTAACTTTTTCTAAGGCGTTTTGCGTGAAATTAGGGGATTTTAAAAGCTCTTTTAAGCGCGTTATGGCTTCATCTTCGTATTCTTTCAAAAATTCTAAAGTGATTTGCAAATCTTCTGTGCTGGTATCCACATTCAAACTGATCGCTTTTTGCTCTAAAAGTTGTGCAAACCCCACCGCGCCAAGCTCTTTAGTGCCTTCGTTTAAAACTTGCGCGAACAATTTCGCTAAGCCCAGCTGATTTTTATCGCCCAAGCTCCCACCCCCCCTAAAAGCTAAATGGATAAACCCCATGGGCAACAAATGGTTTTCTTCATAAATCACAGGGACTTTAGCTTGATTGATCTCTTGGTGTGTCAAAGCGCTCGCTTGTAACCCCATAAAAACTCCTAATAATAAAATGATTAAAATTTTTTTCATGCTCTTTATACCTTTGCTCTAACAGGGTATCGTTTTAAGATTTCATAAGCGGTGTTTCGTTTAGCCGCCACACTCCCAATGTCTTCAATAAGCTCTATCATTTCCGCTTCATTCATGCAAAAACTCGTCCCGGCCGCTTTCACTACATTTTCTTCCATCATCACGCTCCCTAAATCATTCGCTCCAAACAATAAGGCTAACTGCCCTATCATAGAGCCTTGAGTAACCCATGAACTTTGTATGTTTTGAATGTTATCTAAAAAAATCCTACTGCATGCCAAATAGCGTAAATACCGATTGGAACTCGCTTTTTTAATGCTAGGGATTTCTTCTTTTAGGGGGGTGTTATTAGGCTGAAAGCTCCATAAAATAAAAGCCCTAAAGCCGCCGGTTTCATCTTGCAAATCGCGCACCCTTTGGAGATGCTCTATCACATCTTCTTCATTATCCACGCTCCCAAACATCATGGTAGCCGTGCTTTTGATCCCGCAAAGATGCGCCATTCTATGGACTTCAACCCACCGATCACTGCTCAATTTTTTAGGCGCGATCACATCGCGCACCCTATCGCTTAGTATTTCTGCACCGGCCCCTGGAATGGAGCTTAAACCGGCGTTTTTCAACCTTTCTAAAACTTCTTTTAAGGACAATTTAGAGATTTTAGAAATGTAATCAATTTCAACCGCACTAAAACCATGGATAGTGATAGTGGGGAATTTTTGAGCGATATGGCTCACTAAATTTTCATAATAGTCTATTTTGAGCTGCGGGTGCACCCCCCCTTGAAAGAGGATCTGCGTGCCACCAATAGCGAGCAATTCTTCAATTTTTTGATCAATTTCTTCATAGCTCAACACATAAGCGTCTTTTTCTTTTAGGGTGCGCTTGAACGCGCAAAACTTGCAATCCACAAAACAAATATTGGTGTAATTGATATTCCTATCCACAATGAAAGTCGTCAAGTTTTCAGGGTGCAAGCGTTGTTTCACTCTCAAAGCCCTTTGCCCTAATTCTTTCAAGGGCGCGTTTTTCATTAGATCTAACATTTCTTCTCTGTTGGTGCGCATTTTAAAACCTTGTTCCCATAGAAAATTCAAAGTGTTGCGTGTAATCGTCCATGTTAGGGTTGAAGCATAGCCCTTTACATTTCTTGCCATTGCCATCGCCCCACTGGTTGAAGAACGCTATAGGGAAGATGAGCACCAAAGGCCCCATGGGCGAAATCCATTCAATTTGTAAGCCTGTAGAAGCCCTCCAAGTCGCTCTTTCAAACCCAGCCCCTACAACGCCATAGTCTTTAAAATTCGCTGTCGTGGTGGGAGCGTTATAGAAGAAACTCCCTCTAGTTGGGGTTTTAAAGGTCAAGAAACCAAAGTCAAAAAACCACGCTAAACGCATTTTAGCCGCTTTCAACACGCCATAGCTCAATTCAGTAGAAGCGGTAAAAATCCCATCGCCTCCAAGCCACAAGCCATATTCATCTTTAGGCGTGATGGAGCCGTTCCTAAAGCCTCTCACCGTGGTTACGCCCCCCATGTAGAAAGTGGAGTTCAAGGGCAAGTAATCATCGGTGTTATACCTAAAGATATAACCTCCTTGCGTTTTAAAGCGAGCGATCAAATCTATCAATAAATATTTTTGCAAATGGTGGTAAGCGGCGAATTTACCATAAACTTTAGTGTTACGGACATTCCCGCCTAACCCGTTCCAAGAATTGAGCGTGCCAGAGCTTGGCAAACCGGACATCGTCGCATAGGAACTAAAGATAACCCCATTTCTAGGGAAATAATAATCATCGGTGTTGTCATAGCTTAGATCAAGAGTGAAAGAGCTAGTGATAGGCGTGTGGTAATCCCTATCCCAAATACCTCTTATTTCTGGTGAAGTTGTAATCGCCCCAGGACTAGAACAGCTTTCAGGTTGTAGCGGAGTCTTACCGCCTGATAAGCGGTTGATAATCACCGATGCGGGGGTAGAACATTGTCTTGGAGAAACCACTTCATTAACAGAGGAGTAGTAGCGGTTGTATAAGGGGCTACTGAAACCAAGGAGTTTGGTAACATTCAAGTTATACCCTAAGCTAATATGAGTCCTATTACCCAGCATGCGCCCAACATTCACGCCAAAGCCTCCGCCCTGCTGAATGTATTGATAGCTTATCCTATAATCCGCATAAAGGTTGATCGTAGAGCTATACCAGCTGTCAAAAATCCTTGGGTTAGTCAAGCTCAAATTCCCAGCGAACATACGCCCCGCTCCCTTTGGCATGCCAGGATAAGATCTCCCCCCCCCTGTAGCAATGTTAGCATACAAGCTCATGTTTTGCCCTGTGCCAAAAAGGTTTCTTTCGCTCACGCTCCCATTAAACATAAGCCCTCCATAAGAGCCATAGCCTAACCCGAATTGCAACTGCCCAGTGCGCCCCTCTTCCACGCTCACTAATAAATCCATAAGCGAGCTATTAACCCTTTTTTCTTCAATTTTGACTTTAGAGAAAAACCCTAAACGCCTCAAAGAATTTTCAGAATTTCTTAATTTAGTCAAGCTGTATTTATCTTTTGGCCCTAATAATATCTCCCTTCTAATGATCCTATCGCTCGTGCGCTGATTCCCTGAAATGATGACATCATTAATATGCACCATATCGCCCACTTCAATGCGATAAATGACTTTCACAAGCCCGTTTTTTTCGTCCTTATCCAAGTCTGGTTTCACCACTGCAAACGCATAGCCCTTATCAGCGATTTCGGTTTTTAAAATTTGTGCATCCGCTCTTAAATGCTCAATGTTAAAGACATCTTTCCTTTTCACTTTAAGCGCTTTTTCTAAGGTTTTTAAGGGGACTACTGGGTTGTCAATCTCTATTAAAATATCTGAAATCCTATACTGAATCCCTTCTTTGACTTTATAATGAAGCTTAGCGTCATGGGTAGAAAAATCCGTTTTCAAGAAAGGCGAAGAAATATGAGCGTCCAAATAACCCCTACGCATATACACATCTTGGATACGCATGGAGTCGTATTCTAGCTGATCTAGGCGTAACTTTCCGTCATTCAAGCCCCACATCCAGCCCATGAAATCTCGTTGCTTGTTCGCGCTCAAAGACTCAATCACACGGCGTTTTAATTTGTCGCTGCCTTCATAAATAGATTGTTTGATGTAAATACTATCCCCCCTATTCACATCAAACACGATTAATAACGCGCCCTCGCTGACCTTTTCTGTGCGCACTTCCACCACGCTCCCATAATAGCCCTGCCCCTCTAAAGCCGTTTTTAAAGCCGTTTTAGCATGCTCTAATTTTTGCTCATCAAAGGTATCGCCCTTTTTGATCCCCATTTGGGATTTTAAGCCGTCTTTTTCTTTTTCAGTCCCATAACCTTTGATTTCTACCCCGGCAATTCTGGCTTTTTCATCAAAATGAAATTCCAATATACCGCCTTCAAAAGTGGCATAAACATCTTTAAAATACCCTTGATTGAACAAGGCCAAAACAGCGGTGTCTATTCTTTTAGAATCCACAATATCGCCCACACGAATCTTTACAATCTCATTAGCGAGCATGTCAGACATGTAAGAAAGCCCCACATAAGAAATGGACTTGACTTTCATTTCTTTAGGCGTTTGATTGGCTTGAGAGGTTTCGTTTTGGGCTTCATTTTTTTGAACTTCGGTTTCTTTTGGAGAAGCCAAATCGCTTGGTTTAGAGCCGTTGTTTTCTAAAGCTTCAACGCTGGTATTCATACATGCGAAAACAAGAGAAGATAGAATAAATTTTTTAATACTGATTTCCTTAATAGATTTT
The DNA here is from genome assembly GCF_001653455.1 of Helicobacter pylori. NCBI lineage: Bacteria > Pseudomonadati > Campylobacterota > Epsilonproteobacteria > Campylobacterales > Helicobacteraceae > Helicobacter > Helicobacter pylori. Next base: position 628,130 of record NZ_CP011486.1, on the reverse strand, counting down.
AGCTTG